>CALBNV010000032.1 GCA_937896895.1 uncultured Bacteroidales bacterium | reverse complement strand
ATTGATTATGTGATACTTGACAGGATTAAGAATGGCTTTTTTTAGAGGAAAGATAGAAATTTTTCATCTTCAACGGCACGGGCGCAAAAAATTTTTATGTGTAATATTTTTTTACATTTATAAATGATTATTTTTGATTCTGTTCCTCAACTCTCAAAACTCCAAACTGAAAAAACTCCACTCTCAACTCTCAAAACTCCAAACTGAAAAAACTCCACTCTCAAAACTCCAAACTAAAGACTAAAAACTAAAAACTAAAAAACTCAAACCTGCAAGGCCGATACTATGTTGAAAATATTAAGACATTGAGAATGTTTTATACAGTTATTTTTCATATTTTTGCGCAAAAATTTCACACGATATGGCAACAATGTTACCGATAATACTTGGGATAGTCATCTTGTTGGCTGTCATGGGGTTATGTGCAGGAGTGAGCAACGACGCGTGTAACTTCATGTCGTCGGCTGTCGGCACCAAGTCGGCGTCATACCGCGTCGTGACGATAATTGCCTCCGCGGGCATCTTGGCTGGCGCGGCGATAAGCAACGGGATGATGGAGATAGCGAGGAACGGCGTGTTCGCCCCTGAATATTTCTACGCCAACGAACTGATTTACATCTTCTTGGCCGTCATCATCTCAAACCTCATACTGCTCGACGTGTTCAACAAACTCGGTCTCCCGACCTCGACGTCAGTCTCGTTGGTCTTCGAGCTTATCGGCGCCACCTTCGCCATAGCCATCTTCAAGACCAACTCCGGCGACGGCGGAATGGAGCTTTCAGATCTCATCAACACCGGCAAGGCGATGACGATGATATTGGGCATCTTCGTCTCTGTGGCTATAGCGTTTGTCTTCAGCATTGCGATTCAATGGCTTACGCGAATCATCTTCACTTTCAACTACAAGAAAAACCTCAAGTATAAGATAGGCGTTTTCGGTGGCATCGCGACCACCGCATTGGTATATTTCATGCTGATAAAAGGCATGGGCGGCGCGTCGTTCATCAGTGCCGACACCAAGGCGTGGATCGACGCCAACACCGTCATCGTCCTCGCCGGCTGTCTTGTCTTCTTCAGCATCCTGATGGAGATTTTATATTTATGCAAGATTAACGTATTGAAAGTCATAGTGTTGATTGGCACGTTCGCCTTGGCGATGGCGTTTGCGGGCAACGACCTCGTGAACTTCATCGGCGTCCCGTTGGCCTGTCTCGACACATATTTAGAGGTGCGTCAGAGCGGCGCGGACCTTGAGACGCATCTGATGGGTTCGCTCAACAGCCCCGCCACGGCGAGTTTCATGTACATCATGCTCGCCGGCGTGATCATGGTGGTGACGCTGCTCACCTCGAAGAAGGCGAAAGACGTGCTGCAGACCTCCCTCGACCTGTCGAAGCAGAACGCCGGCGACGAGTCGTTCGGCTCGTCGTACGCCGCCCGCGCCGTGGTGCGTTTCAGCAACAGCATGGCAGCAGCGGTGAGCGAGTCGGTGCCTGAGAAGACGAAGGCGTGGGTCAACAGCCGGTTCAACCAGAAGGACATGATCATGGAGGACGGCGCGGCGTTCGACCTCATCAGAGGGCTGGTGAGCATCGTGCTCGCCTCGATGCTGATAGCGCTCGGCACCTCGCTGAAGCTGCCGCTGTCAACGACATACGTCGTCTTCATGGTGTCGATGGGCGCGTCATTAGCCGACAGGGCATGGTCGCGCGAGAGCGCGGTGTTCCGCGTCACAGGCGTCATCTCCGTCATCGGCGGCTGGCTCATCACCGCAGTGGCCGCCTTCCTGCTCGCCTTCCTGATCGCCATAATATTCCAGCTCACACAGACCGCCGGAATGGTGGTCATGGTAGCCATCGCCCTCTTCTTCGTGCTGAAAGACATCGGCAACAAAAAACAAGAAGACAAGGCGGAGGACAGACTGTTCGACGAAGCCATGCGGACAACCGACAAAGACACCATCGCCAGCCTCATCGTCAGGCACAACAGCGAGAGCATGCAACAGCTCATCGCCGACACACGCGAGATGTACATCGGCGTCACCAAGGCGTTCATCGACGAAGACATCAAGAAACTCAGAAGCATCTTCATCCAATGCAAGATTGAGAAATCAACGATGAAGACCATGAAACGCAAGGAGTTGCAGATGATGCGCCGCCTCGACGGACACGAGATCTTCAAGAAAAACACATGGTTCCACCTCAACTACAACTGTGTAGAACAGGCGCTCTACTCGCTGAGGAGGATATGCGAGCCTTGCAAGGAATACGTCGATAACTCGTTCTCGCCGCTGTCGAGAGAATACGTCGAGGAACTCAGCTCCGTGATGGTCAAGACGCTGAAGGCCATCGACGACGCCGGCTTCATGCTGATGTATGTCGATGCCGACAAACTCAACGAGATGACCGAATCCGTCAAGAGAAACGAAGACTACATCATGGAGGTGTGCGTCAGGCAGATGGACAGGGTCCAGAACAGGCAGGAGAACCTCGACCTGGCGGTCTTATACCTTAATATATTGCAGGAGTCGATGGAGATAGTGACGGAGATGAGGCACATCCTCAGGAATACGGTCAAACTCAACGAGAAGATTTAACTTATTGTTTGTCAATTGGAAAGAAGATAAAAAATTAAAATAGATGAAAAAGTTTTTGTTCTTGACGGCGTTAGCAATGATTGCATTGACGTCATTTTCGCAGGAGAAAGAGAAGACAGGAGATTTCCGGATCAGCAATCTGGCTCTTGAGGCCAGGGCTGATTTCGACTATTACAACATGAAGCAAGATGCCGATGCGACCGACATCTCCGGTTTCTCGGGCAAGTTCCTGAATTTCAAGATCGCCGGCAACATCACCGACAAGTTTTTTTACGCTTACCGTCAGCGGCTCAACCTCAAAGGCCTCGACACATCGAGCGACTTCTTCAGCAAGACCGACTACATGTACCTCGGCTGGCAGGTCACCGACGACATCGCGCTGTCGGCCGGCAAGCAGGTCGTGGCGATGGGCGGCATAGAGTACGACCTCGCGCCCATTGATGTCTATTACCACACCGAATTCTGGAATACCGTGGCGTGTTACCAACTCGGCATCAATGCCACCTTCACGACAAGAGACAAGAAGAACACGTTCACGGCGCAGTTCATCAACTCGCCTTTCGGCGGAGAGAACCTCAGCGGACTCTACGGCTACAACGCACATTGGCGTGCCGACTATAAGCACTTCGACCCCGTGTGCTCCGTCAACTTCTATGAATACAGCGATGGCAAGTTCCTGAACGTCATCGCGTTGGGCACGGCATTCGACTTCGGGCCGGTCTATGGCTACTTAGACTACACCAACCGCGCGTCCTTCGAGCAGAAGAACTTCCTCTTCGACGACATGACGATTGACGGCCGCGTGGGAGTTTATTTCATGAAGGACAAGATGTCGGTCTATGTCAAGGCAGGCTACGACGTCAACAAGGCGCAGGAGGAGACCGTCGCCGTCGAAGACATCTACGACCATTTCATCCTGCCCGGCACCGACATCACGTTCTACGGCGGCGGCGTGGAGTTCTTCCCGCTGAAAGACAGGCATGACATCCGTCTCAACGCCTTCTTCGCCGTCAACGACACGAGATGCCTCACGGAATACAGAGACGGCATCTTCTGTTTCACAAGAGACAAGCTCACATACCAGGCCAACGTGAGCCTCACATGGAGGATCAATTTCATAAATAGATAAAATCAAAACAGCTGTACCATGAAACTCAACATCAAAAAGGTTACGATGCCCAATTTCTTCAAGCGTCGCGTCATTGAGGCATTGATATTTTTAGTGATACTCGGTCTTTTCTTCGGGTTCCTCGGCGTGAGGATGGGAGCCGCCAACATGCTCAACACGGTGATGCAGACGGCCTACCACCTGCTTCTCGAGACGGTCTTCTTCCTGATGGCCGTCTGCGTGCTCACCGGTGCTCTCGGCAAGCTTCTCGTGGAGTTCGGCGTGGTGCGCCTCGTGGAGTTCGTGCTTCGCCCGCTGATGAAGCCGATATACAACCTCCCGGGCGTCGCCGCCCTCGGCGGGATTCTCACGTTCCTGTCAGACAACCCGGCGATCATCACGCTGTCGAAGGACAGATATTTCTCAAGTTATTTCAAGACGTACCAGCTCTGCTCGCTGACCAACTTCGGCACGGCGTTCGGCATGGGTTTGGTCGTGGTGTTTTACATGTTAGGTCTCGGCTTCCTCAACGGCGCGTTGGTCGGTCTCGTCGGCGCGGTCATCGGGAGCATCGTCTCGACGCGCCTGATGCAGCGTTTCACGCTGAAGTCGTTCCCGGAGCTCGACAGGTTCGAGTCGCAGCATGAGCTTGAGGCCAACGAGAACATCTCGTTCAAGTCACAAGGCAGTGCTTTCATGCGTTTCCTCGACTCCATCCTCGACGGCGGCAAGGAAGGCGTGAGCATCGGCCTCGCCATCATCCCGGGCGTGCTGATCATCTCCACCGTGGTGATGATGCTCACCTTCGGCGCGAGCGGCGTTGACGGCGCATACACCGGCGCCGCCTACGAAGGCGTGCCAGTGCTGCCACGCCTCGCCGGGAAGATCGACTTCGTGTTCAAATGGCTGTTCGGCTTCGAGCACCCCGAGCTCGTGGCGTTCCCGATAACGTCACTCGGCGCCGTGGGCGCGGCTCTCGGCCTCCTCCCGAAGTTCATCGCCGAAGGCTTCATCGACAACAACGCCATCGCCGTGTGCACCGCCATCGGCATGTGCTGGAGCGGATTCCTCAGCACACACACCGCCATGCTCGACTCCCTCGGACACCGCGAACTCATCTCCAAGGCCATCGGCGCACACACCATCGGCGGCCTCGTGGCCGGCATCAGCGCACACTGGCTCTTCGTGCTTCTCGCATGGATATTCTAATCTTTGAATTTTAAAATTTGAATTAAAACAATGGACCTCGTAAAGTTAGGAAACACAGGTTTCACAGTGAATAAGAACGGCTTCGGCGCACTGCCGATACAACGCATCAGCAGGGACGAAGCCGCCCACCTCTTGAGAAAGGCATACGACAACGGCATAACATATTTCGACACCGCGCGTTTCTACACCGACAGCGAAGAGAAGATCGGCTACGCGATGGCCGACATACGCGAGAAAATCATCATCGCGACGAAGACCGGAGCCACCACCGCCGAGGCGTTCTGGAAAGACCTCGACACGAGCCTCGGGCTACTCAAGACCGACTACATCGACCTCTACCAGTTCCACAACCCGTCGTTCTGCCCGAAGCCGGGCGATGGCAGCGGACTCTACGAGGCGATGCTCGAAGCTAAGAGACAAGGCAAGGTGCGCCATATCGGCATCACCAACCACCGCCTCAACGTGGCAAGGGAAGCCGTGGAGTCGGGACTTTACGAGACACTACAGTTCCCGTTCTCATACCTCGCGTCGGACAAAGACCTCGAAATAGTGGATCTCTGCAAGGAAGCGGGAATGGGCTTCATCTGCATGAAGGCACTGTCGGGCGGACTCATCACCGACTCGGCGACGGCCTACGCCTACCTCAACCAATTCGACCACGTGCTCCCGATATGGGGCGTGCAGAAAGAGGCGGAACTCGACGAGTTCATCTCCTACCAGAGAGAAGCTCCGGTGATGACCGACGAACGCCGCGAGAAAATCAAGAAAGACAAGGAGATGCTCTCCGGCGACTTCTGCCGCGGTTGCGGTTACTGCCTGCCATGCCCCGCCGGGATATATATCCCCGACTGCGCGAGGATGAGCCTTTACCTCCGCCGCGCACCGCTCAGCGTGTATCTCGGCGACGAATACAAGGAGAAGATGGCGAAGGTGAAAGACTGCCTCCACTGCGGACAGTGCAAGAAGAAATGCCCCTACGGCCTCGACACGCCGACACTGCTCGAAAAGAACTACGAGGACTTCCTGACATTTCTATAAGAAACAAGAAAACGAAACACATCAAAAAATAGTCAACAAACATCACATCAAAAAACAGTCAACAAACATCACACATGAAGAAAAATCTGATTCTATCGTTAATCATCACATTGTCAATGAGTTCATTTTCGCAGGTTGAAGATGAATACAAGAAATTCGTAGAGGAATACAATAGCGGCATTGAGGCCATGCAGAAAGAAAGCGATGACTTCAAAGCCAAGGCCATGGCTGAATTCGCCGATTTCGTCGCAAAGGAATGGAAGCTTTTCAACGACTTCAAGGCGGAACAACTCGCCATGAACGTGCCGAAGCCGAAGGAGATTCCCATGGCAAAAACCTCAAAAGAGACAGTCTCCTCACGCGAGTGCGGCGTGGAATATGTTGAGGTACAAGATCTTCCAGCAGTGACCAACTCCGTCTCCGTCGCGGGGAAAAACAGCAGCCTTGCCAACAGCTACGTCATCAGGAAACGGGCGGGAGGCGAAGACACGACGGTTTACAACCGGTTCGTTACAAATTACACGATGAGAGCGAAGACACCGGAAAGCGACATCCTCAACATCAACTTCTACGGCTGCGTGCTGAAGATACGCTTCGACAACCATCTGCGCGTCAGGGCGGCAGGCACGAAGGAGAGTGACATAGCGGAATACCTGAAGAAGATGTCGGCCAACGACAGCTACGCACAAGGCCTCTGGGACGAACTCACCGCCATCGTTGACAGCTACGGGCTTAACGAATGGGGCTATTACTGCCTGCTGCGCTCCGTCGCCGACAATGTGTTCACCGGCGACAACGACAGGGTGCTTTTCTGTTTCTACATGCTCCGCAACGAAGGCAACTTCAAGACCAAGGTGGCACGCGGCAAGGACTCAGGCGCACTGTCGCTGCTCATCGCCATCGACAACAGACTCGAGGTCTATTCTTACAATTTCTTCCGTTTCGACGACAACGGCGGCAAGGTGAAATACTACACCGTCTTCGGCGGCAACGGCAACGAGCCGGTCTATTCGTATGACTTCTGCGAACAAGACGCCGAGAAACGGCAGATGTTGCTCGACTTCAACAAAAACCTCAACATGGGCAAATGCGACATCGTAAGGACACTCAACCTCACGAGAGACAGACAGGTCACACTGCCATACAATTCCTCGCATATCGCATACCTCAACGACGTACCGATGACAATGTTCCCGATCTATTTCGCCTCACCTATCTCCATCGAGGCACAAAACGAGCTTAACACAAACCTCACAGCGATGAGAGACGGGATGTCGCCTTACGAATTCATCGACATGCTGCTGCATTTCGTGCAGAACGCCTTCAACTACAAGACCGACGACGACCAGTTCGGCTATGAGAAATATTTCTACCCGGAGGAAGTGATTGCTTATCCGTACAGCGACTGTGAAGACCGCGCCGCCTTGTTCTCATGGCTCGTCACCACTTACACCGACGCGAAAGTCATTGGCCTGCAATACGAAGGGCATGTGGCGACGGCGGTCTGCTTCGGCGATGACTTCAAGACAAAAGGCGATGCGTTCACCTACGGCGGCAAGAGATATTACGTCTGCGACCCGACATACATCAACGCGTCGGTCGGGATGACGATGCCGCAGTTCATCGGGAAGACCCCGAAAGTCATTAAACTGAAGAAAGCCGCTAATTGATGAGGTCAGGCTCCTCCACCCTCTTGAAGACGTGGTTCACGCCATAGTCGTCGTTGTATTCGAGGATGTCGAGTTCGAGCTGTTTCATGTTGTACATCTTCGGCACCACACCGCCGATTTCCATTATATAGTTATGAATGAAGAGGTTGTGACGCAGCTCCCAGCTGAGCCTCGTGCCTTCGCTTTCGGCGATGTCGTCGGTCACGTCCCATGTGACGGCGCTCCCGTCATCGCTGTAACGGTAATACACCGAGTTCTCGTTCCACAGCCCGATGAGCAGGTCGGAGTCGAACTCAACATCCTCAAACACTTCAGGCTCAATGCGCTCCGGTTTCACATATTTTGATTCATTGATAATCCAAATCGCCGCGGCAGTGCATATCGCGATGGCGGCCAAAAGAGCGATAATTGTTATTCTTTTCTTTTTCATAGTATTGATTATTTATTTCCTGAAAAACGTTTCATCACAACGTAGGCATCGGTTATGCCGAGTTCGCCGGCCTTGCTCAAGTCCCTGACAGCCGGCTCATTCCTGCGCAGATAGAGCAGTGTCAGGGCACGATTGTAGTAAGCCTCACCAAGATGTGAGTCATATTTTATCGCCATCGTGAAATCGTCGATGGCGCGTTCAAACTGTTTCATCTGGAGATGCACGTTGCCGAGGTTGTACCACAGATACGGGTTTTTCCTGTTGGCGGAGAGCAGCGTCTCCAAGGTCGAGGCCGCGAGGCTGTAGTCGGGTGCAGCGTTCTGCTCGGCGAAAGTCTTATCGTGCGACTTCTTCTGCGTGATATACACCGAGTTGTCGTAGCTACGGTCGATGAGCACGAGTTCTGCCTTGGCGTACTGCACGGCGGCGAGGTTGATGCCGGCATAGACGCCGAGGAGCGGATGGCCGAGGAGCGAGCGGAAAATCACCTCGCCGCGCTGGTAGTTGAACATCTCGAAGTTGTTCATGCCTTCGAGAAATTCAGCTACTTTCACGTCATCGACTTCAGCTATCACCGAGTCGTTGAGGAGCGACACGTGGCTTTCTTCTTGCAGGTCGTTGATGACGTACGCCATTCTCCCGTCGAGGCCGGCGAGTTCGGTGACCTGGCTCAACACCGCATCGTAACGCGTGGCGTTCTTGTCTGTCAGATTCACTATCAGGCTCTTGCACGGTCTGATGACGATGTCGGAGAACTGTGTGAGAGTGTTTTGCCGGTCGCCGTTCACGAAGTCCGACTCGAACTGTATGATTTTGTTGTAGTCTTTCTGCGCGTAATTCCTGTACAGCGAGTCGATGTTGGCTTCATTGTCGTTCACGAGTGCCATTATCTCGCGTGCCTGCCAGCGGTCCATCTCTGCGCCGCGGATGTCGTTTTTCTCGATCCTCACCGCCGCGCGGTTGACCCATGCGTCAATGAAGTCGGGGAATAGGTCGATGACGGTGCTGAAGTCGTCTTCCGCCGCGTCCCAGTCCTCGAGTTTGCAGAACAGGATGCCTCGGTTGAAATACGTGTAGATGTTCTGCGGGTTGATTTCGATGGCCTTGTCGTACAGGGCGAGTGCCACGTCGTAATCTCCCAACGCGGAATATATTATGGCGCGGTTGAAATAAGTCAGCGCATTACGTTGGTCGAGGTTATTGACCTTCTCGTAGTCTCTGAGAGCTGCGGTGGTGTCGCCGAGGTTGAGGAAGGCCACGGCGCGGTTGAAATATATCAGCGGGTTGTTCTTGTCGAGCTTCATGGCGGCGTTGAAGTCGTCCATGGCGGCGTTGTAATCCTCGGCCTCGATCTCAAGCATCCCGCGCCGGATGACCGCCTCGATGTTGAAGAAGTCGTTATACACGGCGAGGTTCAGGTCGCTGATGGCGCCGTCGAGGTCGTCGATATATCTCTTCGCCACGCCGCGTGAGATGAGCGCGTTGGAGTTCTCGGGGTTGATTATCAACGCTGTGTCGAACTCGGCTATCGCGCCTTCATAGTCGTTGAGGTGCATCCGTGTCGAGCCGCTTGCGAGATGCAGTTCCTCGTCATACGGGTCCATGCCGATGGCTTCGCGGAAGTCGTCCATCGCGGCGGAGTAGTTAGAGAGCTGGTCGTTGGCGACACCGCGGTAATGGTAAGCCCTGACATAAAGAGGATGAAGCTCGATGGTTCTCGTAAAGTCTTCCACCGCACCGCTGTAGTCGGAGAGACTGTATTTCGCTATCCCGCGAAGGAAATAGCCCTCAAAGTCATTCGGCTTCGCAAGAATCGCGATGTTGAAGTTCTGTATCGCATCGGAATATTTCTCGTTCGACAGGTCGATCTTTCCCATGAGGATATAATGCTTGTGGTTGTACTGCGCCTTCATCTCCCGCCCCGGCAGTAACACAAACAGAAACATCAAAACTGTCAGAATCCTTTTCATCTTCATTGTTTTTGACCTGAATATTTCACGAAGGCGTCGATGATGGAGTCCTGATAGGTCTTGGTCACCGTGATGCCTTTTATGCTCGTCGTGTCGAACTCGATGCCGATGTCGGTCTGGTCGTGTTTTATCGAAAGCACATGCACGAGGTTTATCATATACGAGCGGTGGCAGCGTTTCAGCGGGGTGTTCGCCATGTCCTCCTCCACATTCTTGAGTTTGTTACGGAGGATGAAATCGGAGATCCTGTCGTTGTTGACGTATTTGATATTCACATAGTTATCCGCAGCCTCGATGTAAAGGATGTTCTCCAGCGCCGTCGAGAAGCGGATCTCGCCGCGTTCGTCCTTGAACTGTATTATCCTGCCGGCGGGTTTGTTCTCGCTTTCGACGAGCCGTTTCTTGATGTCTTCATTGCTGAGATACAGCAACGAGATAGTATATGGTATGAGCAACATCCAGAACGTGTTCGCCGCCGCTTTCTTATAGATGTCGAACATCGCTATCCAGAACGTGATGCCGGGATTTTCCGACATGTAATTCTCGACGAAGCCGACCTCATGTCCGATGAAGACATAGAACGCAGCGAGGAGAATCGCCTCAAACACCAGCCACAGTATATATTCGAAGAAACCCAGCTGGACTTTTTTTACAAAAAAACGCATCAGCACACGGCTCAGCGAGACGACGACCATACCGACGATGACTAAGATCGAAGAATACAGGAAGTAGCTGCTGCTATTGATGTTAGGTATCCAGTTCTCGGAATTGAACGGGCGGAAAACGTTGATAAAAACCAAGGAATAGAATGTCGTGAAGACTATCATCCTGACGACGTTGCGCCGTTCGAGGAAATATGTCGGAAGGTCTTTGTTTCCGAAGAGTTTGAAGATATATTTGCCTTTTTTCTCCACTTATTCTTTCATTAAAAAACGCACAAAGATAACAAAAAAAAAGAGACATATAGTATGTCTCTTTCATATTTTTTCAAGTATGTGTCTTACTGTAGTTTGAAGACGATCGGCACCATGTACTGCACGCGGACCGGTGCGCCACGCTGCTTGCCTGGTTTCCATTTAGGCATGCTCTGCACGACGCGGACTGCCTCTTCATCGCAGCCGCCGCCGATGCCACGCAGCACCTCGACGTGTGAGATTGAACCGTCAGGCTCAACGACGAAGTTGACATATACCTTACCCTGAATGTCGCTCTCGCGGGCCATCATAGGGTATTTGATGTTCTTTCCGATATATTCAAGGAGCTTTGCCGTTCCGCCAGGGAACTCAGGCATCTCTTCCACCACCTTGAAGATCTCGGCTTCGACAATCTCTTCTTCTTCCATTTCGGGAGCTTCGTAAACATATTCCTCGATAACCTCGTCCTGCGAAACCTCAGCGTTAAGGTCGATTTCATCCTCAACCTCAACGTCGTCTTCCACGACCTGAATCTGTGTTACCTGTGGCTTCGGAGCCTGCACCTGTGGCTTGGGCTGCTCCTGTTTTGTGATTTCAACCATCTCTTCCTCGATGACTTCCGTCTGTCTCTGGAAGACTTCTGCTGTCTGTTTGTCATAGCTCTTGTACTCGAACACACGCCAGATGACAAACAAAGAAACTACCAATCCGATGAGAGTGAACGTCAATTTCTTGCCGTCAAGATCTGCTTTGGGTGATTTTTTTATTTCCATATTTCTGAATTTTATTCGGTTTGAAAAACGCTGCGAAGATAACAAATATTATTGAACTAAAGGCGATTTTTTTTTATTTTTTTTCGGTACGACATTTTGAATATAAAAACTCCTAATACACAACCGATTACATCTGCATAGAAGTCATACAACGACCCTGACCTGCCGATGAAGACATACCTCTGTAGCAGTTCGGTGAGGCCTCCGTAGGCGGCGGCAATGAGCAGCGACAGCCAAAGAAGCCTTTTCCTGTATGCGATGTCCCATTGGACATAGTCACACCGGTATCCGAACGGTATCAAGAATGCGAGTGTCCCGAACATGAGAAGGTGAACAATCTTGTCGGGACCGAGCCATTCCCAGAATGTCTTTACCGTCGGGAAACAAGACCCCGGCAGTCCCGTCAGTATCATGATGACGATACCGCAGATCAAGCCGGGGAGGATATTTCTTGTAAGGTGCCTCAATGATTAGCCGATGAGAGCTTTGTACGCTTCGGCATCAAGGAGACCTTCGATGTCGGCTGCATTGTTGACTTCAACCTTGATCATCCAGCCTTCGCCGTACGGGTCTTTGTTGACGAGTTCCGGAGCGTCAGCGAGTGCTTCGTTGAATTCGACGACTTTGCCTGCCACCGGCATGAAAAGCTCTGATGAGGTCTTCACTGCCTCGACTGTGCCGAATGTCTCTTCTGCATCAAGTGTTTCATCAACTGTGTCAACGTCAACGAAAACGATGTCACCTAATTCATGTTGTGCATAGTCTGTGATGCCGACGTATGCTGTTTCACCTTCCAAACGGATCCATTCATGATCCTTTGTGTACTTTAAATTTGATGGAGTATTCATATTTTTAAAAAATTATTTTTCGCGCTGCAAAAGTACAACTTTTATTTAATCACTTTCAAATATTTAGAAAAAAATTTTATTGTGTCAGGCTGAACCTCAAAGTCAGGCCCGCGTATGTGTTTGTCGTCTTGTACGAATTGGCGACGTACGGGTTTGACATGTCGTATTTGAAGAAGGCCTGAGCCGACAGACGCTGGCTGAAGTTGTAGTCGGCGGTGAAATAGACGTTCACCTTCCGCTGTCCCGACGAGATCTGGCTGTAGCTCTCGTTGATGCTGCGGAGTGTGGTTTTGTCTCTCCTGAATCCGATGTCGAGTTTCAGCGTGAGGTCATTGCTGATACTTCTCCTGTTTGACCCGTCGAGGAGCGTTATCGAGAAGCCGAGGTCTTTGAAGGTGTATCCGCATCCGATGACGATCTCGCGGCCTTCGACCTCAGTGACCTGGTTGTTGCTGAACGTCAGCGTGAGCGTCCTTGACTTCTTGTAGTCGAACGACGGTGCCAATGTGTTCTTGAACGTCAGCTTGACGCCGATGAGCGGGGCGTACTGTTCGCTAAGCGTCACCTGCGACATGTCGAACTCCGGAACCCTGAGGTTGGTGCCTTCATATACGGCGAGCATGTTCTGGGCATCGTAGTTCACATTCGACACCCATTGCGAGATCGAGTACGTCGCCTTGTACGAATGTGTGATGTTGACTGTCTTGAACACTTTCTTTATGGCAGGTATCTTCGTGAGGCCGGTGAAGTTCAGCGTCCAGTTAGGCAATGCGAATTTCTTGAATAATGTGAGTGAGGCTTTGTTGCCATTCTGTCCGCTGTAAGCCCCGAGGAACGAATACAGCAGCACTTCCTGTGATGTCGCGCCATAGCCGTATGGATACAGGCCGTGGCCGATGCTGTCGTAAACCATCTTGTGGTCACTGTCCAACGCCATCCACGCGCTGTTCTCCTGTGCGAGACGCATCGCCACATCCCGGCGGTTTTCAAGCATCTCTTTGAAGAGTTTGTCTCCGTCGGCGAACGATGTCGCGGCCATTAAATACGAGATGTTGTAGTTGCCGCTTGTCGTCGGGGTGTAGAACTGGAAGTTGCCAAACATGTCGGAACGGAAATACTCCTGGAAGTTCTCGGCATACGTCCTGTTGCCAGAGACCTCAATCTTCAGGTCGGCGTAAGGCTCGAGTTGCACCTTATAATTATATTGGTCGCTCATCTTCTCCGAATACGGTGAGTTGAACGTAGAGTCGGTGCTCAGCCAGCCGTTGGCCATCGCCCTGTTGAGGATGTCGGCTTTCTGTCCAGCGATGAAGCCGAACCCGGGCGCGTCGGAGCCGTACGACATCCCGAGATAGTCGGGCTTCGGCATGAAGCCAGGCAGCGTGACACCGCTTCCCTGCGAATAGCTGAACGTCACTTTCTTCACCATGCAGAGTATATGTATTCCAGCCTCGCCGACAGCCTTGCCGACATTGACCTTATCTTTCTTCTTCACGACGGTGTCGTTCTTGTCCTTCTCCTCTTCCTCCTTCTTCGACCTACCTTTATTATTATTGGTGCGTTTCGGCGACAGCACATTTTTCAGATACGTGCTCTTGTTATACAGTTTCGAGAGGTCAGCCGTCGCGGAGAACTGTATGGTGTTGTCGTTCGACGCCGTATTGCCGAGTTTGGCCTGCAGGTTGTGCGAGTTGGCCGTCCAGCGGTAGTTGCCCGTGTAGTTTACCGTCGAGCCGAGCCAGTCGCAGAACGGCAGTTTGTTGACAGGGATGTTATAACTCACCTTGACCGACTGCTGGAAGTTGTCTATCGAGCCGAATCTGCCCAATTCTCTTCTCACCGTGTCACGGTTGAGTCTCCATTCTTCGGTGCCTGTCTCCGGTGTCCCGGAAGGTTCGTAGATATAGGCATTAGCCGTCGCGTGATACGTGAAATTCAAGCCTTTTGAGATGTCCCAGCGGAAGTCGTAGTTACGATTCCAGTCCCAGTCTTTCGCCACAGTGGGCTTGATGATAATGAGGCCTGACGACTTGTTACGCATCTTCTGTTCCTGTATCTGACGGTACATCTCCGTGTTGAAGCTGAAGCTCTTGGGCATGTAGTAGAGGTTGAAGTCCTTGATGAGCTGCAGGTATTTCGACGATGCCCATTTCGCGTTCGCGAACGGCTCCCATGGCTTCGAGTTGGTGGTGTAGGCATAGCCTAGTCCGCCGCGATGCGACTTCTGCGAGTTGTATTCGAGGTCAGGGCTTGCGTGTTCCTGGTCGGTATATGCATAAGAAGCGTTGAGGTTCTCTACATCCCAGAAGTGCGGTTTCTTGCTGCCGACACGGTTTTTCTTCAGGTTGGTGACGTTGAAGTTCGTCTGCGACGTGACATCACAGGCCAACGCGTTGAGGGAGTCTTTGCCGTGCTTGTCGAGGTCGCTCAATGCGGTCTTGAGTTTCACGTCAGGGTCGAGCGGGTTGTATTCCGGCGAGAGGGTGGTCTGGTTTCTGTCGAAGTGGACAGGCACCGACATTCCCGACTTCTGCGGGGCCATGAACTTGCCGAGGTCGATGTCGGCCGACACATTATAATATTTAGTTGACTGCATCTGGTTCTGTGTGACTTTGGTCTCGAGCGAGCCGTAGCCCGCCGACTGGTATGTGCCTGCCACGGCGACACGTCCGAGGTCGGCGAGTGTCACCTCGGCGCGGCCTGTCGCGGCGACGCCGCCTTTGTTGTCGAGGTCCGTCATCCTGAGTTCATTGACCCAGACGATGACGCTCTTGTCTTCCGGCACCTCGCCTTCTTTCTTCGGGTTCCTGATACCAATCATCATCGAACGCACCTCGCTGATCGTCGGGTTACCCAACACCTTTATATAGTTCTTGCCGTCCATCTCGGTATAGAGGCGGTTGGTCTTGACCTCCTTGTTGCCGTTGGCCATGGCTCTGTTACGGTTCACCTTGACATCGACGACCTTGTCGAACACTATCTCCATGGTGTTGCTCACCGGCCAGATGCCGTATTCATCGGTGACCGACGTGTTCCATGGCGTGATCTGCAACGGGATTTCATACTCGTAGTAGTTGTCGGTGAGGTCGGAGCCGAAGCGCACGAACGCGGTGACCTCGCCGTCCTTGACGTCATCGCTGAAGTTCATGCTCTCCGCGTGGATGAACATCTTCAGTTTCTTGTAATATCTGAAGTCAAACTCCGTTGACTTATACACTCCGCGTGCGTCGCCATCGACGAGTTTCTTCACGGCGAGCTGCAACGCCTGTTCGTTCTGTTTCACCGTTGATGTCATGCCAGTATAGACCTCCTGTTCCACTCCCGGAGGGATGCAGTAAGGCACCGGCGTGCGTCCGCTGTTCTCCTCGAGGTTGACAGCCGACATCTCGAACACTGTCTCGTTGCCAAGGTCGCCTGGCTGGTATTCGCCCGGGGCCTGTATCGCGTTGGTGTATGTGCGCCATTCGCCTCTCACGAGGTCGAGGGTGGCGAAACGTATCACGATGTCGCTCTTGAATCCTTTGAGGAACATCCTGAAGAACCTGATGGAGTTGAACCCTTCGATGTTGCCTATGATGTTGTCAGGTTCCCTTACGGGGATGCGGAACTGATACCATTTCACATGCTTCGTCTCGCCGTTGGCGGTCTGCACCGTGGCGTTGCGGATGTCGGCGATGCGGTTCTGTCCTGTCGTCATCATCTTCGTGGGGTCGAGGTCGATGACGTACTGGTAGTAATTCTCCGACTCGCTGAGTGTATTGTCTTTGTTAATGTCTTCGACGTCAGGCAGCGTGGTGCTGTTGGTGGTGTAGCCATCGGTGTATTGTGTCTCCGACGGCGAGTTGCCCTCGTTGCCGTTGTATTTCTTGTAACGCTCCAAGATGCTGGAGTACTTGTCGTCGATGTCGTAGTCAGAGCCTCTGAAATAATGATAGTCATCCGACGAAGGGTCTTCGTTGAGTTTCGCGAAGGCGTCGCCTGTGAGTTTCTGTCTCATCGTCTCGAGGAAGGCTGCGTGGAACGAGCGTTCGTCAGTGTCGGAGAGACCGTCGTAGCCGACATCCTGGTACTGACGTGAGTCGGGGTTGTTGTCGAACGACTCAACTAAAGCCTGAAGCGACGGCACGCGTCCCCACACGGTGGTATCGACGTTGACCACATCCGCCGTCGTCGGGAAACCGTTCTCGTATGACTTGCGGCCATCGCGGAGGATGTCCTCGGAGATGTCACCGAGGTTGAAGTACAGCTTACCGGTGTTGGTCTGGTCCATGCCGTCACAGAACGGGTCCATCATCCAGAACTCTATGTATTCCACGTTGGTGGAGTTGAAGTCGGTCGATTCCATGGCACGCATCATGCCGCCCCATCTGTCGGTGGGGTTGCTGAACGTCCCGTCCTCGTTGACGTTCTCTGTGTCGAAGTTATATGCGCCGCGTTCCTTCGGGTAATATGCGAGGTTGAGCACCGACATATTCGTCGATGTCCCCGACTCGATGTCGCGGTTAGGATATATCTCGGTCAGCAGCACCTGACGGACACGGTTATCCGACAGTTCGTCGTTGGTGATGTTAGGTGGCAGCAGGTTGCCGTAACGGTCGTAGAACACCGACTGGTCGATGATGAACCACGAGAGTTTGGCGCGGTTGAAGCCGTTCTCCAGGCCGACGGAGTTGCCTTCGGGGAAGAGTGCCGGCTGATGCTGAGGCGTGCTCGCCAGACGCCAGTAATGCCACTGCCGCAGGTCGATCGTCGATTTCGCGCCCTCGAAGTCGTCGATGTACGATGTCCCGACATCCTGGCCCGCCGCCTTGTTGATGCCCTGTATGAACTGCGCGAACTCGCCGTAGAGCGTTATCCTCGACTTCGTGCTTGTCTCGTAGAGAGGCAGCTTGTCGAGGACATCGGTAAGCCATTGTGACTCAGTCTGGTAGTTTATGTCGAAGCCGTAGATGGTGTTCGAGATAGGTTCGCTACTGTAGTTGACCTTTGTGGTGTATGACCTTTCGGAGAGATGAAGCACGGTACCGCCGACGATGAAGTTAGGGTTGAACTCATGTTCGACACGCGCCCCGAGGTAGTTCTTGCGCATTGTTGACATCGAGGTGTTGTCCTCCAGCGACACGTTGATGGTGGCGCCGGAGTTGAGCAGCGCCTCGTTGAGGATGGTCACGCGGCCGAGGGTGTAGTCAACGGTGTAATCGACGTTTTCGACGAGAGGTATGCCGCCGGCTGTCACCGTCACCGAACCCGGCTCCACGTTGAGTGCGTTGAGGTTTATCTCGCTTCCCGACGAGGAGGTGTAACTGCCTTCCATGCGGAACTTGTTCTTCTCGGCGTATTGTTTCGCCATGACCTTCGTCATCGTGTAAAGTGAGTCGAAGGCATATTTGTCGGCCAGGACGGGGTCGTCCCTGAAAATGTCCCTGATACGTCCGCCGAAAGGCTCCAGCACCGTGAAATAGATACGGCCTGTCGCGGCGTTGATGGTGCCTCCGTTGGTCGTCGCCCCGTTGATGAAGTCGAACATGCCGTCACCGCCGTCAACAGGGTTGTTCTGGTTGTTCAAGCGGTCCATCCCCATGAGGTTCAGCAGCGAGCGTCCCTTCACGTCGTCTTTCGCGTCGGCGAAATAACCGGTGGCAACACCGTTGTTGTTGCCGAGGTACAGGATGTTCATCGTGAACTCATTGCCCGACACCTGATAGGCTCGCATGTTATACACGTTCTTCATCATCAGGTCCCACATCGGCATCTTGGTGTTGACGGTAGTGCTCTTCAGCAACTTGGCAACCAGCAGGTTAGGCTCGCCTATGCCCTGGTCGGAGAACTCACCGACCTGAAACACGCCCTCTTGTCCGATGACGGTGTATTGGTATGCCACCGCCAGCGACTGGTTTGAATTCAGCGTGATATTCAACGTGATGAAACCCAGTTTCGGGTTGTAGGAATATTCCGATGTCGTCAGTTTCTTGGCCCGCTGTATCTTCTCGAAGTCGAGGCCTGAGGTGTAGCCCTCGTTGGTGAGATATGACGTGACGTTGTTAAGGTTTCTGATCTGGTCAACGTTCATGTTGTCGAGGAGGCTGTTGGAGCCGTTGTCAGGGAACTCCTTGTTGGTGCCGTAGCTCGGATGCACCTTGTGGTGGTTGTAGATCCAGTCTTCGTTATATTCGCCCAAGTCGGTGAATGCCACGATGTTGCGGTTGTTGTCGTACGACGAGCTTGTGTTTGTCACCCACACCTCCAGCTTGGTGATGTTGATGCTTGACGTCACTGTCGGGAGGTTGGCGAGTGCTTCTTCGTAATGGTCGCGGAAATACTGGCTGAGGAAGAAGTGTCTGTTTTCCTCGTAATCGACGCATTCGATGTCGAACTCTTGTTTCAACGCGCCGCCGCTCACCGCGATGTTCTGCGTCTCACTCTCCTGATACGACGCTATCGCCGTGACTGTGGTCTTGCCGAACTTCAGCTTTGTCTTGAAGCCGAAGAGCGACTGTGTGCCTGTGATGAGCGACGAGCTGAGCGGCATGCTGACATCGCCGGCTTCGAGGAGTTGCAGGATGTCGTCCTCATCGCCCTCGTATCGCAGGGTGAACTTATTTTCGAAACTGAACTGTGTTTCAGTGTTATAGCTCAGCTTGAAGTTGATTTTCTCGCCTATCTTCGCCGACGCGCTGATCTGCATGTGCATATCGAAGTCGAAGTTCGCCGTGTTCTGCTGTGCTGTCGTCAGCGCGGGGTCTTTGCGTTTCTGTTTCTTGTAGCCGAAGGTGACGTCAGCGGAGCCTTGCAGCTTGATGTCGATGGTGTTGCTTCCGAAGATCTTGTCGAACACCTTGCCGCCGACGTATATCGTCGGGATGAGCTGGTTGCCGTTGTTGTTGCCCATCGAGGCGTCGCGGCGTTCCTTCCAGTAGTCGCGCAGTGCCTTGTCGCGGTAATACTCGAAATACTGTTCCTGCGTCATGGTGTAAGGGTCGCGGTAGATGAAGTCGCCGATTTTGTTCAGGAAGATATACTGTCCTGTCGCCGGGTCGTATTCGATGGTTCGTGTGATGTTCGGCGGGTCTTGGAATGCGATGCCGGTGCTCTGTTCCTCTTCGTATGGGTTGCCGCTCCCGACCTGCGCCCCTGCCGCGATGCAGGCACAGAGCAGGACTGCGGTCATGATATATCTTAACTTTTTCAAAATCATATCTTTAACTAAAATCACAAAAGTCTGAGAGCTTCTTTGATGAGGTCTTCCACCGAAGGGTTCGTCATCTCCTTGAGGAGTTTGTCGAGTGCTTTCTCGATGCTCACCTTGTTGAAGCCCAGAACCATTAAAGCAGATAACGCTTCATCTTTCAATGTATTGTATCCGGCCGGTGAATTTTCGCTGGTGCCGGCCTCCATCTTGCCGACCTTGTCGTGGAGGTCAACGATGATGCGTTGCGCGGTCTTCGCGCCGATGCCTTTCACCGACTGTATCATCTTGATGTTGTTGGTCGCGATGGCATCGACGGCTTCCTTCACCGTCATCGACGAGAGGATCAGCCGCGCCGTGTTGCAGCCCACGCCCGACACCGTGATGAGCTGGAGGAACAACGAACGCTCCTTCTCGGTGTAGAAGCCGTACAGAAGATGCGCGTCTTCGCGTATCGCGAGATGCACGAAGAGTTTCACGCGCTCCTGCTCGCCTATCGCCGTGAATGTGTTCAAAGTAATATTAATTAAATACCCAATACCTTGATTATCAAGCACTATATAAGCGGGATTCTTCTCCACTACGGTTCCGGAAATGAAGCTATACATACGTTAATATCAGCGTTGTTAATAAAACTTGCAAAAATAACTAATTTTATCAAACGAAGTCAAAAAATTTTTTACTTTTGCAACCTCGAAACTTTACAAACTTTATAAACTTTATAAACTTTACAAACTTTACAAACTTTACAAACTTTACAAACTTTACAAACTTTACAAACTTTATAAACTTTATAAACTTTATAAACTTTTGAACTTTTGAACTTTACAAACTAATAAGGTATGCAATCAATAGTAATACTCGCGGGCGGCGGCCCGGCACCTGGCATCAACACTGTGATCAGCACGGTCGCCAAGACATTCCTGAAAGACAACTACCGTGTCATCGGACTTCATGAAGGCTACAAGAACCTCTTCAAGCCGGACCCGAAGACCATCGACATCGACTTCCTCTACGCCGACCAGATCATGAGGATGGGCGGCTCGGCGTTGCAGATGAGCCGTTACAAGCCGAAGGACGAAGAGTTCAACACCGACTTCTTCGTGAAGAACAACGTGAAGCTCCTCGTGACCATCGGCGGTGACGACACGGCTTCGACCGCCAACCGCATCTCCAAGTTCCTGAGAGCCAACAACGTGGAGGTCCAGAACATCCATGTGCCGAAGACCATCGACAACGACCTTCCGTTGCCTGAGGGCAGCCCGACATTCGGCTATTATTCCGCCAAGGAAGCCGGCGTGAAGATCTCGCAGACCGTCTATGAGGACGCACGCACGAGCGGCAACTGGTTCGTCGTCTCCGCCATGGGGCGTGAGGCCGGACACCTCGCCTTCGCCATGGGCGCGGCGTGCCACTACCCGATGATCATCATCCCGGAGATGTTCCATAACACAGAGGTTACTTTCGACAAGATCCTGCGCTTAGTGATCAGTGCGATAATAAAACGCAAGATGATCGGCGTGAACTACGGCGTGGCCATCATCAGCGAAGGCGTGTTCCACTTCATGACCGACGAGGAGATCAAGAACTCAGGCGTCAACTTCACGTACGACGACCACGGGCATCCGGAACTCGGCAACGTGAGCAAGGCACACATCTTCAACATGTTGCTGCAAGACAGACTGAAGCAGCTCGGCCTCAACGTGAAGAGCCGCCCGGTCGAGATCGGCTACGAGATACGCTGCGTCGATCCGTGCGCCTTCGACCTCTACTACTGCTCCATCCTCGGCTACGGCGTGAAGAAGCTCTACGACCAGGGCGTCAGCGGCGCCATGGTGACCGCCGACCACGTCGGTGACATCAAGCCGCTGTATCTCAAGGATGTGGAAGACGAGAACGGCAAGGTGAAACCACGTCTCGTGAACATGAACGGCGGCAAGGCGCGTCTCGTGTTCAACGAGTGCCTGCAATACATCACGCCCGACGACTACGAAGCCGCGAAGAAATACGTCGAGAACCCTGAAGACTACGACTTCAGGAAGATACTGAACTGGTAACCCAATTCATTGCATCGGTTATACTGACGGAGCAAGGTCGCGCTCAAGACCATGCTCCGTCGTTTTTCACTTGCTCAAGCGAATTTTATCCTGTCGGCGAGCATCAGGAAATAGTCGTTCGACCAGATTTCGAGGTCGCGGGGATCAATGACGTAACTTGAGACATCATCCTTAACGCTGTCAATGTTACCATTGGCAAGACGTTCACGAAGTATTTCCATAAAAGATTCTCTTGTCAGCTCCACACCGTTAAATTCCCTGACTCTTTCTTGCAAATGATTGAAATCCAAAGGTATTTCATGTCTCACATACCAATCGAAATCATACCAGTCACGACCCTTGATGCGGTTCTTCCACTGACGGAAAACAAGTGCGTGCATCTTTCCGGCGTAAAGGTCAGGAAGTGTAAAGCAACGAGTCATGAACGAATACGGTTCGAACAACATCTTTTGTTCAGTATTGAATTTCAACGGCGGTTGCGTATCAACCTCAATTTTTATTTTCAACGTTTTCTCAGTCTGAAATGTCAAATTGTAAACGTCTGTGTTGTCTTTTAAAAATGCAGATTCAACCTTACCGAAAGTCCGTTTGTCTTTCTTTGTTATTGTAACCTCGCGACCAAGCAAATGACATTCCTCAATTATTGCTGGGAAAAATTTTTCAAGATTGAAATCAGGATTTTTCTCAAGCAACGAAAAGTCCATATCTTCAGAATATCGTCTCATTCCATGGAAAATACGCAGACATGTGCCACCATAAAACGCCGCCTCCTTAAAAAAACCTCCACGGTACAAACCGCTCAAAACAATCTGCTGCATAACCTCGTAAAGTGCGTTATGCTCGCCATCAGCCCCGCCTTCGTTATGTTTGCGAAGCATCTCCTCAAAAATCTTATTCATGACACATAAATTTTATTAAAGTATTTATACTCTGTCGTTTACGACTGAATTTTGCAATTTCGCAAATAAGATTAACATCCATCTTTTTAAGATAATCAATGTCAAATCGTATGTCTTCCTCAAGATAAATCCCAACATCTTTCATGAATCTGAGGTTAAGATTTTTGCTGTAATTTATCACATCACAAAGTGCCTTTTCTGGCGAGGCAATCAAAAAACTTCCTTCATTTTCATTTTTCATGGTAATACCCAAATGAAAGTATTCAGGTTCGCAATGCTGGTAACTATAAATTCCAGTAGGATTCTCAAACACTCTTGAATGCTTGGTAGTCATCGAGCTAATCTTATAAACCCTTTCCGGTATCAAACCGTAATATCTCAAAGCCGTTTCAAGACTCACATACGACGGACCATACAAGTGATTGGCTATCAATCTGTTTGACAACGCAACACCCGTCTCTTCGGCACTTGCCACATAATAACCCCTTTTCAGCCTAACTATCCGACCGGCTGCTTCAAGTATCTGCGCCTTTCCAGCTATATACCCACAATTTGGGAAAACCGATGCGAGTATGTTCATGTCAAAAGGCACATTTCCTATGTTTACGAATGGTGACATATTTTTAAATTTTTTTGCAAAAATAGTAAAATTTTGTACAGTAAATAATGTTTTTTATCATTTTCTGTACAAAATATGACGGTTTTATGTGTTTTTTATGTTTGGGAATGCAGTAGAGACGGGGCATGCCCCGTCTCTAAATTTCAAAAAAAAAAACGCCTTACGGCGGTATTGGTGCTGTCGCTTGAGTGTTTGCCGGTGGAAAGCACCGGACGCCGGCTTGGTAGCTCGCTCCGCGAGCGCCGGCGCCCAATGCTTTTCACCACTCCGCGCGTCGCCTCTCTGCGGCGCGTGAAGGGTAAGGTTCTGCAAACGAGCGACTACCGAACCAGACGCACGGCGTGCCCTTCGTACCGATTGTTGGCGCAGCTCGTGCCCGCACCGTTCGAATGGAAGTACATGTAGTACGCGTCGTACGTACCATTGGGAGTACCCGACCAATAGTAGCCGTAATAACCGACACTGTACACGTCCGTACTACTGCGGTAGCCGGAGGCCGGGAGGAAGACAGCGCCAGAGGTCGCGAGGTCGGCTGTCGAACTTATGCTGCCCATCACTGACGCATCCGTGCCGTCCGGAAGAATCACAAGGCCTTTTACATTGTTGCCCAAATCCTTCCACGCGCGGAAGGACGACGCGTTGTCGCGGGTGTTCAGCAGATAGTCCCACTCGGCTTTGCTCAACGTGTGCCATGTCTTGCCCTCGCCGGCCGATGGAAGACCCGGTGCCGTACCCCAGTCTTTGAAGTCGCCGGAATAGTAAGAGCTGCCTGACCATGTATTCTTGCCGTAATCGTTTGATGCAGTCGACCAACCGAACAGACCCCAGTCGGCAGCCGGAGTGCCGACGTTTGCATTGTATGTGCCGTTGATGCATGAGCCTTTGCCGTTATACGTGCGGAAGTCCCACTGGTTCGCCTCGAACTTCCACTTGTTATCAGTGCCGTCGTAGTACAGGTTGCCCTTAGAGAACTTGACCTTGGTGCCGCCGGAATTGATAGTGAACTCGCCCGGGAGGTACGACGGCGCAGTCAGCTCCACATCTATCCCAGCGGCCATGCCGTAGAGGTTGTTGGCCTGTATGCCATGGCCGAAGGTCATGCTCCCCGTGGCAGAACCACTGAAGCTCACGTCCACGCTGCTTGTCCCTGTCGGGATGAGCGTCACATATCTGTCGCCTGAAGTGCCGCCTATGGTGATGCCGTCCGTACCACTGCCGCTGAAGCTGCCGTCAGGACTGACCGTCATGGTGTTGCTGACATCCATGGTCACCGAACCCGTGTAGTCCGCGTCGTCCATTTTGAGTTTGAGGTGCGCCATCGCTATCTCGGTCCTCATCGCCACCGCGCCGGTGGCTTCACCTCCACTCACCGTGACATCGGCGCTGCCGTGGCCTAAATGGTACTTCAACGCGCCGGGTTTGCTGCCGTCCTGCGAGGCGAACGAGATGCTGGCGGCGGTGGTGCCTGACGGTGTCGTCGTGACGATGCCTTTGCCGAGGTAGAAGAAGTGGCAGGTCGCCGTCCCATCACCAATCCCTTGTATGGTTCCTGTGAACGTGCCACTCACATTGCCTGCGCCGCTCTGGAGGGTGAGGCTTCCGAGCCATTTGGCGCCGTCGCTCACGTAGAGCACGTCGCCCACACTCCATGTTACCGCGCCGTTGTCGTCGATGTTAGTCTTCGCGCCCGGGCCGGCCGTTATCGTCATCTTGATTGTGTTTGCCGACGGCGTCGCCGGCACTGTCTCCTGCTTCCTGC
>CALBNV010000031.1 GCA_937896895.1 uncultured Bacteroidales bacterium | reverse complement strand
AACGCTCAAGGCAGAAAATCAGATGCTTTGGGTGCAGCGGATGAACGCAGTACGGGAAACAGCAACGGAGATCATCAACAATGATTTGATATACGCGTAACGGACTCATGGCGGCGGGGAGAAATCCCTGCCGCCGTTTTCTTGTTTGTAACAATTCCATGAAACCACTTGACAATATAAAAATGACGCGCTATAATATTAACGATAATCGTTAAATTATATGCGATAAACTTATATTTCGGAGGGAATCATCTTGAACAATTCCAAAATAATCAAATCATCAAAAATCATCGACCGTATTTTGCGCATCCTTCAAGGCTTCATGATTGCCTTTGCAGCAGTTTCGGTAATCTTTATCATTCTTTCCTTTACCGTCGGAGAAAAAATAGTCCAGGATGCCTCATTTATTGAACTTGGAAATCTTACGTTATACCTTTCCGATGGCGCTATTCCTGCCTATCCTGCTCTACGGCAAGGCATTGTCATCAGTCTTGTGACGATAATCTTTATGGTCGCTGCAGGATGGTATTTGCTTCACGTAATTCGTCAAATTCTGAAGCCGATGAAGGACGGGAGACCGTTTGAAACCGGTGTATCATTTAAAGTAAGAAAGCTTGCATGGACTACTTTGATCGGCGGCGCGATCATTGAAGCTTGCCGTGTCTTTGGCATAATTGCAGAATTAAATGCATATGATTTTGACCTTCTGCTGAATCCGGGAACCGTTCTAAAGTATTCATACAACTATTCTTTCAATATGTCTTTTGTTGTCATAGCCGGGATTCTGTTCTTCCTCTCCATTTGTTTCAGATACGGCGAGAGTTTACAGCAGGAATCCGATGAAACGCTGTGAGGTGCCGGAATGGGAAAAATCATACTTCGTCTTGACCGCGTTATGGCAGACCGGAAAATGAGCTTAAAGGAGCTTTCGGAGAAAGTCGGTGTTGCCAATGTCAACTTATCAAAAATGAAAACCGGGAAAATCAGCGCGATCCGTTTTTCCACACTTGTTGCAATCTGCGAAGCACTGCATTGTCAGCCGGGTGACATTTTGGAATACAGCTCAGAAAATGATGATGGGGACCATTCATGATATTCAGGAACAAGGAGGGCAATTGAGTGGATAAAGAACTATTGTATGAAATCAATGCTGCCTATTATCGACTGGAAATGAAACAGGCAGAAGTCGCCCACGCTTTGTTCCATAGAATATTTGAAATTGAATCCGGTTGGTTTAACGGACACTACCACAAAAACGATTCCGGGGAATGGCAGAGAGAATCCTACCCTATCCCGGTAATCAGCGTGAAAGGATTTTGTGATATAGAAATCCAATTCGATAAAATTTCGGTATCCACAAAACTGAAACGAGATGCTGCATTAGCATACTCGTTCAAGAAGTTTTCTGAATATGAGTTTGAGGTTTACGGTGTAGAGGATTACCTTGCGGACTTCTATCACAAGGGGCAGACAATTCAGGAAATGAAAGAAAATATCTGCGCCTGTGATGAGGATGAAATAGGATTTTCGTTTGTTTTTTCGTTCGATGTAGAGGGAAAACAGATTCTTGAATTTGTGAAGTTGCTCAGACATGAGGGCTTTTATTACTAACTGAAATTTGCAAAGGAGTTTTGTATTTGATAAAAACTGCGAGGATCAACATTGTGTCGTTTGAAATGAAGTATGATGAGTGAATTAACAACAAAACCCGTAAACCTTCGCAACCGCGATGCAAAGCGCATCTATTTTGAGGCATTCACGAAAAATGAGCGAATGCCGTACCCGCTGATGATAGCAATGTCAAAACTGTGGCATACCGATTTTCTGATTTTTTATGACGAAAAAACGCCTGTCGGTATCATTTACCTCGCCAAGAATCGCAGATTGGTGTTTGTAATGTTTTTTGCCGTTGCTCAAGAGCTACGCGGGCGCGGATACGGTAGTGCCATTCTTCAGTGTGTAAAAGAAAAATACCGAAAAAAGATAATTGTGTCCATAGAACCATGCGACAGCAATGTATCCGATATTGACATACGGAAAAAGCGAAAAGCATTTTATTTGAAAAACGGATATGCGGTAACCGGGTATATGATGAAGCTGAGCGGTATTGAGCAGGAAATCCTCATTTCCGGCGGGGACTTCAACAGACGCGAATTCAAGGCGTTTTTTGCGCTTTACAGCAATGGAACCGTATGGCCGAAAATATGGGAACATAAAAACAAGGAGAAATACAATGAAACATAAAGGAACAGTCATGCTCGAAACCGAGCGACTTATATTAAGAAAATTCACCGAGAATGATGCAGAGGCTGTTTTTTGGAATTGGGCATCCGATGATGAAGTCACAAAATACCTGACTTGGCCGACACACAGAAGTGTAGAGAATTCTGCAGGATATCTTGATTTCTGTTTGGGAACGTACAAAGAGAATAACGCCTACCAATGGGGTATTGAGTTAAAAGAGACCGGCGAGCTGTTCGGCAACATTTCCGTTGTAAAAATAGATGAAGATCTGAATGCCGTTGAACTCGGATATGTGATCGGTCGACGCTTTTGGGGAAACGGCTATATGGCAGAGGCGGTCAAAGCAGTCATTGCATTTCTTTTTGAAGAAGTCGGCGTCAACCGCATTGCCGCCCGACACGATGTAAACAATCCGAATTCCGGAAAAGTGATGCAAAAAGCGGGAATGAAATATGAGGGGACGCTCCGGCAAGCCGACCGGAATAATCAAGGTATTGTGGACTGCGCGATCTATTCTGTATTGAAATCGGAATACATTTGCCGACAGGACGGCTGAGGAAAAGCGATGGATAATGTGCAAACATTATACGAAGAACTGGAATCATATTTCATACGGGGCGATATTGCCGGAGCCATTGCGTTTATGAAGGGCATACCGGAACTGAACGATGTTGTGCAGGCATATATAGAGGTTTTTGAGAACGAACAGTACATACAGTATGACATTCCGGATGATCTGAACCGGATTTTGCTTTGTTATCAGCAGTATTTCCGCGACGTTTTTTATCTTCACATAGATCACGCACAAGCGGAATCAGATCTTTTTGAAAAACTGAAGCAGGTGCTTGATCTCCCTGACGGCGGGATCGAAGATGCTGAGAACAAAATGAAGTTTTGGTTCAACCGAGCGGGCTACGAGGTGCTTTTCGGAAAAACGAACGGTTATCGAGGGCCTTATGTGTGGAAAGAGACCGAGTCGGTGACGTTTGAAGTGGAACTTCCCGAAACAACGAGTATATACAGTATCAATATGCTCCGGGGATTTATCATGCGAGGCTGGATGGATTACCTGACATTTAGCGAAAAAGGCACAGGCGGCTGGACTTCACCGGATGGCACGATCAACTGTGTGGAAAAAGCGTATGATGTGAACAGCGAAAGATTCATAGTATCTCTTCTCAAACATGAGGCGCAACACTCAGAAGATTTCAAACGCTGGGGAAATATGGAGTCAAAGGATCTTGAATACCGTGCCAAGCTTGTCGAAATGATTTACACGCAGGAAACGAATCTTCTGGCAAAGTTCTGTTCAGAGGCAAATTTGGAAAGAACGGACGACGGGCATGCCCTTGCCTCCGCAAGAATAAAAAGCGAGATGGGCGACCTGGTCTCCGCAGACATTGCAGAAATACAAATGCGGGCAAGATTTTTGTTTACGGCAAGCAGCGAAGAGATGGACCGGGTTTACGGAAGAAACTCGTATATATGAATTTGATGCTCATTTTTGAAAAGGAAGATTAAAATGGCTACCAGAAAAGAAATTGTAAGCAACTTTTATTGTCAGTATGATGAAGACGGACGGACTATCAGATCGCGGCATGGCCAGTTGGAATATTGTACCACAATGGCCTACATTCATCGTTATGCAGGCAAACATTCAAAAATCCTTGAAGTTGGTGCCGGAACCGGGAGGTACTCTATTGCCCTTGCAAGAGAAGGTATGGATGTGACGGCTGTCGAACTGGTTGAGAGCAACCTTGCCGTTCTCAAAGAAAACAGCAAAGGAATTGAAAACATTACATCATTTCAAGGGGATGCAACGGATCTCAGCCGGTTCACGGATAACTCTTTTGATGTAACGTTGTTCTTTGGGCCGATGTATCACCTATATGACACTGACGAAGTCAATAGCGCAATTGATGAGGCGATTCGGGTCACTAAGCCCGGCGGCGTCATTCTGTTCGCCTTTATTTCAGTGTTTGCTATTATGTATGCTAACTATTTCTACGGAAATTGGTCTGAAGGACAAGCGGAAAATTTTACGAACGATTATCAGGTAAGGCATTTCAAAGAGCAGCTTTTTACGGGATATGATGTCACGGAGTTTGAAGACCTATTTTGTGAGAAGCCGGTCAAATGGATAACAACAACGGGTGTGGATGGATTGATGGAACCCATCGAAAAGCGGCCGGACTTTTCTATGACTGATGAAGAATTCAAAACTCTTGCCGAATGGTATCTGCATTTTTCCGAAAAGAGAGAATTATTGGGAACTGCAAATCACCTTTTGTATATTTGCAGGAAACAGGCCGAGAGGAAATCATGAGATTTCTGACAACGCTTCAAAAGAACTATTTTTCTATTGACCAAGAAAACAACAATAAAAATAAGTTCAATCGAGGATGTTATTGAAAATGGCTGAGCAGTTTTTAACATTGATGGCGGATTTGGATGATGAATCTCAGAAATTGATGGCAGGATGGTATGACGAGCTTAAAGCGGCAGGTTACATAGGTACACAAACACCGGGACTTCCATATCATATCAGTCTCGCGGCGTTTTCACTTGAGAAAGAAGTGGAAATAACGGCAGAGATGAAAAAGATCGCCGATGAATATGCCCAGATTCCAATACATATAAGTCACGTCGGCATCTTTGAAGGCGGTAATGTGCTTTTTGCAGCGCCTGATATGAATCCGTCGGATTTGCTGTCGCTTCGCAAAGCGATTAGGACGGAAACCAACGATAAGTATCCCTGGACGCCCCACTGCACGATACTGATTGATGAGCCGAAAATAATCCAAAAAGCCGTTCCGGTATTGATGAAGTCATTTCAATCCTTTTACGGAAAAATTACCAAACTTCATTTATGCGCTTTTTGGCCGACACGAGAAATTGCAACCCTCGAATTAAAGGAAACTGATTCGTAACCGGCGTAGGGTTAGAATTGATGAAAACGGATTCGCTCATTATATTAAGTTAGAAACATCATTTATGCCCCACTTGAAGTCAAGATTTTTCTCTTGGCTACGAGTGGGGCTTTTTTCGTTTTGGGGCTATATCAATCTCACTCTGCAAATTCCGCTTTTCTGCGGAGAGCGTTCCAGAATCGTTTTCGGGATCCTGCTGAGCCATTTGCGGCTGAAATAGG
>CALBNV010000030.1 GCA_937896895.1 uncultured Bacteroidales bacterium | reverse complement strand
TATGGTGGCCGTTTGTCATTTGGGTGGTCGCTGCCGCATTATGGGGAACAATCATCAGCAGGTATTATTTCAAAAATGTAAAATACATCTGCCCGGAATGCCATGAGGTATTCAAGCCAACCCTGAAGGAAGCCTTCTGGGCAAATCATACTCCCAGCACCCGCAAGCTGACCTGCACCAAATGCGGTCACAAAGGCTTCTGTGTGGAGATCTGGGGAGGTGACGAAAAATGACGGAGTTTGAGAACATTGTCATTGGCAAAAGCACCATTCCGTCGCTGATCATCACAGTCATTCTGATGATTGCGATTCCCGTCATTTTCGTCATCTATTGGCGAAAAAAGCAGAAACAGCAAACAAAAATCGGCTATCTCATTGCCGGTGCTGTCGGGTTTATCGTATCTGCCCGTGTGCTGGAGCTTGGGGTTCACCTGGTTTGTATTGTTGCTGATAATCCTGTTTCCCGATTCATCAACGGAAACACCGTCGCTTTTGTCCTTTATGGAATCATCATGGCTGGCGTTTTTGAGGAGTGTGGACGGTACATCGTTTTGAAGTACATCATGAAAAAGAACCGTACCCCTGAAAATGCAATTATGTACGGAATCGGTCACGGAGGAATCGAGATATTGGCAGTGCTCCTGCCTTCAATGATCCTGTATCTCGTCATCGCGGTGCTTTTCTCTTCAGGAAATATCGAAAATGCGCTCAGCACGTTGAATATCGCGGAGGATACTGCTGCCGCTGCGCTTCCGTCTGTTGAGGCCGCTGCCGCATTTGATTACGCAATGATGGCTATGAATGTACTTGAACGACTGTTTGCGATGCTTTTACATATCGGACTAACGGTTGTCGTATATTACGGTGTATGTAATGCAAATAAGGCTTGCCTGCCGATAGCAATTCTCCTGCATATGCTGATGGATACCTTCCCGGCATTGTACCAGAGAACCTTAGTGCCACTGTGGTCGGTTGAGGTTTGGGCTGCTCTGTGGACTGCTATAATCGTCTTCATTGCCGTGAAGCTTTACAGAAAAATGAAAGTGTCGTCTTCTGCCGAGAGCGTTTAGTGAGTTAAATCCTAATTTGTTGCCTCGTTAGGGCAGTTATGTGAGATAAAAGTTAAATGTAAAAGCATTTGTACAAGGAATGCCCCGAATGTAAAAGCTATTTGGTGGATTCATAAAGTGCCTTTTTGTATCCTTGAGTTACCTTCAATCATGAAGGCAAAATCAAAAGGAGTCTGGGATTATGGAAATCGGAAGCAAAATTAAAAACGCCAGAAACGAGGCGGGCTATACACAGGAGCGTGCTGCGGAAGCTCTCGGTGTCAGTCGTCAGACGATATCAAACTGGGAAAATGAAAAGTCCTATCCTGATATTGTAAGCGTAATTAAAATGAGCGACCTGTATTCCGTGAGTCTCGATCATCTTCTCAAGGAGGAAAAAGAAATGAAAGACACTTATTTGGAGTATCTCGAAGAAAGCACGAACCGGGTAAAAAGCAATAATCGATTAGCGAAAGCAATCATGATAGCAGTTGCTTTATTCGTATATGCTATTACCCAATATGTCTTTTGGACTATTGCCAATGGACTGGCGATTGCAAACTATACCATAGTATTCAAATATGTTTTGCTCCCATTATCGGTTTTACTGATATCGGTGTTTTCAGGAAAAGAAAATTGGTGGGGAAAAGGGAAATGGGCTCTTGTAGCTATTTTTTCAGTATTGTTCCTTTTGGTACCGTCGGTAACATATGTGTCTGTTGATACATATGCAATGAGAACATTCATTTTCCCGAATGTTAAGTACCTGTTTGTAGGATGCGCGGCCTCACTCATTGGACTTTTAGTTGGCGAAAGAGTTCGTACCAGAGAAAAATAACAGTACAGAAACGCAATAATTCCAGTCAATCGTTAATTGCGCTTGAGAGATATATTTCAGTTTAATATGTCAACTCAAGGATCGAAGATAACTCTTCGGTCCTTATTTTTTTGCAAAAAAGAACCGGCTGCTAGAGTTCATTATCAACCGGCTGAAGTGTTCAATAAGACAAACGGGGGGGCTTATCAAACCGAGGTGAGCAATTTCTACCATTCATAGAACGATAGAAGACTGTCCCATTGTATTGCCACGTTTCCCATATGTCAATACGAAGAATCGAACCAACAACTGAATAAGGATTAAACAGGCACCTGTAGAGGTCTCAAAACGAGATCCTGCAGGTGCTTTTGTGCTTTCTTCATGCACTGCACCAGAATGAGCTTTTCCCTGGCACGGGTCATGGCCACATACAGCAGTCGGGTCATTTCTGCCTTTTCTTCCCGTTCCTTCTCCCTTTTTCTACGGAGATAGAGGGCATAACCCAAACCTCCTAACGCAAGGATCGAAAGGGTAATGAACCACCAGGACAACCACCATGGTCGCTCCACCTTGATGAGTTTGTGTAAGGTAATCGCATTCGCCTCACCACCATCCTTGAAGGCCAT
>CALBNV010000029.1 GCA_937896895.1 uncultured Bacteroidales bacterium | reverse complement strand
CCAAGAAGTATAGAGATGCCTCTTTTCTATTGTGCAAACAATATTCAGGGAACTCTTAATATGATGGAAGCAGCACGTCAGAAGGGCGTGAAGACTTTCGTCTATGCTTCTTCAAGTTCAGTCTATGGTGATGAAGAACATCTGCCAAAGACAGAAGGCGTAGAAGGGAATCTCTTGAGCCCTTACGCCCTAACAAAGCGTTGTGATGAAGAGTGGGCAAAGCAATACACAAAGCATTATGGTCTCAAGACTGTAGGCTTGAGATACTTCAATGTGTTTGGCCGCAGACAAGATCCGAATGGGGCTTATGCAGCTGTTCTTCCTAAGTTCATCAAGATGCTTCTGAATGATGAGCAGCCTACAATCAATGGTGACGGCCGCCAATCAAGAGACTTTACTTATATCGAGAATGTGATTGAGGCGAACCTCAAGGCTTGTCTTGCACCTGATGAGGCAGCAGGAGAAGCTTTCAATGTAGCGTATGGAGGACGCGAATACCTGCTGGATATTTACTATGACCTCACCAAGGCTCTCGGAAAGAACATTGAACCGAAATTCGGACCTGATCGTAAGGGTGACATCAAACACTCTAATGCCGATATCAGCAAGGCAAAACGTCTTCTTGGGTATGATCCTGAGTATGACTTTGCAAAAGGACTCAACGAAGCAATAGAATGGTATAAAAACAATTTATAAGATACAAGACAAATGAGTGAGTTTTATCCTGTGATATTAACCCCGGTTATTTCGTCCGTTCACAATTTTCCGGACAGAAAGGCTTTTTGCATTGACGAGCAGTTCTACACATACGAACAGTTCGGTCAGACCATTTCCAAAATCAGGACTGCTATTCAATCAGAGAACTTCAGTAATCCGAATGTCGGATTGGTTATAAACGATGATTTGGAGACATACGCTTCCATCTTTGCCCTTTGGCTGGATGGCCACAGCTATGTGCCTCTCCATCCCAACTGGCCTATAGACAGGTGTTGCGACATCATTGAGCAAGTGGATATTGATTTAGTTCTGGATTCTTCAGAAAAATCCAGATATTCAAATGGGGGGGGTACAAGTGCCTGAATACAAATGCTCTAACGTTTGAATCAATGTCTCTTGAGCCGAAGCAAGGTGTAAGTGATGATGATTTGGCTTACATTCTCTTTACATCTGGCAGCACAGGCAAACCTAAGGGCGTTCAGCTTACCAGACGCAATGTTGCCGCCTTTATGGATTCGTTCTGGAAGACTGGTATTGAAATCAACGAAGAAGACCGCTGCCTCCAGTGTTTTGACCTTTCGTTTGATGTTTCTGTGCAAGGATACCTTGTTCCACTTACAAAGGGAGCCTGCTGCTTTACTGTCCCTCACGGACAGGTGAAGTACGTTTATGCAAGCGGTCTGATTGAAGATCATCAGCTCACTTTTGGCGCTATGGCACCTTCGATGCTCAGATATCTGAAGCCTTACTTCGACGAACTTGATGCCACCAGTCTGAAAGCTTGTATTCTGACGGCTGAGGCTTGTCCTCTGAATCTGATGGAGGACTGGTACAATTGCGCCACTAATACTGAGATTTACGATTTCTATGGACCTACCGAATGTACTATCTATTGTACATATTATAAGCTGACTAAGGGAGGCAAGAACAAGAGCTTGAATGGAATCATATCAATAGGTAAGCCAATGGCAAATTGCATAGGGTTGATTCTGGACGAGAACGGCAATGAACTTCCTGCCGGAGAGAAGGGTGAGCTTTGCATAGCGGGAGATCAGGTGACTGCCGGCTACTGGAAGAACGAAGAGAAGAACCAGAGCAGTTTCTTTATGAAAGACGGCAAACGCTTTTATCACACTGGGGACCTTTGTTACAAAGATGAAGATGGTGACATAATGTATTCTGGCCGTCTTGACCATCAGGCAAAAATACAGGGTTTCCGTGTCGAGTTGGGTGAAATAGAATGGCATGCCCGTGTGTTCCTGAAGGACAAGAATGTTGTTTGTCTTGCTTTTGAGAATAGCGAGAACCTCACGGAGATAGCAATATTCGTTGAGTCAGAACAGTTCGACAACACAGATCTGGTTGCTTATATGAGAGGCAAGATGCCTCCGTATATGATTCCGACCAAATGGATTTATGTGCCGGTATTCCCTCTGAATGGGAACGATAAGATTGACAAGGTGAAACTTAAAGCGATGATATAATGGACAAGACGAAAATCATATTCCGTCATGCGACCGTCAACGATATTGATTTTATCGTTGATACGATAGTTGCTGCTGAGAAGAGCGGAACGGACAACTTCGGTCTTGCCAATCTTTTCGAGGTGACAGAGGCCGAAATGCGCAATTATATCAAGGAGATGCTTGAAGAGGAGATTGATGGTTGCGAATTGTCTCTAAGCAGCTTTATTGTAGCTGAATATGAGGGAGAAGCCGTTGCAGCCTTTGGAGGATGGATTGAAGGACGTAATGAAGATGATATGCCGTCAGCTTTGCTCAAGGCAAATCTCATCAATTACTATCTTCCGAAGGAAAAAGTGCTCGCATCTATGGCAAAGGCCGACATTGTCAAACCATTGCAGATTGATAGAGAACAAGGAACATACCAGCTGGAATATTCATATACCAAACCAGAGTATAGAGGAAATGGAATTATGAAGGATATTATTGAACGACATATATCTGAGTATCAAGCAACTACTGCATGGGGGGGGGTAAGATACAGGTGCATGTATTCGAAAATAACACATCCGCTATCAAGACCTATTCGAAATGTGGATTCTCGATATCAAAGAGATATAAATCCAATGATAGCCGTGTGTTGAGTTACTTTCCGAATAATGTGGAGCTCCTGATGGAAAAGACAGTATAGTTTTGTTGAGGGCTGCACATTATTCCAAATAATGATGTAGAACCCGATAAAAACTATACAAATGATAGATGAAAATAAACTGATTATTAGACCAGCGACTTTGGATGATGTTGAGTTTCTGGCAACAGTGATAATTGAAGCAGAGAAGAGTTCGACAGCCAAAAATGGAACTGCAAACTATTTTGAGTTGTCAGAAAATGATTACCGAAAGTATCTGATAGAAATGCTGGAAGAGGATATTAATGGATGCGAACTTTCGATCAGCAGTTTTGTAGTGGCGGAATATGATGGAGAAGTGGTTGGTGCGATGGGTGGATGGAAAGAGGGAGAAAATGAAGACTGCCTTTCTTCTGCAATCTTGAAGGCAAACCTGTTCCAATACATTGTCCCAAGAGAGAATTTGATGAAAGGAAGTGAGAAGAATGCTATAATTAAGGATTTGCAGATAGAAAGAGAAGAAGGCGCTTATCAATTCGAGTTTTCGTATGTAAAACCTGAGTTCCGAGGCTGTGGAATAAAGCAGAAACTGAATGCTTTTCACATAAATCAAGCGATAGAGAAAGGAGCTGCGAAAATTCAGACTCACGTGTATCAGAGCAATGAAAAGTCAATAAAGGCTAATATGAAAAGCGGCTTCACAATCGCAAAGATTTTCAGATCCGACAATCCAAGAATCAAAGAATTTTATCCAGACAATGCAATGGTACTGATGGAAAAAGAATTATAAGACAAAACATTTAAACAACAAGTATTATGACAAGAGAAGAAATTATCAGCAAACTGACAGTGATTTTTCACGAAGTGTTCAACGACAACACAATTGTGTTGAATGATGGTATGACCGCAAACGATGTGGACAGCTGGGACTCTCTCACCCACATGCTTATGATTACCAAGGTAGAAGAAGACTTTGGAATCAAGTTTAAACTCCGTGAATTGAACAAACTTAAACAAGTTGGAGATCTTATCTCGGTTATTGAATCTAAATTAGCTTAATCAAGATGACATTCACTTCGTTTGAATTCTTGCTTTATTTCCCTGTGGCCGTGTTGCTCTACAACATCGTGCCACAGAGATTTAAGGCTTGGTACTTGTTGGTGGTCAGCTATGCATTCTATGCAATGATGCAGCCGGTGTATCTGCTGCTTCTTGCTGGAGTAACTGGAATGACTTATGGCTTTGCACGATGGATAGCAAAGACCGATGATGATAAAAAGAGAAGCAGGATTATGGTCTGCAGCATTATCTGCGTGCTGCTGCCGTTGTTCTTCTTCAAGTATTACAATTTTGTTAATGAGCAGATAGCTTCGTTGATAGGAGTGGAAGTGCTGATGCCAAAAATGGGATGGATGTTGCCTGTGGGTATATCCTTCTACACGTTTATGGCGATTGGATATCTGGTCGATGTGAACAACGAAGAGGTTGAAGTTGAGAAGAATATCGGAATAGTTGGAACATTTCTGTCGTTCTTTCCAATAGTTCTTTCTGGACCTATTGAACGTGCTGGCAATATGTTTCCACAGTTCAAAGATCTTAACAGAAGTACTCCAGCCGATTTGACCGCTGGAGCCAAGATGATGCTCTGGGGTTACTTTATGAAACTTTGTGTGGCTGACAGGTTGGGGCTTTATGTGGATGCAGTATTTGAAAATGTAGTTCATCATAACGGAACGACATTGCTATTCGCTTCTTGTCTGCACCCGATAAGGGTATATGCAGATTTTGCCGGCTATTCTATTCTTGCAATGGGTGTTGCCCGTTGTATGGGAATCAAGATTATGGAGAACTTCCATCGTCCGTTCTTTGCCACTTCAATGTCTGAATTCTGGCAGAGATGGCACATTTCATTGATAAAGTGGATTACCGATTACATATATACCCCTCTTAATTTTGCGTTCAGGAAATGGAAGATATGGGGTATCGTAGTTTCAATCATGCTGGCGTTCTTCGTAAGTGGCGTATGGCATGGAGCAGCCTGGACTTACATTGCATGGGGTGTAATACAAGGCATCTATTTGAGTATTGAGGCGTTGACGAAGAATTCCAGAACAAATTTCGAGAATAAGTATAAACTGGTTGGCAAATGGTGGTACACATTGATATGTTGCTGCATTGTGTTTGTGCTGTTTGCTTTTTCCCAGATATTTGGGCATTGTGCGGATTTGAAAGAGGCAGGAGTGGTGATAGGAAAGATATTTGGAGATAGTGGGAGTTTGTTTATGGATCAGTCTTCATTAATATATGGAGGGTTAATGCTTTTTATACTTTTCCTCAAAGATCTTAGAGATGAATTTTTTCCAAAACATTTCCTATGTTTTAACTCAAAATATATAGTGATTAGATTCCTTTCTTTCATTTTTATCACAATATTGGTTATATGGTGTGGCGTGTTAAATTCTTCTCAATTTATATATTTTAAATTCTGAAACCATGAAGAATTATTTAATTTGGGGTATTAAATTCTTTACTATTGTAGTCTGCCTGATTGTAATAGATTGGGGAGTTGGAAAGGTCGCTGATTTTGTTTTAAAAGTGCGTGCAGAGAAATCACCATCTTTTATGGAAAATATTTTATCTCGACGAGATGATGTTATCATAATCGGTTCTTCAACTGCCAATCATACCTATATTTCCAATGAAATAAGAGATAGTATTGGATTGTCTGTGTACAATGCAGGTAGAGATGGCGGTTTCTTTGTTTACCAAAATTGTTTAATAAATCTAATTTTAGACAATTATTCTCCGAAGTATATACTTTGGGAAATTGGGGAACACAGTCTTTCTGATAACTTTGGCTTGGATAGGGAATTCCAAGAAGAAACCGATTTCTATCCATATTACAGTAATCCTTATATCAAGGATGTATTTGACAAAAAAGACAAGTATAATCGATTAAGGATGAAAAGTAATATGTATAAGGACAATTCAAATATGCTTGGAGATATTTATTGTCTTACAAGTTATTTTGTTTTTCGCACTATTCGAGGTGAAGATGATAGTGAAAAACAAAGATTGATTGGGGATAATAATGGTTTTGTTCCATTAATTGAAAAAGAAAATAGGGAACTATCAAAAACAACGTTCTCAATTACACAAGACAATATCAACGATAAAAAGGTTGATATGCTTATGGCGACAATTAACAGGTGCAGACATCAAGGGGTTAAAGTTGTTTTCACAAGTTCTCCAAGATATTATGAATCTAATATTCTACATACTAAGTGTTTTGTGAAATTGAATGAAGTTGCAAACCAAGAAGGTATTCCATATATTAATTTTTATACAAATGATAAAATAATTTCGGATAGAAGAAACTTTCGAGACAATGATCATTTGTATGAACAAGGTGCTGAAAATTTTATGAAAATTTTTATTTCAGAACTAAAGAGAGTATTATTGTATTATTAAAATAGCATCATATATCAATGAAAGAAACAAAAATTTGTGTAGTCGGACTCGGCTACGTTGGACTGCCTTTGGCAAGACTTTTCTCTACAAAGTATAAGACAGTAGGTTTTGACATGAACGCAAAGCGTTGTGAGGCTCTTATGGCTGGTCACGATGCTACTCTTGAGGTAAGTGACGAACTCCTTCAGGATGCAATCAATAATCACGGATTCATCTGCACAGCAGACATCGAGAAGATCAAGGACTGCAACTTCTATGTAGTTGCCGTTCCTACACCAGTAGATGAGCATAACAATCCTGATCTTACTCCTCTGTATGGAGCTTCAACAACTGTTGGTAAGGTGATTAGCAAAGGTGATGTAGTGGTTTACGAATCTACCGTTTATCCTGGAGTAACCGAAGACGAGTGCATTCCTGTAGTCGAGAAAGTCTCAGGAATGAAAATGAACGTTGACTTCTTTGCCGGTTACTCTCCTGAACGTATCAACCCAGGTGACAAGCAGCATACTGTTGAGCATATCAAGAAAGTGACTTCCGGTTCAACTCCTGAAATCGGAAAGTATGTGAACGAAGTCTATTCTTCTGTGATCACAGCTGGAACACACCTTGCTCCTACAATGAAGGTAGCAGAGGCTGCAAAAGTTATCGAGAACAGCCAGCGTGACATCAATATCGCTTTCGTTAATGAACTTTCAAAGATCTTCACTCGTATGGGCATTGACACTCTTGACGTTCTCGAAGCAGCTGGAACAAAATGGAATTTCCTTCCTTTCCGTCCGGGACTTGTAGGTGGACACTGCATAGGTGTTGACCCTTACTATCTCGCTCAGTGTGCACAGACATACGGCTACAATCCTGAGATTATCCTTGCAGGCCGCAGGATGAATGATGGTATGGGTGAGTATGTGGCTAATCAGACAATCAAACTGATGCTCAAGAAGGGTATTCAGGTACTCAACTCTAATATCCTCATTCTTGGATTTACATTCAAGGAGAACTGTCCTGATGTTCGCAATACAAAGGTTATAGATATCTACAAGGCTCTAAAGGAGTACAATCTTAATATTACTGTTTACGACCCTTGGGCAAATCCTGCAATCGTTGAGCGCGAGTATGGCATCAAGGTGGTCAATGAACTTCCAGCTGAGAAGTTTGATGCTTGTGTGGCAGCTGTGGCACATAAGAAGTTTGAGGGGTTGGATGTATGCTCGTTGCTTAAGGAGAAACACGTTGTGTTTGATGTGAAGTGTACTTTGGATAGAAGTATTGTTGATGAGAGGTTGTAAGTCTTTCTTATAATAATACATGATACTATGAGGTTTTTAAAGAAAATAAAAAAACTTGTTAAGCACGTTCTCCAAGTTACTAATATTCCATATTACCCACATATATCCAATACATCACGCATTGACTCCAGTGTTAAAGTGTATTGTCCAGAGAATCTTTATATGGGAGAGAATACTAACATCAATGAGGGGGGGGTGATTATGAATACGCGCGCCAAATTCATTCTGAAGAAATGGTCAGGGGCAGCTTTTGGGTTAACGGTGGTTTGTGGAAATCATATGTCAATAGCAGGAAAAAACCATAAACAAGTTACAAATAAGGATAAAAATTTACTCGATCAATATAATGATTTTGACAAGGATATCATAGTTGATGAGGATGTATGGATAGCGTCCAATGTAACATTGCTATCAGGAGTTCACCTTGGAAGATGTTGTATTGTTGGTTCTGGTTCTGTTGTTAGAGGTAGTATCCCACCTTATGCAATCGTAGCAGGCAATCCTGCTAAGGTCATTGGATTTAGGTTTACCCCACAAGAAGCTTTGGTTCATGAAGAATCGTTGTTCCCACCAGAGCAAAGGATGACTCTTGAAGAGTTGAAATCGAATTATAATAAGTATTACATAAAACGTATTAAAGAAATCAAATCATTTATAAATATATAGTATGGAAATCAAAGAATTTATTGCAAAGTTTGCAGAAGAGATTGAAATTGAAAATGTAGAAGAACTTACTCCTGAAACTGCTTTTCGTGAGTTGGACGAGTGGTCATCACTGTCAGTTATGATTCTTATCGCCTTCTATGATGAGAATTTTGATAAGGAAATAGGAGAGAAGGACATTCGTTCTTGCACTACCATCCAAGACCTCTACAATCTCGCAACAGCCTAATCGCTTATGGCAATAATGAAGTTCCAGGGCATAGGCATCAGCGCAATGGCTGGTGCCGTGCCTTCTCACATTATCGAGAATCTGAAATACACTGAGTTCTTTCCGCAGGAGCAGGTGAATGAGGTGGTGGAAAAGGTGGGCGTGTATGAAAGACGCTTTGCCGATGCCCAAACCTGTTCGTCCGACCTTTGCTTTGCGGCAGCTCAGAAGTTGTTTGCAGACAACGATATAGACCGTTCGGAGATTGACCTGCTGGTGTTCATCAGTCAGACTCAGGACTACCGTATGCCGGCTACAGCCTGCACATTGCAGCATAGGCTTGGGTTGTCAAACTCTTGTATCGCATTTGACATCAACCTCGGCTGTTCGGCATTCATCTATGGAATGAGCGTTGTCTATTCTATGATGCAGCAGTCAGGATTGCGTAAGGCTTTGATACTTGACGGAGAAACCAGAAGCAAGGTGTATGGACCTCGTGACAGGCGTTCCGCTTTTATCTTCGGTGATGGTGGTGTGGCTGCTCTTGTGGAGAGGGATGAGAAGTTTGGCGAGACCACTTTTTCCCTGAACTCGGATGGTTCGCGTGCAGACCTCATTATGATCAAGGCTGGCGGCTACCGTCATCCTTCCACCCCAGAGACTCTGAAAGAGCGAGTGGTGGATGAGTACGGCAATATGCGTTCCGAGGAACAGGGGTATATGAAAGGTGGCGATGTGTTCAATTTCGTTATCCGTGAGATTCCACGAGACCTGAAGAAGACTCTTGCCGAAAGCGGTAAGACGGTCGAAGAACTTGACTATATAGTGTTCCATCAGGCAAATAACTTCATCAACAGCTATATTGCCAAGAAGATGAAGCTAGATGTCGAAAAGATTCCTCATACCATCGAGAAGTTCGGCAATACTTCATCCGTATCCGTTCCGCTTACTATCGTGAGTGAACTTCGTGGAAAGTTGGAGGGCTCGAAGACTCTGATGCTGTCAGCCTTTGGCGTAGGAATGACCTGGGCTTCGGCAATCGCTTCGTTTGTCGATACCAAGATTTCTGAGATAGTTGAGGTTTGCGAAGGCCAGCCTGTGGATGAATCGCTTCGCAGAGAATACACGCCTATAGAAGGCGAAAGTGAGGAATCGGATACTCACCCAAATAAAGATGAATAGTATGTTCAATCCGTTTACACTTGAAGGTAAAACCATTCTGATTACCGGAGCATCCTCTGGTATCGGGAGGCAATGCGCCATTGACTGCTCAAAGATGGGTGCCAAAGTTGTTCTTGTGGCAAGAAATCAAGAACGACTGGAAGAAACTCTTTCGTTGATGGAAGGGGAAGGACATAGGGCTTATTCTTACGACCTTTCCAATCTTGACGGAATACAGGATTTTGTCTCTACAGCTGTAGCTGATAATGACAAGTTTGATGGATTTGTTCATGCAGCAGGAGTTGAAATGACAAAGCCTGTAAAACTTCTTACACCAGAAGACTATGAAGATATATTCCGTGTGAATACTCTGAGTGGTTTCGAGTTTGCTCGCCAACTCACTGGTATTAAGCGTTTTAACAAACGGGGGGGGGTAATTTTTATTGCCTCAATCACAGCCGTAATAGCTCGTGGAGGAGTAGCAGCTTATTCAGCATCCAAAGGAGCACTCATTAGTGCAGCCCGTGTGATGGCGGTGGAGTTGGCAAAACGGCAGATTCGTGTCAATTGCATATCTCCGGGAACCGTTCCCACTCCATTGATGCAGAATTATCTCTCAACTTTAAGTGAAGAACAATACAAAGCCCGAGTCGATGGGTTCCCTCTTGGCCTTGGCGAAACAACGGATGTCAGCAATGCAGTTGTGTATCTGCTGTCCGATGCCAGCCGATGGATTACAGGTCAGAACCTTATAATTGACGGAGGATATACAATTCAATAATCCACGTGCAGACTTCGGTGGTTTGCCGTGGGCAACAAACTACTGAAGAATGTATAACCCATTTACATTAGAAAATAAGAACATACTCATTACAGGAGCGTCATCAGGAATTGGCAGACAATGTGCCATTGATTGCTCAAAGATGGGTGCAAAGGTGGTACTGATAGGCCGTAACGAACAACGATTGGCTGAAACGCTCTCTCAGGTGGAAGGAGAAGGGCATTTGGTTGTAACATACGACCTTACTAACAGCCAAGGGATAAAAGATATGGTAGCAAGTGTAGTACAAGAAGTCGGGCAAATTCACGGAGCCTTGCATTGTGCTGGCATAAGCGATACCATTCCGTTGAAACTTATGAAGATTGATGTTATTGACAAATTTTTCAGGAGCAATGTCTATAGTGCCATTGAACTGTCACGCGAGATATGTTCTATGAAGAATGTGTCAAAGGAGGGTGCAAGCATTGTGTTTTTCACTTCCATTATGGGATGTGTTGGTGAAAGCGGAAAGTCACTTTACAGTATGACCAAAGGTGCTCTCATAGCAGCTGCAAGGTCGCTTGCCTGTGAATATGCAAAGAAGAAGATTCGCTTCAATTGCGTAAGTCCCGGAGCAATACTGACACCTATCAATGCCAATCTACCTCACATGGCAGATCCGGAGAAGAGGGCGGCTTTGGAAGAAAAACACCTGCTTGGATTAGGCGAATGTTCTGACATAAGCAATGCTTGTATATATTTGTTGTCTGATGCCAGTAGGTGGATTACTGGTCAGAATCTGATTGTGGATGGAGGATATACGGCAAGGTAAGGAGTAAAAGTTCTAAGGACAATTATATTTAAAGATTTTAACCACTCATATTTATCAGAACAGGATGAAGAAGATCTTCACTCAAGTAAATATTTACACACTAGTTGCCTTGCTATGTTTCATCAGGCAAGATGTGTTCGGTGCGGGAAATATCATATCACAAGGTTCGTTTGTGTTGTATTTCGCATTGTCATTTTATTACTTCTTCGTTGCTCATTCTGAGTTTGGGAGATCGAAGACCATAAAGGCTGTTGATGTCTTACTTGGGTTATTTGTAACCTATGGTGTATTGTTTTTGATAACAGGTATCGATTCTTCCTGGAAATTGGCCGGTTCTCCAAGGGCTTATTTTGAGAGTATCCTAGATTCCTTGTTGCCGATATATGCCTTTTATTATTTTGGCCGCAAAGGTTTGTTATCAAATAGATGGTTCTGGTTTTGGGCGGTTTTGTTTTTTGCGACAGCATATATACATTATCAGCAAACTTTGATAACCGCTTTGGAGAGGGCATTAGACAACAGAGAAGAGACTACCAATAATGCCGGGTACACTTTCCTGGCTCTGATTCCCTTGATGGCTTTGTTTAAGGAGAAACCAATCATTCAATATGTAGGGCTTGGGATAATTTCTTTTTTTGTGCTTTCTGGAATGAAGAGAGGTGCTATTTTGATATGCGGAATATGCCTTCTTGTGTTTATATGGCAATCTATGAAAAGTACGCAAAGTTCTCGTAAGACTATTTTGGTGCTACTGCTCTCAGGAGTCTTGTTTTATGTTGTGTATCATTATATTGAGAATCTTTTGTTGAACAGTTCGTATTTCAGTGCTCGATTATTATCCACTCTGGAAGGAAACTCAAGCGGACGAGATGCTATATGGAGTGATTTCATTAGTTTCTATTTCAACCAAAGCAATCCATTGAGAATGATATTCGGTAATGGCGCTCAAGCGAACTTGCATTATATGGGGATAAATGCACATAATGACTGGCTTAATTTTTTGGTGGAAATGGGAATAATCGGTATAGTTGTTTACTTTCTCTTCTGGCGTACACTATATCGAACTTATAAAGATGCCAAAATATCGTGTTCTAAAGAAATAACGATAGCGATAGTAATGTTTTTAATTATATATAGTATAAAAACACTCTTCTCGTATTCGATAACAGCAATGTCCTTCTATGCGACAAGTGTGTTTGGATATTGCATAGGTGTGTATGAGAATAATAAGAAAATATCTAACGAACTATTGTAATAACAGATAAACATGAAAATAGCTATAGCGAATCCGCATAATTTCTCAAATGCGGCAGTTTGGAAGGAATATGCAAAAAAGAAAGGGATTGAATGCATAGAAGTAAATCCGTATGACAATGATATAGTTGATCAGGTACGAGATTGCGACTACTTCTTTTGGCATCATTCTCAGACTTCCTACAAAGACCTGATTTTAGCGAAACCCTTACTTTTCTCTTTGCAGTGCGCTGGGGTAAAAGTTTACCCGAATTTCGACTCCGGATGGCACTTTGATGATAAGCTTGGGCAGAAATATTTCCTTGAAGCAGCTGGAGCTCCGTTGGTTAAATCCTATGCGTTTTATTCTGAAGAGGAAGCCTTGGAATGGGCGAAACAAACAGAATATCCCAAGGTGTTCAAACTGAGGGGTGGTGCGGCAGCCAAGAACGTCAAATTGGTCCATGATTTCAAAGAAACTCAAAAACTAATCCGACAGGCCTTTCACAGAGGATTTCCATATTTTGATGCAGTAGGTGAACTTAAGGAGACATACTCTAAATTCAAAAGGCACAAAGCTTCGATAAAGAATCTTCTAGGGGCGTTCTTTAGATTATTCAAGCATAGCCATAAAAATGATTTGTATCATTCAGAGAAGGGCTATGTATATTTTCAAGATTTTATGCCAGGGAATACCTACGATACTCGCATTGTCGTGATTGGCGGGAAGTATGCTGTTGCAGAACGTCGTATGACCAGGAAGAATGATTTCAGGGCTTCCGGAAGTGGTGACTTCTCTTACGAAGGTATTGATGAAAACATAGTAAAGATTGCGATAGAAACCGCAAAGAAACTCAAGATGCAATCTGTAGCATACGATTTTGTATATGATGCTGACCATAACCCTAAAATTGTCGAAATCTGCTTTGGTTTTGGCACCAAAGGAATCAGTCATGCTCCTTATTTCTGGGATGATAAAATGGTTAAGCATGAGAATGAGCCGTTTGATATTTCTACTTGGATAATAGATAGTGTTATCAATGGATAAAAGACGCATACTTTTCATTCTTCCATCATTTGAGGTTGGAGGAACTACCGTCAGCACAAGGAATCTCATTTCGGTACTGGATAAGAACCGATACGAGATTACCGTGTTGTCTCTCTCGGGCAAGGGCCTGTTAAGGGATAAATATAAAGATGTCCAACAACTTCAGTCAGACTTTCTTGCTCGGGCGTTGGCTCTTAACTGGTGGAAGAAAGCAGATGGTCTGGTGGAGAAAATACTGACTGCGTCAGTTAGATATCTGGCAAGTCATAGTAGAAAGTTGAAAGAAACGTTTATCAAACGTTCAATACACCATATTTTCAAAGGGCAGCACTTTGACACTGTTGTTGCCTGTGAGGAGAGCTTTGCCACTCTTTATACTTCGTATGTAAAATGCCAGAACAAGGTGGCTTGGATAAGATGTGACTATGGTCGGTATTATGAGGAAAGAGGACGGAAGAATGAGAATTTCTATGGTGAGTATAACAAAATAGTATGTGTGGCGGAGAAGACGTGTGAGAATTTCAAGAAGATTTATCCGGAATTGGCTTCAAAGGCTGTCTGCATCAACAATCCCCAAAACGAGGAGATGATTCTTAATGGGTCGAAAGAGAACGATCACGACTCAAGTTTCAACAGAGACTTGTTTACGATAGTTTCGGTGGGTAGGTTTTCTGGAGTGAAACGTTTCGAGATGATTCCCTCCATTGCAAAGCATTTGAAAGATTTGGGTCTTGCATTCAGATGGTATATCGTTGGGGATGGCGATTTAAGAAAAATAATTGAAGACGAAATTGCAAGGTTTAATGTGCGGGACAATGTCGTGCTTCTGGGCTTCAAGAGTAATCCTCATTATTACATTGCTAACTCCGATTTGTTTGTGTGCCTTTCCTCATCAGAGGCTTGCCCGAGAGTAATCAACGAAGCAAAGATTCTTGGCACACCTATCATCTGCACAGATTTCTCCACAGCACCTGAATTCATAGAGAATGGTAAGGATGGGGTAATCGTCCCGATCTCCGAAATACCGGATGCAATAGAACGGTTGATGAAAGATGATAACTTGTACAACCGTTATAAAAACGAGATACTGAAATTCAGATTCGACAATACACAGATATTAACTAAATTGGAAGAAATATTATAGCTATGAAGCATTTATACAATTTCTTATTCTCCACCCTCCCCACCTTCTTCTGGTGCCTGCTCGCAGGCTTGCCATTTAACAAATCCTGGGGAATCAAAGGTCGTTTGTATGTGAACCGCAATTCTTGGTTGCTTCGGAAATTGCATCCAGAAATCAAGAAGGGAACGATTACTATAGGTAGCAACTTCCATTGCAATAACAAGTTAACTTCCAATTCGGTAGGGATATTCCAACCTTGCTTCTTCAATATCTCGGCATCTGGAAGCCGAATCGTGATAGGAAATAATGTCGGTATATCAGGCTCCACAATCAATGCGACTACAACAATCGCAATCGGAGATAACACTATCATCGGTTCTGGATGCCTGATTACAGACACAGACTCTCACCCTATATTATTAGAGCATCGACTGTTACCTAATGGGGGGGGTACTACACTAAGCGTCAACCAATTACTATTGGCAAAGGAGTGTTTATAGGAGCGAGAAGCATAATTATGAAGGGTGTAACCATAGGAGATGGAGCTGTCATAGGAGCTGGGTCTGTAGTTACCAAGGATGTGCCCGCGAATGCAATTGTCGCTGGCAATCCCGCAAAATTGATAAAAATGATAGAACAATGAAAATAGCAGTAATTCTTACTTGTTTCAATAGGAAGCAGCAAACACTTTCGTGCCTCAAATCACTTTTTGAGGCGAGAGATAACTATTCGCCAAAGATAGATTTGCATATCTACCTTACTGATGATGGCTGTACAGATGGGACAGCCGATGCGGTTTGTAGTTCGTTCCCAACAGAAAATATTACTATACTTCAAGGTGACGGAAATCTCTTCTGGGCTGGAGGAATGAGGATGGCTTGGAAAGAGGCGTTGAAAAAACATAATGAATACAGTTACTATCTCTTGATTAACGATGATACAGATATGCTGCAAAATATGTTTGAAGAGTTGTTTTCAGCAGAAGAGCATTGTAACGCGAAGTATCATCAGGAGGGAATTATCTCAGGAATTACATGTTCTAAAACCGATCATACTAAGATGACGTACGGAGGTGACGTTTGGGTAAATAAGTTGCTGGCTAAGCAAAGGCGGCTTAAACCAGATACTGAGCCACAGATGTGTGATATGACTAATGCAAATATCTTGCTTGTGCCAGTTTCTGTAGTTGATAGGATAGGGGTCTTTGATGAAGCATATATTCATGGTGTGGCAGATTATGATTATACAATGAGAGCTAGAAGTAAGGATATCCCTGTTTTGATAACGGCTAACTTCTGTGGGGCATGTGATAACGACCACGATTCCTATGCAGAAATATTAACGAAACTTGTTTCTATGTCTTTTTCAGAAAGAAAGAAATATTTTAGTTTTCCCCCTCGCTCTGGTAAGGATCATCTGCATTTTATGAGAAAATATATGCCGTTGCGTTATCCCCTGGTATGGTTAGGAACTAAAATGAAAATGTATGTGCCAAAGTTGTATTGTCTGATACATAGTATTAGGTAAATCTACAATTTGTTTGTGTATCATTATCAATCTCATATCGTCCACTTCCGAAGTCCGCAAGGCTTTGGCAAAGGAACTGAAGAATGCAGGCTATAAAATTAGTGAAGACGCGCTTTTATAGCATAAACAATAAACCTACATGTACGTGACTTACGATTCCAACCCTGTACCTGTAACATATGCTCTGGAAGAGTTGAGGCAGGTTGTTGTCAGCTATTTGAAAGAAGTGGATACGGAGTTTTCTTTCCGTGGTATTTGTTCCTATATTGTGGATAAGGCCATTAAGTAAGGAAAGGTTCGTGATGCGAGCCACACCCAATATAGCAGTCGTGAGATGAGCCCGTTGTCGGCAATAGAGGTGAGCAAGTGCCTTTGGGAACTGATTTGGGATAAAAGAATCTTTATTGCCTTTGGCGAGAACCCGTATGCGGCTCGCTATGCTGGTGATACTCGGTTTATAGTCAATCGTTGTGATTGAAGGAATTGGGTGGAGTGAATTAACAATTTAACATTTAACAAATATGGCAAAAAAGAAAATTGAAGAACCGATTTATCCAGAGTCTCCGTTGAAGGTTTCGCGAGAAAGATTCTGTGAATTGCTCTCTGAACAGATACAAAAAGGAAATGATCTTCTTACTATTGTGGTTCCACAGAAGGCACAAGCCAATCCTTATTATGGCTATGGCTCTTTTGGAGGGATGCGACGCACTACTGACAAAGTGGAATATGATGATGCAGCTGAGGCGGATTTTGTCGCGAAGTACAACAAGTGGAACGACCGCAACAAGGCCGTTTACCGCACTTCCTTTGAGGTTGCAGAGAGTATCTACTTTCACGAGTATGAATCCCATATTTGGAATATTTGGGGTAGTGATGCTATCAAGGAATACAAGGAAGAAATCCAACGATTGATGAGCCACATGCAAGGTGACATAGAGAGAAGTGATCTTATGCAATGTGCTGTTGCAGAACAAGCATCTGCAGCTGTTTTATCAGAGCTACAGGAATTATCACAAGATATTTTCATAGTTCATGGACACAACGAAGAGATGAAGCAAGCCGTGGCTCGTACAGTCAGCCAGCTTGGTCTTAATCCTATCATTCTGCATGAACAACCTAACGGAGGAAAAACTATCATTGAAAAGTTTGAGCGCAATGCAGAACGTATAAACTTTGCTATCATACTACTTTCAGCAGATGACTTGGCTGCTTCTGTGCATGACCTCAATGCTGTTAAAAATGAAGACTTGCGTCAGCATTTAGAAAAACGCGCTCGTCAAAATGTCGTTTTTGAAATGGGCTATTTTACTGGAAAATTAGGCAGAGAGAATGTTTTCTTCTTATTGCAGGATGGTGTGGCAAAGCCAGGAGATTTGGATGGTATAGTCTATACGACTTATGATGCCGCACGTGCTTGGCGTTTTGAATTGGTAAAAGAGCTTAAGAATGCTGGCTACAAGGTTAGTGCAGATGTGCTGTTACAATAAATAAAATATTATCATATGTACGTAACTTACGATTCCAATCCTGTGCCTGTTACTTACACTCAGGAAGAGTTGAGGCCGGTTCTTGATAATATTAAACAATAATTCATACTTCTTATGACACATCCAAGTCATTATTTTGATACAATAGAAAGGTATCTTAGAAACGTCAACGGTCCAAAAATTTTCAATGCCTTAAGGCAAATCGTTATAGAAGACGGGTGCCCGGAAAATATTGCCGACCAGGTTGTTGCTGGCGCTTTGGTGGATTATATATTTGATATAATGCCGAGAGTGACTGACGATATAAAAATCTATGGACCGGATGGCGTTGGCATTGTAGAGGAAAAGAAACTTTATTCCAAAGACGAGTGGGTTAGTGCACTTCTCAATACCATTATGGGAATGAATAAATCATACGCTGAAAACATATTGGATTACATGCTACAAAAACAATATCTTGTGGAGAGGAATGACACGACTGGGATGCATGTTTATCGGAATATGGCTCCAGTTAGAAGAACGTCTGTGGAAATAATATAATAATTCTCACAACATATCTACCCATCATGCCCACCCTCACAACCCTCATATCTTCCATCGCCGAAGCTCGTAAGGCTTTGGATAGTGGCGACCGCCAGCTTGCAAAGAAGGCGGTCTGGGAGATGTGTGAGGTTCATCAGCGTGATTTCAATGTGACCGATGAGAAGGATTATACACCCGAACTCGCTCTCCTCCAGTATCAAGTTCTTGAGGCTGTACTGGATTTGCATATTCTCAGAGGAGATCCGATAGATATTTCTATCCGCTTCACTCAGTTTATGAACAGATTCCATGAGGATACAGAACATGTGAAGCACTGGAACAAGGAAGATTGGGAACCGATTAAGGAGCTTGTCTTCCGCGTTGTTAACAAGACTTACCAGTTCAATCAAAAGGGAATAATAGGCGATTATAAGCCGGTAGTCAGGGATGCTGAATGCACTTGCGCATTATGCAGACGGAAGAAGGCTGACAAGACCGGTTCACACATGGTCCCACATCTTCTGATTGCCGATGTGTTTTCTTACGATGGCAGTCGTGAGCGAGATAAGGTCACTGTGGCGGTCAATTCTCTTGGTGAAGGGAAAAGAGACAGGTATTTCGGTCATCAGGTGTATGATGATACCATAAAACAGCTTCTTGGGCATAGTTTGTCGGATGAGGAACTGGACGAGGAGAACAAAAAGACCAACGCATTGACGATTGACCATATCTTCTGCTCAGAATGTGAAAAACGTTTCAGCGTACTGGAGGATTGGTATGCGGAGATATTGAAGGGCTGTAAGGACTATCCTCCTCAAATCCCATATCTCTTCTGGATGTCTGTTGTGTGGCGTATGGCGGTAGGAGAAATGGGTATGGTGCTGGATGGGCATCATCAGGAGAAATTGAGGCGAGTTCTCGACAGTTGCCTTGCCTTGAAAAAAGAGGATATCATACTGAAAAACTCCAAACTCGGACATTGTGCATACAGCTTGTATGTGGCTGATGACACAAGGGACGAAGCTCTCGGTATTTACGGGACATACGAAAAAACCAAACCCTATCAGGCATTGATGGGCAGGTATTTTATTAATTTCTATACAAGTCTTTCTGCAGCCAAGAGTTTCATAAAGGCGCACAACCTTCCGCTTGAAGATTTGAATGACGGCACCGAACTGGAGAAAACAGGAGATTTGAACTTTATTGAATTCTGGATGGTGAAGAGGCAGATTCTTGATATGTCTTGGAACAATGGAAGAAGCATCTGGAATATCGGCAGGTGTCAGCAGAAAACCTTGAGCAAGATGCAGCCGCTGCCGTTCAGTGGGGCAAATGAATCCGGAGACATCCCGCTGTGGTTCAATTCTGAGAATCCTGCTGTAATAAACGTGCCGAGATCGTTGCGGAAGATAGAGAACTGGCTGAAAGAGCACACCGATAAATTGAATGTAGAAGATATGTGCAAGGATTTGGGCTATTCTCAAGGTGAGATTGGAGTAATGTTAGACTATTGGGAAATGAAAGAGAATGAACGAAAGGGGAAGATTGAGAATAGTGAACGGATTATGGAGGCGTTGAAGGGATTGGTTGGGAGGATTTAACAAGTTAACATTTTAACAAATATGACATATTGATAATCATAATACAACAATGAAAAAAATAATGCTGGTATTCGGCACAAGGCCTGAGGCCATCAAGATGTGCCCGCTCGTGAAGGAGCTGCAGAAGC
>CALBNV010000028.1 GCA_937896895.1 uncultured Bacteroidales bacterium | reverse complement strand
TGGTTTTTGATTGTTTACGAAAAATGGCTGCCAAACGACCGCCGTGAGGCGACATCATCTGACAACCATGTCACCCAAACCGCAAAAGTAAGGATATTTTTTCGGATTGATGTTGAAAATCTCATAAAAATAATTTTTAAAGATTTTTTCTTCAAATGTCCTTACGTTTTTGAGTGTGAGTTTTAGGTAGTCAAGAGTTTCATGGATTTTCGTATAAACTTTTTTCATATTTTTGCAACTTCAAACAATTAAAAAAATTAAGTTTAACTATAACCGCACAGCGGTTGCATATCAGAAACATAACTACTATGAAGAGAATCTTTTTGACATTAGTCGCATCCGTCATGTTTGTCGGCAACGTGCGTGCCGAAGGCATGTGGATACCGCTTCTCCTCCAGAAAAACGAGAAGGAGATGCAGGAGATGGGCATGAGAATCAGTGCCGATGACATCTATTCGATGAACCACAGCTCGATGAAAGATGCCGTCGTGCTGTTCGGCGGCGGCTGCACCGGCGAGCTCGTCAGCGACCAGGGGCTGCTGCTGACAAACCACCACTGCGGCTACGGCTGGATACAACGCCACTCGACCGTCGAACACGACTACCTCACCGACGGCTTCTGGGCCATGACACAACAGGAAGAACTCGCCTGCCCGGGCCTCACCGCGACGATGATGAAGGAGATGCGCGACGTCACCGAGAAAATATTATATAACGTGACACGCGAGATGACCGACGCGCAACGCGACAGCACCGTCAACGCCAACGTCAAACGCCTCACCGAACTGCTCCAAAAAGAAACAGAATACGAGGTGACGATAGAGCCGTTCTACGAAGGAAACCAGTTCTTCGCAATCTACAACGAGGTCTTCAAAGACATCCGCATGGTCGGCGCACCGCCGTCAAACATCGGAAAGTTCGGCGGCGACACCGACAACTGGGTGTGGCCGCGTCACACAGGCGACTTCTCCATCTTCAGGATATACGTCTCCCCGGAAGGGAAACCCGTCGAATATGACGAGAACAACGTCCCTTACAATCCTGACTATCACTTCACCATCTCGCTGAAAGGCGCAAACGAGAACGACTTCACCTTCGTCTTCGGCTATCCGGCCCGCACGACGGAATACCTCCCTTCGGTGGCCGTAAACCAGGAAGCCAACGTAGTCTATCCCGTCATCGTTGACCTTCGCGGACAGATACTCGACATCTACAACAAATACCAGGAGAAAGACCCGAAGGTGCGCATACAGTACGCCAGCAAACACGCCGGCCTCGGCAACGGCTGGAAGAAATGGATGGGCGTCACCGAAGGCATCCGCAGCTTCCACGGCGTGGAGAAGAAACAGGCCTTCGAGGAGTCGTTCATGGAATGGTGCTACAAGAGCCGCAGCCGCGCCCCTTACATGAACCTGCTGAAAAATTTCAACGAGGTCTATGGCGACTTCGAGAAATACCGCATGGCTTACACCTACTTCACCGAAGCCGGCCTCTCGATAGAACTCATCGAGTTTGCCGCCAACTTCAGGGAACTTGCGAAAGTCACGAAAGACACTCCGAAAGAAGATGTTGAAGAGATTGTCAATGACTTACGTAATTCATCAAAGTCATTTTTCAAAGATTACTACCAGCCCATCGACGAGGAGGTGGCGTCGGCGATGCTCACGGCTTACCGCGCAGCGCAGCCTGCCGACTTCCGTCCGGCACTGCTGAATGACATCGATTCGAAATACAAAGGCGATGTCAGGGCTTACGTCGATTATCTTTTCGGGAAGACGATGTTCGTCTCCGAAGAGAAAGTGAACAGTCTTCTCGACAATTTCAAAGTTTCAGACGCAAAGAAAATAGCGAAGGACCCGGCCGTCCTCGCCTTCGAGGACATGCTCTCGTTCTACAGGGAGAATGTGAGGGACAATTACGTCGCCTGCAACAGGCAGATCAAGTCGCTGCGCCGCGTCTATATGGAAGGCCAGATGAAGATGATACCTGAGGTGTTCCCGGAGAGGAACATGTATCCCGACGCGAACTTCACGTTGAGGGTGACTTACGGCAAGGTCGGCGGCTTCAAGCCGAGAGACGGCGTCAACTACAGACACTTCACCACGCTCGACGGCATCATGCAGAAGGAGAACCCCGACATCTACGACTACGTCGTGACCGACAGGCTGCGTGAGCTTTACGAGGCGAAGGACTACGGCCGTTACGCCGACGCCGACGGCACGATGCACGTCGCCTTCATCGCCGGCAACCACACCACCGGTGGCAACAGCGGCTCGCCGATCTTGAACGCCGACGGGCATCTGCTCGGCCTCAACTTCGACCGCACATGGGAAGGCACGATGAGCGACCTCATCTACGACCCGTCAATCTGCAAGAACATCAGCGTTGACATCCGCTACGTGCTGTTCCTCATCGACAAATACGCAGGCTGCACACGGCTCATCGATGAGATGAATATCACCACGAATTGACACGAATTAATCACCACGAATGACACGAATTGACACGAATGTGCCTGTAAGGCACTATTTTAGTAACTGGGTACATGGAGGCTCAGCCGACGTGTGCCCGGCATGTACATGGAGTAATGAAAAACAATACAATCTCTAATCGAATCCTTTTGTGTGTCCGCTCCGCCAATCCTGGCGCGCTGAAGACGATATGGTGGCTCGTGAAGATAATGACGGGCGTGTCGTTCGGCATAATGCTGTTGCAATACTTCGGTGTTATCGACGTGATTTCGAGATGGCTGACACCTGTCTTCTCGAGCTTCGGACTTCCGGGCGAGGCGGCTCTCGCCTACGTCTCCGGATATTTCGTGAACTGTTACACGGCGATGGCGGTGATGACGACGCTGCATCTCGACATGCGCTCCGCCACCATCTTGGCGGTGATGGTGCTCTGCTCGCACAACATGATTGTAGAGACGACGGTGCAGCACAAGACCGGCTCTTCTTTCGTGAGGATGGTGATTGTCAGGACGTTGTCGGCGTTTCTTTTGGCTTTCGTCCTGAACAGGATTATGCCCGGGCAGTTTGAGGGCGGCGCTTCGGATGTCGTCTCGGCGGATAATGTCGCTTTCGTGGAGATGCTCAGAAGCTGGGCTTTGCGCACCTTGAAGACCGTCGGCCTGATGATAGTGCTGGTCTATGCGCTGACGTTGCTGCAGAGGGTGTTGAAGGAGTTCGGTGTCATAGAAGCCATAGCGCGTTTTCTGAAGCCTGTGATGCTTTTCTTCGGGCTACCGCCGCGCACGGCGTTTCTCTGGCTGATAGCCAATACTTTAGGTCTCGCCTACGGTGCCGCTATCATGATTGACGAAGCGGAGCAAGGCACGACGACGAAAGAGGAGAACGACTTTTTGAACCATCACATCTGCGTGTCGCACAGCAACCTCGAAGACCTGCTGCTCTTCACCGCCATTGGCGGCAGTTTCCTGTGGATGCTCCTCTCGCGCTGGGCGATGTCGCTGCTTTTGGTCTGGGAGCGGAGGTTGGAGAAGAGGCTGAAGTGAAATCTCATTTCAATTTCCCGATAATATCTTCTTTTGGGAAATTCAAAATCGAGAACGCGAACCAACGCTTCCCCAAGTCCTTCAGCGATGCTCCGAGATGATATATTTCATCATCGATTATCAGAAACCTGTCGTGCGACTTATTGAAATTTTCAACCACAATCGGTTGATATTGAGAATTATACTTTTCCAAGTCAAGTTTGAATTGGTGTGAAATATTTGAAGTGTAAATTGTGACATTTACATTCTCGTTTCTTTTTGAAAGGATGTTCAGCACGCTCTCGTCAACGTAATTGTCGATGAGGATGATTTCTTTCTGTGCTTTTTTGATTAGGTTTGAAACGAAGACGTAAGCGTCGAAGATCTGTCCGTCGAAGAATATTCCTTCTTTCGGATTCGTCCTTCCCTCATCAAGGCGTTGGAAAAGCTCTTCGATTTTCCGGTCGGATTCTTGAACATGGGTTTCAATTTTTTTCTGGCTTTGAACCATTTCAAACTGGTTGTATTCGATGCTCTCAATTCTTTGGAATAACTTCGCATTCTCGTTGATGAAACGCCTCATTCCGACGAACGCCCGCATTATTCTGATGTTGGTTTCGATGGCCGTCGGCGAGTGAAGGACGCCGCTCAGCATGGCGACACCTTGCTCGGTGAAGGCGTAAGGAAGATACTTGATATGTTGTCCTTGTTTTGAGTTTAAGGTCACAATTTGTGACCTTAAACTTGAGGTCACAATTTGTGATCTCAAGTTTTCGCACTCCTCCCAAGTCAGCTGAAACATGAAGTCCTCTGGGAATCTTTCGATGTTTCTGCTCACCGCCTGATTCAATACTTTTGTGTCAACGCCATAAAGAACCGCCAAGTCGGAGTCGAGCATAACCTGTTGATTTCTAATGATTTTGATAAGATTTCTGATTGAGTTGTCGGGAATCATCAGGCTTGAGGTGCGTGCCTTCATCACGTCTTCAGCCCAGATTTTGAACTGATTAATGTTTGAAGATTTCACTCGGTTTCCGACTGAAATTATCACGTCGAAACTGAAGCATTTCACCGGTTTGTCTGAAATTGCAATGTGCAAAAAACGCACATTGCTTTTTTCTTCAAGCCCTGTCTCCGTGAAAACATTTTTGATATGTTTCGTAATGATACTTCTGTCGCGCTGGAACAACTCCGCCATCTGCGCCTGCGTGAGCCAGACGTTTCCGTCTTCAAGAACGACCTCCAATTTGATTTGGTCATTCGGCTGGTAAAAAATAATTTCCTTTTCCATAAATTATGATTTTCAATTATTTACGGAAAAATGGTCACCCGACAACCGCCATACGGCGATGTCATTTGGTAACCATTTCATCCGAACTGCAAAAATACAAAAAAGTTTGGAGTGTTGAGAGTTGAGAGTGAAGTTATTTTTTCGTTAAGTTTGGAGTGTTGAGAGTTGAGAGTGGAGTTATTTTTTCGTTAAGTTTGGAGTGTTGAGAGTTGAGAGTGGAGTTATTTTTTCGTTAAGTTTGGAGTGTTGAGAGTTGAGAGTGGAGTTATTTTTTCGTTAAGTTTGGAGT
>CALBNV010000027.1 GCA_937896895.1 uncultured Bacteroidales bacterium | reverse complement strand
GACTTAACCCAACATCTCACGACACGAGCTGACGACAACCATGCACCACCTGTCTTGAGGCTCCTGCAAGCAGGCACTCTCTAATCTCTTAGAGATTCCTCAGATGTCAAGACCAGGTAAGGTTTCTCGCGTATCATCGAATTAAACCACATACTCCACCGCTTGTGCGGGCCCCCGTCAATTCCTTTGAGTTTTAATCTTGCGACCGTACTCCCCAGGCGGAGAGCTTAATGCGTTAACTGCGCCACAGACGGAGTCGATACCGCCTACAGCTAGCTCTCATCGTTTACAGCGTGGACTACCAGGGTATCTAATCCTGTTTGCTACCCACGCTTTCGCGTCTCAGCGTCAGTCATTGTCCAGCAACCCGCCTTCGCCACAGGTGTTCCTCCTGATATCTACACATTTCACCGTTACACCAGGAATTCCAGTTGCCCCTCCAAGACTCCAGTTAATCAGTTTCAGGCGCAGTTCCTCAGTTGAGCTGAAGGATTTCACACCTGACTTAACTAACCGCCTACACGCTCTTTACGCCCAGTAACTCCGGACAACGCTCGCCCCCTACGTATTACCGCGGCTGCTGGCACGTAGTTAGCCGGGGCTTATTCAATAAGTACCATCAAAATAATATGGTTAGCATATTATCCTTTTTCCTTAATAAAAGAGGTTTACGATCCGAAAACCTTCATCCCTCACGCGGCGTCGCTCCGTCAGGCTTTCGCCCATTGCGGAAAATTCCTCACTGCTGCCTCCCGTAGGAGTCTGGGCCGTGTCTCAGTCCCAGTGTGGCCGTTCACCCTCTCAGGCCGGCTACCCGTCTTCGTCTTGGTAGGCCATTACCCCACCAACTAACTGATAGGACATAGACTCATCTTCCAGCGATATTTGCACACCCTTTGATCACGCGAATCCCTTCGTGTGGTCTCATCTGGTATTAGCTCAAGTTTCCCTGAGTTGTCCCAGTCTGAAAGGCAGATCATCTATGTATTACTCACCCGTGCGCCACTCACCTTTCTCTATATTGCTACAAAGAAAGATTCGTTCGACTTGCATGTGTTAGGCACGCCGCCAGCGTTAGTCCTGAGCCAGGATCAAACTCTCCATAAAAATTATTAACTTCAGACTTTCGTCTGTTGTTTACTTTGTGGAGCGCTTGATCTTTTCTCAAAAATCAAACGTTTAATTGTCTCTTGCTCTTTCGAGCTTCGACTTATTAACAGGGATCATCTTCACTCTTTCGAGTTCTAATGACCCGCTTGGCGTCATATTCAAAGTCAATTTGATCTTATTCTCAAATAGCTTGGTCGCTTTCGCGACCCCTCCACCGAAGTGGATTATTTTTTTTACCTTCGCTTGAAGGTGACTAGTATTCTATAGCAATAAGTAGATAATGTCAACTTATATTTTTTTTATTTTTTTTAATTCAAAAATTAGTGTTAAATGGGCTATTATGGTGTATTATTGATGTATCTAATCAAGGAGATGGATATGAAAGTATTTCTTAAAAACGCAAAGTATTTTTGGGCAGGTGGTGACACCGAAGTCAAAGAAAATGTATCTGTTTTAGTAGACGGTACCCAGATTAAGGCTGTTGGCTCAGACACAGAATTGGCACCAATGGCTGCAGATGCAAGAAATATCGATGCATCTGAAATGCTGATAATGCCAGGTATGGTTAATACCCACCATCATTTTTATCAGACATTAACAAGAAACTTTCCAAATGTTCAGGATGCTAAGTTATTCGACTGGTTGACAAATCTTTATGGCCTTTGGGCAAAGATTACTCCAGATGATTTCGCTCTTTCAACCAGAATTGCTGCATTAGAACTTCTTCAGAGTGGTTGTACAACTTCTGTTGACCATTCATATGTTGTTCCGAATAATGATTCAAGCTTCTATCTTAGACAGGTTGAAGCTGCTAAAGAAGCTGGTTTGAGATTCCACCTCTGCAGAGGCAGCATGTCACGCTCTAAGAAAGACGGCGGATTACCACCGGATTCAGTTGTACAGACTGAAGATGTAATTATGAAAGAAACCGATGAACTTGTAAAACAGGTACATCAGGCAGAACGTGGTGGTATGTGCAGAATTATCGTTGCTCCATGTTCCCCATTCTCAGTAACAAAAGAATTAATGGTAGAAGCAAAGAAGTATGCCAATAAGATGGGCCTTAAATGCCATACTCACTTGGCTGAAACCTTTGATGAACAGGATTATACAATCGCAGACTGCGGTTTGAGACCTTATGATTTCATGGTTAAACTTGGTTGGATGGATGAAAACTCTTTCTTTGCACATTGTGTACATCTTAATGAAGATGAATACACAAGAATGGGTAAGGTAAAAGGTGGCGTTGCTCACTGTCCAACAAGTAATGCTCGCCTGGCTTCAGGTATTGCACCTATCACTGAAATGCTCAAGGCTGGTGTTCCGGTAAGCGTAGCCGTTGATGGTAGTGCAAGCAATGACTGCTCTAATATGTTCCTTGAAGTTCGCAATATGATGCTTTTGCAGCGCGTTCTAAAGACTGCTGACTGCATTACTGCTAGAGAATGCTTGAAGTGTGCTACATTAGGTGGCGCTCAGGTTCTCGGCCGTGATGATATCGGTATGTTGGAACCAGGTTACGAAGCAGATATGATTGGTATCAGACTTGATAGCTTGAGACAGGCTGGTAGTTCAACTGACCCATTGGCAGCAATCGTATTCTGCGCCGTTGATACTGTAGACTTCTCTATGGTTCACGGTGACGTTCTAATTGAACATGGTAAATTCACTAGATATAGTGATTATCAGCTTGAAGAACTTGTTGCAAAACAGAATGAAAGAAGCAAAGCCCTTTACGCTTCTAGGTAATCATGAAAAATACTGATATCTGGAATTTCGAAAATCTTGTAAGTGCTGATGAGCATTTTGATAGTTTAAAGCTTTCAGAAAAACTCATCTGCGCTTTCATAGCCAACTGCAATATGGAATTGGATCAAAACCAACTCCTCTGGTTGCTTAATGATATTGCTAAGCGCAATATGTTGGATGAAGATATTTCGATTGAACAGGTATCAGTATATTTAAAAGAATTAATTACAGATAAAATATTAAAAGAAGATGGGAATCGATATATGGTAGAGGATATTTATTATCCATCTGCATACCGATTCCCACTTTATTTTGATGTAGAAAAGTTTTCTTTATCACTGAATTCTTTTGCTTTATCATCAGAATATTCTTTTGAGTTCAGTTGTAGACAGAATTTTTTCTCAAATCTACTGATTAATCTTTTAAGTGGAAATATTTCTAACGATATTTTTTCATCTTTTGATTACAGTTTTTTAAATAATCAGACTGGTATTCCTTTGCTTAGCAAAGTATTGGAACCATTTGACGAGAACTGGTTCGAAGGTTTGCCCGAAAATTCACAGGTATTCCTTTTTAATTATGCTGTTTATTATGAAATATTGAATTTTAAAAATGTTTTGTCATATGAGGGCCAGAATATTTTTAAATATTTTATGAGACCGAAATGGTATAAATCTGAATTATTCCTTTCCGAAGGTGCTCATAATCTAGCTCTTTATTTAATTTTCTGCGGGAACTTTGAAAGAGCAAAGTCATATCTAGACATTTCAACTTCAATTGAAGTTCAGGGAATTAATGCATTTCTAGTTTACCTATTCCACGGTTCTGTTAATTCCCTACCCGTTTTCCATGAAGCTATGAAACAGCTTCAGAAGAAAAAATCAAAAAGAAATATTACATTTTATAGTTTAGCTGATATTTTCTATTTCATAAGCATGCTACAAGATGGTAGCAGCGAGTCATTATATGAAGCAGTAAAATATATAGAAAAGCTTGATAAAATGCCATTAATATTCAAGCCAGCATATAATGTTCTGCATGAATTTTATTGGAATAGAACCATTGGAAAATGTAATCGTGAAAAAGTTTTAGGTTGCTTGGCACAAAGTAATTGTCCTTTCCTAATATGGCTTTCTTCATTTGTTTCTTTATGGGCAGGCTGTTGCAGCACGAATGAAGTAGAAGAAACTGTTTTATATTTAATTGAAAAATCAAAAGACACAGAATTAACATTAATATATTCTGAGTTGTTGAAGTTGGCTCAAAAAGCCGAATATAAAACAAATATTAATTATGAAAAAGAATTAGAAAATTGGAATAATAATTTTATTATTCCTTTTATAGATAGAGTTGATCAAAAGCAAAAATGGGAATACATTTTAGACGAATTATCTGCTAAGCTTAATTTATCTACGACAAACAAAGAATCTACAATCCGGTTGATTTGGGATTTACGCTTAGATATAGAATCCAGCTCAGTTAAATTATTCCCAAAAGAACAACAAAAGCTTAAAAACGGAAATTGGTCTGTCGGTAAGCCAGTTTCATTAGATATCTATTTTGAAGATTTGAATCCGTTCCCAGATTTTTATACAGAACAAGATAAAAGAATCTACAGAGCATTGCAGAAGCTTAGACCCTGGTTGACAGGAAATGGAGACCAGACCTGGCAGATTCTTCCCCATCTTGCAAACTGTCCTAAAGTATTTTTGAATGAAAATTATAAAAAGCCTATTGAAGTTATTAAAGGCGATCCGGTCTTGATGCTTCGCGAAAATGAAAATGGCTTATATTTTGAATTTCAGCCTGCATATAAAGGTAATCCTGTTATTGCTCTGATGGAAAATGAAAGTAGACTGAAAATTTTCGAATTTACTAAGGAAGAATTAGAAACAGCCAATATATTATCTAGTCAGGAGATTTTCCCAAAAGCTGCAATAAACAAAATCAAAGAGATTATTGCCGGATTAAATAAGTTAATGCCAGTTCACACAACAGTTGAAGGAACTAAGGCATTGACACCTATTGCAAGTATTGCTGCTAGTTCCATAGTATATGCAGAATTAGAACCCATTGGAAATGGTCTTAAGGTAAGATTTTGCATTAAGCCTTTTGGTATTCATAAAGATGAATACTTCATTACCCCATCGAGTCAGGAATTGGGCCAAAATACGTGTATTGATATGTTTATAGCCGAATGGATCAATGAATAATAGTGAAGGACACTCATTATAGAATCCTTCCATAGTATTTCGAGTTAAGAAAGCATCAACTCGATCATTCTCTCCAAATGTTCGGTTCGCAAAGAAAGGTTCAATTGCAAAAGTTTGGGGTGGAAAAACTGATTCGAAATTTTCCTTCAGCTTGTCACCGTAAGCCATATCATTAAATACCATCCAAACCCTGTCTTTCAACATCGGATCATTATAGCACTTACGTCCGATGAGGATAGGTGTCGAGAAGCAACCATCCTCATAGATGCCAGGGCCAGCGAACATGTCGAAATACCCAAAACGTTTTGGCATGTGCTTGCGTGCAATGATTTTACAGTATTGGGGGAAGTATTCCGAAACAATAGAAGCCTTTACTCTTGACGAGTCGGTTTGGTGTTCGAAAAATTTATTATTGTCGTTCGATGCCATTTATTTTCTTTTGTTATTCTTCCAATGATTTTACTCTAACATTTAGTAACCCCTTCTTTTTACCCTCGGCTTCACGAATCCAAGGCATCCCATGAGAGCGAATCTATTTTATAAAATTAATATTAATCTTTTATTAAATGTAATCGACAAATATTCTATAAAATTAATAACTTGATTTGTAAGTTCTTCTGGTAATGTATCTATTTCATTATACAACTTTTATTTTTTATAGACATATTATATAATTAACATAAGTATGCTTTCAAGGGAGGTATTGAGGTGAAACAGGATTATTTTAAAAGCTATAAATTACAGTGAACTCAGAAAATAATTCTGCATTCACTATAATAAATTTATTTTTATTGCCTTGCACATCCGATGACTACGTCATCTCCGTGCATATCGGCTAATAGTA
>CALBNV010000026.1 GCA_937896895.1 uncultured Bacteroidales bacterium | reverse complement strand
CTTGATTTTTTTTATTAACCGGCCTAAAAATCCAAAATTTTTATGTAAGTTTGCACCTTAATTAATTTAGAGATAATGGCACAGAAACCTTCAATTCCAAAAGGCACTCGCGACTTCCTTCCGGATGTCATGATGCGACGCAATTATATATTCGACACGATAAAGACCGTCTTCAAACGCTTTGGTTTTCAACCTATTGAGACTCCATCGATGGAGAATCTCTCCACTCTGATGGGGAAATACGGCGAGGAGGGCGACAAGCTCCTGTTCAGAATCCTCAACTCCGGCGACTTCATGTCGGGTGTCGAACAGAACGGCGAAGTGCTTCATTCCGAGAAGATAACCGGCAAAATCTGCGAGAAAGGCCTCCGCTACGACCTGACGGTGCCGTTCGCGCGTTTCGTCGTGCAGTACCGCGACCAGATCGCGTTCCCGTTCAAACGCTACCAGATGCAACCCGTCTGGCGCGCCGACCGCCCGCAGAAAGGACGTTACCGCGAGTTCTATCAGTGCGACGTCGATATCATCGGCAGCGACTCGCTGCTCAACGAGGCGGAACTCGTGCAAATCGTTGATGAGGTGTTTAACAAGCTGGGAATCAACGTGGTTCTTAAGATCAACAACCGCAAGGTCCTTGCCGGGATAGCGGAATACATCGGCAAACCCGACGCACTCGTTGACATCACCGTCGCCATCGACAAGCTCGACAAGATCGGCATCGAGGCCGTCAACGCGGAACTCGCTGCCAAAGGCCTTGACGATGGGGCGATTGCGAAACTGCAGCCTATCCTCTTCATGACAGGGACAGCCCGCGAGAAGATGTCGCAGCTCAAGTCGCTGATGAACGGCATCGAAGTCGGGACGAAAGGCATCGAGGAACTTGAGACCTTGTTCAACTACTTGGATATCATGGGATTGAGTATTGAATATGAATTAGATTTGACCCTCGCCCGCGGCCTGAATTATTACACGGGTGCCATCTTCGAGGTCAAGGCGAAAGACGTGGCGATGGGCAGCATCAGCGGCGGCGGACGCTACGACAACCTCACCGGCATCTTCGGCCTCCCGAACGTCTCCGGCGTGGGCATCAGCTTCGGCGCCGACCGCATCTACGACGTCCTCAACGAGCTGAACCTCTTCCCTGAGAAAAACGCCGAGAACACCGAGGTCATCTTCCTGAACTTCGGGAAGAACGAGGAACTCTACTGTCTGCCCTATCTGCAACAGCTTCGCCGTCAAGGTATTAACGCAGAGATTTACCCCGACGCCGCCAAGATCCAGAAACAGATGAAATACGCCGACCAGCGCAACATCCCGGTCGTCGTCATCGCCGGCGAACAGGAAGTTTCGGAGAACAAATTCACCGTGAAATGGATGAAGGAGGGAAGACAGGAAAGCGTGAAAGCAGAAGAACTAATGCAGAAAATAAGTTAGTAGTTATGACAAAAAACGAATTTCTTCAACTCCTTCAGCAAGAAGCTGCTTCTATGCAAAAAGCGGTTTCAACACCTAATGGCGATTGGATTGTCAAAAAACTCAAAGGCATCTAATTATGTTAGGACAGATGAATCTTTTTGATATAGAAGTTGTTCCTACGTTTCCGTCAACACGTTATCAGGGAAGCAAGTTGAAATATGTTGATTGGATTTGGGAATGCGTAAAAGATTTGTCTTTTGATACTGTTTTGGATGCTTTTGGCGGCACCGGCTGCATTGCATATAAGATGAAGAGTGAGGGAAAATGTGTTACATACAACGACATTCTCACTTTCAACTCTATGATTGGACGTGCACTTGTCGAAAATGATTCAGTTAGAGTTTCAGACGATGTTTTGGACTATGTGTTGACTCGTCATTCTGATATTCAGTATCCGACATTCATAACAGACACGTTCTCTGACATTTATTATACGGATGAGGAGAATCAATGGCTTGATCTTGTCGTGACTAACATCAGGTCGGTTAAAAACAAATATGAACAAGCTATTTTGTATTTCGCCTTGTTCCAAGCCTGCATCATTAAACGACCGTATAATCTTTTCCACCGAAAAAATCTCTATATCAGATTACAAGACGTTGAAAGAAGTTTTGGTAACAAGGTCACTTGGGACACACCTTTTGAGGAGCATTTCAAGACTTTTGTAACAGAAGCCAACAATGCTGTGTTCTCTAATGGAAATCGTAACAAGTCCATCAACAAAGATGCTGCCGCAATATCCAATCACTTTGATTTCGTGTATATTGACACTCCGTATGTTTCATCGGACGGCATCGGTGTAAACTATGCCGACTTCTATCATTTTTTGGAGGGATTGATTGACTATGAATGTTGGCACGAAAAAATTGATTATACGAGTAAGCATCGCCGCCTGAGAATCGTTCCGTCAGAATGGACAAATCCAAAAACAGTCACAACGGCTTTTGAGAGGCTAATTCACAACTTCAAAAACAGTATTCTGGCTATCTCCTATCGGTCTGACGGGATCCCTTCTGTTGATGTCATCGTTGACATGCTGGAAAGAGAAGGTAAGAATGTAAAAGTCCACGAAAGCCGTAAAATAAAGTATGTATTAAGCAACAAAATATCATCTGAAACACTGATAATTGCAACATGATTTCAAAATATTTAAAAAAAATAATTTATAAATCAACATAAAAATGGATAAGATACATTACATCTCGACAGAAACCCTCACATTTGAGGAAGTCAACAGAATCATCAGCGAGAACTACAAACTCGCGCTTTCGGAAGACGCCATCCGACGTATCCAGAAATGCCGCGACTATCTCGACAAGAAGATGGAGAACCAGTCAACACCTATCTACGGCGTGACGACAGGCTTCGGCTCGCTCTGCGACCACAACATCTCGAAGGAAGACCTCAGCAAACTCCAGAAGAACCTCGTGATGTCGCATGCCTGCGGCACAGGCGACTACGTCCCCGAGGAAATCATCCGCATCATGCTTCTTTTGAAGATTCAGAACATGTCGTACGGCAACTCGGGCGTGCAGCTCGTCACGGTCCAGCGCCTCATCGACTTCTTCAACAACGACGTGCTTCCTGTCGTCTATGACCTCGGCTCTCTCGGCGCGTCGGGCGACCTCGCGCCGTTGGCGAACCTCATGCTTCCGTTGCTCGGCCTCGGCGAAGTCCACTACAAAGGCCAGATCCGTCCGGCGGCTGAAGTCTGCAAGGAGTTCGGCTGGGAGCCTATCACTCTTCAGTCGAAGGAAGGCCTCGCTCTGCTCAACGGCACGCAGTTCATGTGCTCGTATGGCACCTACGTCCTGCTCAAGGCGTTCCGCCTCCAGTATCTCGCCGACATGATCGGCGCCGTGTCATTGGACGCTTTCGACGGCAGAATCGAGCCGTTCTACGACCAGATCCATCAGATACGTCATCACAGAGGACAGATCCTCACGGCAGAACGTTACCGTAACTTCCTGAAAGGCAGTGAGATGATTTCACGCGAGAAGAAACACGTCCAGGATCCGTATTCGTTCCGTTGCATCCCGCAGGTTCACGGCGCATCAAAAGACGCCATCGCTTACGTGACACAGATCCTCGGTGAAGAGATAAACGCCGTCACCGACAACCCGACAGTCTTCCCTGACGAAGACCTCGTCATCTCGGCGGGCAACTTCCACGGACAGCCGCTCGCTTTGAGCCTCGACTTCTTAGCTATTGCCATGGCGGAACTCGGAAACATCTCTGAGAGAAGAACATACCAGCTCATCGCCGGCAAACGCGGTCTCCCTTCATTCTTAGTCGCCGAGCCAGGCTTGAACTCAGGCTTCATGATTCCGCAGTATGCCGCCGCCGCCATCGTCAGTCAGAACAAACAGCTCTGCACGCCGGCATCAGTCGATAGCATCGAGTCGTCACAGGGTCAGGAAGACCACGTGAGCATGGGCGGCAACGCAGCCACAAAAGCATTGCGCGTAGCAAACAACCTTGAACGCATCCTCGCCATCGAACTGTTCAACGCAGCGCAGGCACTCGACTTCCGCCGCCCGATAAAGTCGTCGGATTTCATCGAGAACTTCGTCGCCGAATACCGCAAACACGTTGAGTTTGTGAAGGTTGACAAGGTGATGTACACCGAAATCGCCAAGTCTGTTGACTTCCTGAAGAACTACAATCTCGGCGACAAGATTTTTGAAAAGTAATTAATAACAGGGAGATTGCCCGACCGCAAAAAGCCGGGCAATCTCATAAAGACAAGACACCATGGAAGAAACACAATACGACAACGAACAATTTCTGAATCCGAAGCCGCAGAGACCGACGATGCTCTCGGTGATCTGCATTCTGTCGTTTATCAGCGGGGCCTGGAATGCCATCTATAACTTCTGCCTCTTTGGTATGCACGACACATTCAACAAAATGCTCGCCGACGATGACATGATGGAGAAGCTGTCAGACATGATGAGCAGCGCGCAGTATGAAGCGGTGCAGAGCGTCTATCATACGATGTTCTCAATCGACAAGGTTTATTATCTCTTGACGTCGCTGCTTTACGTCGGCTCATTCGTCGGCGTGATGTTCATGTGGAAAATGAGAAAAACAGGCTTCCACGTCTATGCAATATCACAGATTCTAATACTCATCGCCGCCGCGTTGTTCTTTTACGGCCCGACAGGCACTTCACCGTGGATGGATGTCATCATGGCCGCCATTTTCATCACATGGTATTTCACATTTTATAAAAAGGAGATGCAATAATGGAAGACAAGGAGAAAGAAACAAGCATATTCGTTGAGCGTCAACGTGTTACATTAGGAATGAAACTCGTCGGCACTTTTGCGACAGTGTATTACGGCTTGTACTTTCTCTTCATGGTCTATCTCGGCATTTTTTACAACACCGTCTATGACCCGGCGTATCTGCACGACACTGTCAACGAGCAGAACGGCTCCATGATGCTCATCTCATTCATTACAAGGACGTTGCTCCTCGGCGTGATACTCGCAAGTCTGATAATGATGTTCAAGAAAAGACGTCATGGCAAATTCATATTCCTTGTCTGCACCGTCATCCTGATTGCCTTTCAGATACACACCACCACTCCACCCGCGTGGAGCAGCTATTTCATCGAGGCGTTGCTCGCCCTGATAATGGCACCACTGAAGGTCGTAAAAAAATTCAACGAGAGAATTGTCGAAGAGACCCAGAAAATCAACAATATCAAAAAGGAGAAATAACACCAACACTTTCAAACTTTATAACTTTATAACTTTACAAACTTTCTAAACTTTCTAACTTAATGAACCATATAACTTTAACCGGAGAACTCGGAAGTGGCAAAAGCACCGTCGCTAACTTTTTGATAAGTAAAATTCCGTTCAGGATTGTATCGGCCGGACTGTTGTTCAGACAGCTTGCCGCCGAGCACAACATGTCGGCGAAAGAGTTCAACGAATTCATCGAGAACAACCCGAAGTACGACAACTACGTTGACGACACCATCGCCGCGTTGGGCAAGACCGACGAGAAGATCATCTTCGACTCAAGGATGGCCTGGCATTTTGTGCCCGACTCATTCAAGATATACCTTTATGTTGACGTCGATGTCGCCACCGACCGCATCTTCAACGACACAGGCCGCGTGAGCGAGTCGTATTCCGACAGGGCGACGGCACGGCAGGAGATTATCGACAGGCGCAAGAGCGAGATACTGCGCTACAAGACTTTCTACGGCTGCGATGTGAGCGATTACAACAACTTCGACCTCGTCGTTGACACGAGTTTCGCGACAAAAGACGAGATTAACGAATTGGTGCTCAAGTGTTTCAACGACTTTGAGGAAGGACGGCCTTACACTAAAGTGTGGCTCGCGCCACAGTCGATAAAGATGGAATGCGTCTCATGCGGCTGCACCTGCGAACCTGTCGAAATCGTGAAAAAAGACGGTCTGTTTCTGCTTGCCAAAGGCGCGGCGAAAGTGCGTAAAGCCTTGGAGGAAAGCAAAAACCTCATCGCCATCGACAAAGTTGTCCAAGGCTGACAGCAGCCGGCGGAGGCAGGGGTCAAGCCGACAAATTTTGAATTTCTTAAGACATTAAATAATAATTAAAACTAAAAAAATGACACGAAAATTTACATTTATGATTCTGGCGATGCTGTTCGCCATCTTAGGGCCCGGCGCGAAGGCGTGGGGGGGGGCAAAGTAAAGGAACTGGTGATTCATACGAATTAGTCACCACTCCTCCAACCGACTGGAGCGGCACTTATCTGTTTGTTTATGTAAACGGAACAAGTGCTTTTGTTTATAATGGCACAGATTCTGGAGCAAAGAATGGCGTTAGTGCTACTATTTCTAACAACACAATAACTTTTGCCAGTGGCATGGCAGAAATTGAAGTTGCTTCAATGACCGGAGGTTACTCACTCAAAGTTATTGGTGGAACTAACAATGGAAAATATTTAAGTGGCAAAACAAGCAACAGCACAGAATTCAATGCTACCGCTGTTGCTAACTCTCTTTCAATGAATACCGACGGAACCGTAAAGATAAACAATAATACCACGACATCTTTCCAATTCAACTCAGCAAGTGACCAACAGCGATTCCGTTATTTCAAATCGGCCCAAAAAGGCGTGAAATTATACAAGAAGCAAAGTGCTCCTACCCACACTCTAACCCTCAGTGCCACCAACGGCAGCATTACCGCAATGAACGGTGAAACCGTAATAGAATCAGGCGACAATGTGGAAGAAGGCGCAGAACTCGACATTACCGCAACAGCAGACGACTGGTACAAGTTTTCCGGTTGGAGTGTAACGGGAACAGGTTCTTCCGTAGAAAGCACGACCACAAACCCGACGACATTCACTATGGGAACAGCCGACGCCACACTGACAGCGACCTTTGCTGCTTGCGTCGTAACTGTAAGTTCCAATGACGAAAATTGGGGAATCGCCTTGTACGACGATGAATCACACACCATCTCAACAGCAGCCGAAGATGGCTACAGGATTTCCACTACAGCGCCTTACACGATTAACCCTGCTAATGCCGCCACTTTAACCGCTGGCGAGGATGGCGAATACATTGTTTCCAGTGTTAAAGACCAAGATGTCGAAATCACCATCAATTTTGAGGCACTTCCTTCTGTTGCTTATACCGTTACATTTAACGCAGGCACTAACGGAACTTGCTCAACGACAGAATTAACAGAAGCAGAAGCCGGTGCCGGTGTCACTCTGCCTAATTGCACTCCAAATGCAGGCTATCAATTTGTAGGATGGGCAACAACAGAAACAGCAACCGAAGCAGAATATGAAGCTGGTGCAACTTACTATCCTACTGCAAACATTACGCTTTATGCTGTGTATAACCAAGTTTATACAATCACATGGAGTGTAAATGGCACACATACTACTGACGGCAACCCGACAACAAGCGTTGTGGCAGGTGAAGGCATCACAACTCTGCCAACTACACCAGCCGACATCTCTGGGATGGCGTTCCAAGGTTGGACAGCAACACAAATAGAAACGCCTTCTACTACTGCACCAACCGACTTGTTTACAGATGCAGAACATGCTCCTGCAATTACTGCAAACACTACTTTCTATGCAGTGTTTGCAGAGAAAAGCGAAGGAGATGTAACTTGGGTAAAAAAATCCGTAAGTGAAATATCAGAAGGTGGTGTTTATGCTATAATCACAACAGATGGACATGCGTTTAATGGCAATATAAGTTCTTCTGGTCATGGACAAGTTACAACTACTGCATTCTCATTTACAAACAATGTAGCCGCACCTGCACCATCCGGAACTTGTGAAATTACTTTTGAAGCAGTTACGGGTGGATTTAAGATGTATAATGCTGACAATGGCTATCTTTATGCTTCTGCTGCAAGTTCAGGTAAATTAGCATGGCATAATACAGAAGATAGTTATTGGTATTACAACTCATCTGATAATGGAAACTGGATGTATAAATTAAATAGTGCACGTCTTAGAAGCTATAATAACGAATCTATTAGAACATATAACGCAAATAATGGCAATGTATTAGCATTCGCAAAGAAAACACAAGACATCACATATACTTATTATACAAATGTAGTTGTAAAGGTTCTCACAAGCATTGAACTTTCTGGCGAATATCCTACAGAGTTCTGGAAGGGCGAAACATTCAGCCACGAAGGTATGATGGTTACTGCTCATTATGATGATGAATCAACAAAGGACGTAACTTCTTCCGCTACTTTCACAGGCTATGACATGGCTACTGCTGGCGAACAGACCGTTACCGTAACATACGATACGAAATCAGCAACTTACAACATCACAGTCAAGACTATCGCCAACACGCAGGAAAATGCTTACACAGTCGCAGAGGCAATCGCATTGATTGATAATGGTAATGACCTCGGTACTAAGGTTTATGTTAAAGGTACGGTAAGCAAGATTGTTACAGCATGGGATTCTCAGGATGGCAACATTACATTTGATGTTTCAGCAGATGGCCAAACAACAGGTGACCAATTCCGCTTCTACGGCAACTTCAAGGCAGAGAATACACAGTGGGCTTCTGCAGCAGAATGTCCTGCTGTAGGTGATGATGTTATTGGTATCGGAACAATGAAGAAATATGGCAGTATTTATGAATTTACTGCTGGCAATTACCTCGTATCTCACGTCAAGGCTGCAACTCTTTCAATTGACGACATCACAGTTTCACTTGGCGGAGAAATCGAGCCTGTAATCACAAGTAATGTTCCAGAGGCTGAACGCAAAATCACCTATTCCGTAGCAAGCGAAGATGTTGTAAAAGTTGATGAAGAAGGCAATCTTGTTACCGTTGCGGTCGGTGGCCCTGTTACAGTTACTGCCAAACTTACCGCCGAAGATTATAAGGATGCAACAACTACATTTGAGGTAACGGTTATCAAGGCTCTGCAATCTATCGCAGTGAAGACCGCCCCAACGAAGCTTGAATACAAGGAAGGTGACCTCTTTAACCCTGCTGGACTTGTTATTACTGCAAATTATAACGAGGGAGAGCCTGAAGAAATCGCTTACGAAGAAAATGAAGAAAAATTCACATTCGAGCCATCTTTGGAAACAGAATTGACAACAAACATTACCATTGTCACCATCACATACGCCGGCAAGACTACAACTCAGACAATTACTGTTCACGCACTAAATACATACGACATCACTTGGAAGGCAAACGGCGAGCAATTTACCACAACTAAAGTTACAGAAGGTGACGCCCTCGCATTGCCGGAAACAAATCCTGCTAACGTAGGTGATATGGTATTCCAAGGCTGGATCAATACAGAAAACTATTATCATGCCGAGACAGCACCAGAGTACATCGTTCCATCGGATATTATTCCAACAGAAGCAATGACATTCTATGCTGTTTATGCAAAAGAGCATAAAGATATTCAAGAAACTACAAGCACAATGGATTTCTCTGAAGAAACATATTCTGATTGGGAAATAGATGATAAGATTGTAAGAACAGCAAATCAAGGAACAGGTGGAACAGGCGATTTTGCAGGTAAAATCAACGCCAACAATACATATATAACTTTCAATAAGAAGGTTAAAGTTGAATCATTTGGATTTAGTTTCAAAAGAACTACAACAAACGAAAATTATAATGTGTACATTGAAACATCTACTGATGACGAAAATTGGACAGCTCGTCAAACTTATCCAATGAAAGACTTCGGTAATGGTAGTTACACAACAAAAACAGATGATACATTTGATGGAAAAACAGATTTGTATGTTCGTTTCCATTGTTACAATACAACTGCAACCCGATATGTAGATGATGTTATAATCAAATATATGGGCGAAGACATCACTTACTCCAACTTCTGCACCACAGTAAAACCAATAGAAGAAAATACAACTATTTCTGAAAATACCGTTTGGGATGGTAACGTTACAATAAGCGGAAACACCGTCACAATTGGTAGCGATGCCGTTTTGACCGTCAACGGCGCCCTCGTAAATACAAACCCTGCCAACCTCGTCATCAAAGAGGGCGGACAGCTCATCGTCAACAACAAGGGTGTTCAGGCGACAATGGAGAAGAACATCGACAACACAAGCAAGGAAAGCAACGTGAACTGGTACACCATCAGCTCGCCGCTCGCAGCAAACACCGAGTTCAAAAATGTCACCAACCTCATTCCGACAACAGTGGCAGCAACCGACTACGATCTCTACTACCTCGATGAGGCTAACGGAATGTGGATCAATTCAAGAATCTACGGCGATGATGATGACTATCCAGTCATCGCAAATCCGGATTTCACCACAATCGACAAGGGCCGCGGCTACATCTACTCCAACACAACTGCAGCAGACATCGCATTCGCAGGCGAAGTCAACGTTGCCGATGTTGAATGCAACCTCACAATCGGCGCGGCAAACGGCTTCAACCTCATCGGCAACCCGTTCTCACAGAACATCAAATTGACAGATGTCAAATCGGATGGAACAACTAAATTGGCAGACGGTTTCTATGTCCTCACAAACCAGAACACATGGGGAACAGAGCTTACGACAGAAAAAATCAAGCCTCTCCAGGGCTTCCTCGTGCAGGCCACGACAGCCGGCAGCGTGACAATCAGCAAGCCGACATCAGCACCGAGCAAGGGCGAACGCTCGAATGAGCAGAGCACCAACATCGAGCTCATAGTGTCGAACGCCAACTTTAAAGACAACGCCTACGCGATGTTCGGCGAGGGCATCGGCCTCAACAAGGTCAGCCACCGCAACGCACAAGCCCCGATGCTCTACATCCCGCAGGACGGCGAAGACTTCGCAATCGCGTTCATGGACGAAAGCACGACCATCTTCCCGGTCAGCTTCAAGGCCATGACGACAGGCAACTACAGCATCAGCCTCAAGCCGACAGACAACATCAGCACACTCGTGCTCGTTGATAACCAGACAGGCACCGAGACCAACATGCTGCTCGAAGAAAGCTACAAGTTCATCGGCTCACCCGCCGACAATGACAACCGCTTCACGGTGAAGCTCGAACTCAGCCACAACGACGGCCAGGCCGACAGCGAACACTTCGTATATCAGAACGGCAGCGAGCTCGTCATCAACGGCGAAGGCACGCTCCAGATATTCGACGTGCTCGGAAGAGTGGTCA
>CALBNV010000025.1 GCA_937896895.1 uncultured Bacteroidales bacterium | reverse complement strand
AAAGCCGAGAAAAAGCAAGCTAAGGTTGAAAAGAAGGCCGAGAAACAGCAAGCTAAGGCTGAAAAAAAAGCTGAAAAGAAAATACAGAAGGCAGAAAAGAAAGCGCAGAAACTTGAGAAAAAAGCTGAGAAGAAAGGTGGTGCAAAAGCCGAGAAATTGTTAAAAAAAGCTCAAGCTGTCAGAGACAGTGCAGAAGTAAAAGCTGAGTCGATAAGAGAAAAAGCTGCCGAAAAGGTAGAAAACGCTCAAAAAAAGATTCAAGAAAAGCTAGCTAAGAAAACCGCTAAGATCGAGGTAAAAAAACTAAAGCAGTCAGGAGCCAGCAAAGAGGAGATAAAGGCTGCCAAACAGCAGTTGAAGGACGTGAAAAAGGAAATCCGCGCCCAGAAAAAAGAGGATGGCCGAGGTTTTATTCGCAAGGTTGGTAAAGGCGTACAGTCAACAGCGATGTTGCCTGTAAGGGCGGCATTTTTAATGCTGTTGAAAATAAACTTCCGCGGCCTGGCAAGCAAGCTATACAACAATCCAGAGGCGTACGACCGATTTTTGAAAAAGTGGAAGAAAGTGTTTGGCGGAAAGGAAGCGAAGCTGAAAATCGCTATGACTCGCGGTCAGGTACACAAGCCTCTATTTGGCAGCAAGAAAACAAATGAGAGTGTCGCACAACAGACTCCCGAGGTTCGCAATGAGCTTGAAGGATTTCTAGGTGCTCTGGGGGTAGAGCCGGCCACAACCACAACAGCTGCTTGCATCACAGCTGCATCAAGCGCATTAGCCACATTGACTCAGATATTAAAAGATATGGGAGTTAATGTCCCTGAATCGGTCGAAGATGCAATAGCAGCCGGAGAAGATTTTGCCGAATTGATGCCAGACACACAGATTAGCGAGGATCCCGACAACTGGGAGAATCCAGAAGAATACGATGCTGATACTGATGGTGATGGCGTGATATCGAAAAAAGAAGCAAAAGCTGCTAAAAAAGCTGCTAAAAAAGCTGCTAAAGCTGAAAAGAAAGCTGCCAAAAAAGCTGCTAAAGCTGAAAAGAAAGCTGCTAAAGCCGAAAAGAAAGCAAGAGAAGAAAACGACGACGATGAAACAGAGAATAATATGGCAAACGGTAAATTCATAAATTTCCTGAAAAACGCAGGAAGTAAGGTAACAGATGTTGTCTCAACAGTTACCAACATGACAAACCAGGAAATTCCAACTCCTCAGGTAGCACAGAACACTACCTCCACAATTCCAACTCCTCAGGCAGCACAGAACAGCGCGATGCCTGCCGCAACAGCCTCCAAAAAGGATGAAGGATTGTCCACTGGTGCCAAGATAGGTATTGGAGTTGGTGCGGTAGTCCTTGTTGGCGGCTTGGTTTGGCTGTTAACTTCCAACAACAGTAATGGCATGAATGGATATAAGGAAATTGAACTTGGTTAAAAGCAAGAAGAAACATTAGATAACACTTAAACAACACAAGAACATGAGTAAAATAAACAATTTGCTGGACACAGCGTACTCTCCAGCCCTTCAGGCTGGTGGCTTTATGCTGGGTTTGGTGGGTCAGCGCGGCATCAATAGGATCCTTGAGACTGACACAATGCAGGGCTTGCTCGGTAACGAGACAGCCACCGATTTCAAGAGATTTGTAACACCATTGTTGACCTGTGTAATAGGTATTGGCGTCTCTAACTACGTGTCTAACGATTCACCTATTAAGGAGCTTGCCAACGGATTCACCGTATCAGGTGCAGTGAACGTAGGCATGGAGTTGTTATTCAAGAAAAACTTGATGTGCGACTTGGGTGGTGGCTTACTCGGCAACCTTCTTGGAGCAGACGACGATCTCGACCTCTACGACTATGACAACATCGAGGGCGAAATTGACGACGACGACAACGAGCCAGCAGCGCTTCCTTCTCCAGGTGTAGGATATTCGCTTCCAGCTGCTAAAGCACAGGTGACAAGATCATCAGCTATGATCCAGGGTGTACCACAGATCATGTAACAAAGTATTAACAAGTAAAACATATAATAAATGATGAATGGCAACATTATGGGACTTGGCGCTGCCGAGTCTATCAACATGACTGACAAGTCAGAGTTCGTAAATTCAATTATGTGGCAGCTCCCTGCCGATGTCCAGGCTGGCCTCCAGTCAGGCAAGCTCCAGCTCGTACCTTATCACTACTACGGCTGTAAGGAGATCACAGGCATGAATCACGTGAACATGTTTGAGTCTGGCGACTTCACAATCAAGGGTGTTACCAACGTTGTACAGGGCCGTATCCCTGCCGACGATCACTTCATGGTTTCAAAGCTCAGATGTCGTACATTCAGCTGTACTACAGAGGAGGCTGGCAGCAAGTCTCCAGAGCAGTTGATGAAAGACGCAAAATGGGACGCTCCTTGCTCAGGCGTGACAAACGGTGAGATGATGTTTGGCTCAGGTGCTACGACATACATGGACAAGACAGCATCTGCTATTTTTGATACCACCGGCAACACTACAGTAGAGACAGGTACAGTAAAGATCCCTGGCAAGTATCTCAAGCCTCAGACAGAGCTCAAGGTAGAGCTTGACATCGTAGGCGCATTGCCACAGAATCGTACTTTCTGCCGTTTCGACGTGATCGGTGTTAAGACACAGAAAGCATAATCTACGCGAAAGCGGAATCTTAATTAAGAACATCGAGGGTGATGGTGGACTATCACCGTCACCCTTTTTTATAAAAAAAAGCATGAACGTAGATATAGCTCAATATTACAATTCCCTGGCAGACAAGGATTCAGAAGGCATAAAGTATTACTTTGACATTACTGCGGTGAATACAGCTACAGGAATGCAAAATACAATATGCAGCGCTTCGCAGTCGCCTAAAAAGGCCACAGGAGCCGAGAGGTTCAAGGAGGTTGCAGCACGGGCCGAGGCTCAGAAATATAACACTTTACATGTGGTAGAATATGCAGCCGACGGTCAGAAGGTAGTAAACTCTTTCAAATTTTCGCTGGGCAAACCTGGGAAAAATCGTAACAGGGTAAAAACTCCAGCTATACAGCAAAACAATATGCCTGTAGGCTACACTACGTTAGAAGGGTTTGAGAGCAATCTTGAACGCTTCGGATTTGTCAATGGATTGCAAGGTGTCGTTGCAGCTTCTGCTGAAAAATTGAATCAAGAATATATCTTACAGCAGCAGACACAGCAATTATCTGAACTGAAAACCAAAATGGCAATCCTGGAGCAGGAGAAGGAGTCTTTGAGAAAGGAGACCGAATCTTATAAGGAGCGCTACAAGGAGATTCTAGACGAGAAAAAAGAAATGGAGCGTGACCATAAATACGAGGTTCAACAGCTCAATCAAAAATTGTCTATCGGTTCACTTGCTGTTAATGGGGCTTTAGGCTTTCTTTCTAGCCGTCCCGGTGTATCAGGCTTATTAGCCGGTTTCTTGGGACAAGGACAAGCAGAGCCAAAATCCCCAGTTACTGCCACATTAAGCGAGGATGAGGATGAGGATGAGGACGACGATATAACAATACAGGCAACTGATCCACAATCACGACAATTTGTTAATTACATTAATCAGTATTGTGGTAATCTGGATGCGCAGTCGTTAGAAAAAGTCTGCACTGTAATACAGTTTATGCAGTTACCAGGCAATCTCGATTATCTGACCTCTTACGTGAAGGCCAAATATAAGGAACAGCAACAACAGAAATCTGAATAATTATGACACAGGAATTTAATATCAGCCTCAAAGTAAAAGCACAAGACGAGGCAAACGCAAAGAAAATATCCAAGGTAGTTAAGAACTTTGTAAAAGCAATACCAGAAGAAAAACTGTTGATGCTTGCGGCAAAAATCGAGGGAGACAAAGACTTCTTCAAAAACTTAACACCTTATTTATCAATGCTCTAAAACAAGAACGACATGATGAATTTTGGCGAGGTAAACTCGATACCAAACAACCCGTTGAATCCTGCCTCTCAGCCCGGACAGCCAAACGGCCCCTACGGAGTAGAGAATGGCGGAGTTCGCGTCACATACAACATGCTGTCAGAGCGAATGGATTTTCAGATGCACACGATTAAGGTAACAGAAGCAAACAAGAGATACGACTTTGATTTTCTTGCAAAAGTTACCAACGAGCGCATTCTTGGATTCTTCATGACAAGTACAGAAGTTGTTGACAACGAGTTAAAATCGAACCTCAATCACTCGACAATACAGTTGACTATCGACAATGAGGAAATTATTCCGGCTAATACTGATGCAGCGTTGTTTTCGTCAAAAATCAATTCAGGATTTTACGAAAATATTTACCCATGCAACGAGAAGGCAGCTGGCAGTCAGGTGAAAGGATCGTATATTTCAGGTGGCGAGTCGACTTTTAAAAATCCTTACGAGGTAAAGCTCTATTTTTGGAGCTCTAAGAAAAACAAACACTAGTTAGATCATGCAGCGAGAAAGATTATACAGCTATAACAAAGTCTTAAACCCTACATTCTCTGTATTCAAAGATTCAGTCGCGATACCGAGCCGGGTAAAGACTATCACGCAGGTATGTGCCTATATAGCAAATGGCGACAATCACGCTTGCCGAGGGTTTCTCTCGCTAAACAATGAGAATACTAACGAGCAGGTTGTTAACACAATAAGAATATCGAACGACAAGCGACACTTTAACTATAAAGCTATACGCGTAAGATGTTCCCCAGAAGGGAGCAATTTCAACTTCGTTGTTAACATGAGCAACGTTGACAAGACGCAAGAATGCCGTTTGGTAATCTTATTTAAATATCAGGAGTAATATGCTGGATTTATTAAAACTAGTTGAGTTGGAATGCAAGATACGAGGTATCGAGCGCTATTCTGTAAAACCTGTACAGGTAGAGATAACGTCTCCGTATCAATATATCGGACTGGACAAGTATCTATACCTATTCGTCTCAGATAAAGTTGATACTCCTGCATTGCCTACCCGTGTCGACCTCCAGAGTCCTGATAACTTGTATCAATTCACGAAAACAACACTTGAGAACACAACATACGCAAAATATCAATTTTTCTCTGATGAACTCATTGTAAATGTACGCAATTATGGTTCTGACAAAGAAAGTGAATTTGTGCCATTTATGTTGGAGTTCTTGAAAGTAATTCCAGACAATAAATGAGTAAAAAACTGATAACACTAGACGGTGTTGGCCCTCTTGTAGCAGTTGATGTTGCTAACAAGTTTTTGGACGACAAGGAGACGCGTGACGATATTCGCGAAGGCGTTAAGACTGTTGCAAATACGGCTGTTTCGTTTTGGAAATATGCAGGATACACTGTGCTGGTTGTTGCTGGAGTGGGTATTCTGATATGGGGAGGTAAAAAGCTTGTTAATGTTATATCCAATACAGCAGACAAGATAAAGGAGAATAAAAGACAGTCGGACAATATGTCTGAGGCTAAATCTCTAATATCAAAGACTGAGTTGTGGTTTACCAACGCGGTTGCTGATTTGAAGTCCGCTATGGGTGGATGCAAGAAATTCAACAGTTGGGGGACATCATACAATTGCGACAAGATTTTGGCGATACTTCAAGGTCTTGGTAATAAATACGACTGGCAATACCTATGTGGCAAATTTGGCACAATAGACGGTCATGGTCTAGCTGACTGGCTGGGTTGTGATGGATGGAGTGACAGAAGTAGTTACAATGAGGTATTGCAGAAGTTGCAAGTTGAGAAACAATATCAGATAACTGATCCAGGCTTATTTGCAGGACCAAATTTATTAATAAAGTAAAAAAACATTGCGATATGGGAAATAATAAAAACAGCAATTTGCAGGGAGTTTCGGAATGGTGCACTGAGCACTGGTTCCTAACATTTCTTTTGGTATCTAGCGCTATTGGCGCTATTGGGTCAATCGCTTCTAATGTAGGTTCAAAATAGACAGTTATGGCAGGAGCATACGGATTCAAAACTAACGCTGATATACAGATACAGGAAACAGGAGGAACATTATTGAGTCTGCAAAAAAATGATTTTGTAGTATTCGGCAATGTGAACATGGAAACTGCTATCGGATATATCTACAGCTTTAAGCCGATGAGCCCACAGGAAGTAAAGAAATCGGAAGTGAATGCGCGAGATCTAGAACCTATCTTGAAAGGCTGGCAAGCAAGTAAAGCCATTATCGGCTTCGATTCTAAAGAAGAATTCGAGGAAAGTCTGGCAGCTGAGCAAAAAGCTCAGACAGAAGCCACTGCACAAGCAGAGGTCGAGCAGACATCTAAAGGTAAAAGTATAAAGATGCAGAAAGAACCTAAGCGTAAGGAAAACATTTGGTTATGCCTGACAGTGACAGTTCTTATTTGCACAGGTATCTACTTAACAGTAAAAAAATGACAAAAAAAGGATGGATTATAACGGGTGCCACGGTATTATTGCTGGCCGGCACAGGTACATTCTTCTACCTACGCAACAAGAAGAAAAGTGAAGAGGAAGAAGAAAATTCGTACAATGATGGTGGCAGCACCACAACTGCGAAGGCTGATCCACGAGTTTACAAGGGACTCTCCGACACACAGACTTTGGCATTGCAGAAACTTATAAATAAGTTCTACAATAGTGGCTCATTGTCAGGAGTATCGGACATCTGGAACTCTGCCAAAAACTTGTTCAAGACAACTGCTAAGAGTGTGGTAAGCACTATCACCAACGGTGCAGTCGGTCTACAGGAGTTCAAGACCGAGATTGCCTCAATAATGCCGTTGAAAGAAGATGGCATCTACGGGAAAAATACAATGGCCGCAGTAAAGGCTTTGCAGACGTATCTTAATGCTAACGGAGCTAACCTTACGGTTGACGGCAAATATGGCAAAAATTCAGATTCAGCAACTGGCTGGGGAGTCATGTCGCTGGCCGGTCTCGATGGTTTGGACGGCAGAAGAAGAGGCAAACGTAATAGAAATGTAATTTCTATCCCTGCAACTCCAGCAGCTTATGCAATTGTAGAAAAGAAGCAAAAGATAACCCCTGAGGTTATGACAGAACCAAACATTGTATCAGGCATAATGTAACTCGTATGAACAAAACACACGTAATCATCGGTGTAAGTTCGGCAGCTGCAATTGCTACTACAATAATAATAGTCTCTCACTACAACAGCGCAGCGAATAAGATACTCCGTTGCGCTGGCAAGTGGGTAGGCAACAAGGAAATATACAGTAATCAAGGCTGGGAGAACAAGGATTTTCAAAATCTTATGAAATCAGCCGGCTGGTGGCCAGGGGCAGAATGGTGTAATCTGTTTGTGAGGCTTGTTTTCCGCACTGTATGCAAAAAAGGCTCCGACGCTTACAATTTCTGGGACACACACTTATCCCCATCTACACAGACAACATGGAGTAATCTACAAGCAAAATCAAAGTATCACTCCATAATGGATAAACCAGAAAAGGGATCTCTTGTGATATACCGGAGCAATTCCGATTCCACAAAAGGACATATCGAAATTGTTGAAAAGGTAAATAAAGATGGATCCTATGAGGTTATATCTGGCAATTCCCCGTTAGGCACATCAAGTCAGCCTCAGGGAGTAGCGCACAGACATAGAGCAAAAACAGGAATCTCAGGATTCAAAATCCTAGGGTTCGTCAAAATAAAAAAGATCTAGTATGATACAGCTTGATAAACAACTCTCGGTAGAGACTGATATAACAGGACAGGTGGTCTATAAGACACAAGCAGTATTGCTGCCCAATTCATTTTTCTTGAACCCTAATATCAAGATGGACTGGGTAAATAACACTTGTGAGCTTGATGGTGACATCTACTATCTTGACAAGTCGGCCCTAAAAACGTCTACACAGTCGGCAATACCTTCAAAAGAAGAGTGGATGAACACCTACGGTAATTACATCAAGACTGAATTGTATGATTTCATCGACAACAAAAATAACCCTTCAAACAATCATCAAAACATATATCGGATGAAGTATTTCGATAGCAAGGACATGTTGAAATACATAATTGAATACGCCTGGGACCAGAACGACAACAACGTATCAATTCGTTCTCTTGCTCCTGAGGGAGCAGAAGCACAGAAGGAGAAAGTTTTCGTTGTGTTGAGATTGTTTAATGGCGATTTGATGATCTCTACTGAGAAATACGAGAAGGGAAGCGTAGCATTCATTAAGTCACTCTCAACAACTGAGAAGAATAAAACCTTCTATGGTTGGATGCACAAAGGAAATCCTTTGCCTATCAATGCAGAGGGGGTATCGGAGATTGTAATGAATGATAATGAAGAAATTTCGGCCATCTGGTTGACTATCTACACTCTTAAACTTATCGACAATGAGCAAACTATCAGTACTGAAACTTATGCAGAAGATACGGTGGTTCAGCTACCAAGTCTTGATGATACTGATGCAAATTATTTCGTAGGCTGGAAGGCCGAAGGCGAGCATGAATCAGTAAGAACTATCTCTATGATTGAGGATACAACTCTCTATTCTGTATATCTCCCTTGGATAAGTATTGAGATCACGTCTACAGACGGGCAGACTCTTTCTTATCATAATGGCAAGGTACGCCTCAATGAGGTTATTACACTAGATGATCTCAATGCGCTGTTGCTGGTACAAGAATACAACCAGGATGGCAACACTTACACCTTTGAGGGATGGTACATCGGAGATATCAAGATTGAGGATGATGTTACAATCGAAAACGATGAGTTAATTGAGATTACAGCTAAATGGAATGTCAAACCTTTTGTAACAGTCGAAGAAGATGCCACACTTTCTTAATCCACTCATTTCAGAACTATTGCAAAAAAAGCAGGATTTCTCAATCACATTAGTTGATGAGTCAGGAGAACCTGTTGACATCAAGGATGTTGTAATGAATTTGATAAACGACCTGGAAAATAAGCAAAATGTGTCGTTTGGCTCAGATTCGGGAAACAAGGTTCTTATTACTGATCCGTCTGGACACATCACAATAGTTACTGGTGTAGTAATGAATCAAACTGAGCGAGAAAAGCTTCAACGGTTAACAGACACCATGATATTAAAGGGTGTGGTAGCTACAGTTGAGGAGGTTGAGGCTATACAAAATCCTGAAATCGGATGGGTTTATTTTGTTGGGTCAGATTCAAGATTTTTGCAGTATTGTTATTGTGAAACAGGCTGGGAATATATCGGCACAGCTACAATGCAAGATACATTTACAGCGCGAACAGATAACACAAGTGTTACAGTAGGTGGTCTCAAGGCCGGCAGCAACATTTACGGAAAGACGTATGACGAAATTTTTGAGCAGATTATGTTTCCTTACGTCGCTCCATCAGCTTTTACAATAGCAATATCTCCGTCTACGCTCAATAGTGTACTTGAGACTGGCACAAAGATTATCATCACAGGTGTTACTCCTAAAGTGACAACAGGAAGTAAAAAAATTACATCGTTCAAACTTTTCTCTGACAAGGCTCATTCTAAGCTTGTCGGAGAAACATCTGGAACAGCTATCTCTGGTCTCTCACTTGCACAAAGCAGCATCTACGCTACAATATCCGACGGTACAACAACATTGTCAGCCGCCTGGTCCGCTACGTTGGTTGATCCGTACTTTCACGGGGTACTCGACAACAAAACAATGCCAACCTCAGCACAGATTAGCAAGATGTCAAAGGTGCTGGTGACAAAAGGTAACAAGACTTACACTTACACAGCCTCGGATCAGTATTGCACTATTGCATATCCAGCAACATACGGTTCGCTGAAATCAATACAAGATGATAATGGGTATGAGTATCTGTCTGATTTCAAGTCTTACAACCTTGATGTCGTGTTCAGCAACAGAACAATTCCTTACATCGTGTATGTGCAGCAGAAAGCCGCAACAATCAACAAGTTTGCGTTCACCTTTAAATACTAAAAAGAAATGGCAATAAAGACTTCCTCTGGATTCGATATAGGAGTACGCGAACCGCTCGACTTGCGTACTGTTGTCAACAGCTTTCAGGAGCTTGCTACGATTAAGACTGTTTTTGACGGCCTAGAGTGTTGGATAGTTGGTGAGCAGAAGAAATATCGCTATCAACTAGGTGAATGGGTTGAAGTTACAGCTAATGCGAAGGTTGATGAGAAAAAGTTATATCAGCACTTTGTTGAGATAAATTCTCCAGACTTCCAATTTAGCGGTCGATTTAACTGGATAGACTCGGATGAGAAATCGCTTTCAGAGCTCACGCTGAAGGAGCTGTTTGACAAGACAGGTGGAGTGTTGATTCCCACAACAGAAGCCGGTTCTACAAATGACGAGTATAATCACCTGCAAATGACAGGTGTCGCTTTTCAGGAGGATGGTGTAAACTGGTATTTTCACGACTACAGAAAGCCTAGCACTGAATATTCGTCAGCCTTATTGAAAATAACATGCACTGACTATAACATAGTTAAGGATGAAGTGGTCGAAATAGGCTCAATAGCATATTCTGGAGGTGTTACGATAGAAGATGTTAGACGAATGTGTAACATTGTACTTGCCGAATCTATGTCTTACACAGATGAGTCAAATTCGTGGGAAATCTTAGATTAATTGACTAGTAATCATTTTAATATATTTACTTATATGGCAACAACAACAGAAACAAAACGTTTTGTCCTTGCAAAAACCAAGGCAAACTTTCTCCCTGTAGCTAGCAACTACAATGATTGTGTCGTGTTCATCGCAGACACTAACGAGATCTACACACACAATGCTTATTATGGTCTCTCTAAGGCCGATGCCGCTGAGATCGCTAAGATCGCAAGTATCCAGACTGAGCTTGCCTCTAAGATTAAGTCTGTAACCGCGGCATCTGCTAATGCAGTAACAGCAACAACAACAGATCACGAGGTTACAATCCAGCTCAACATCGCGACAGGCGAGAAGGCCGGTAACGTTGTTTTGACACAGACAGCCGATGGCCTCTCAGCTAACATTGACATTCCTGCTGCTACAGTCACAGGTGTAAAGTCGGGTGATAAAGTATTGGATCTCGATGGCACAGAGCTCACTTCAACAATCTCTATTACATACGGAGAGGATGCTGAGAACGACAATGCTAAGACAATCTTCCTGAGAGGCAAGGGCTCAGAGATTATCAGCAAGATTGATGCTACCGAGTTCGTTAAGGACAAGGTTGTGTCTAATGCAGAACTCGTATCAACAGCCGAGAAGGGTATCACCGTTGAGACTCCTTACATCAAGCTTACTTTCAACGACGAATCAAACCCTATCAGATTCAGTGTTAAGTCACTTATCGACATCTACACTGGAGCAAACCTCAACCTCTCTGAGGCATACTCAGTAGCATCTACATACGCGGCTCCCGCAGTGGGTGACTCGATGGATGTTGCAGTTGGCAAGTTGGCTAAGGGTATTGCTGATGCTAAAGTATCAGGTGTAACCAAGTTTGCAGAGCAGACTGGCGACATCACAGTCGACACAGCATCAAGTGCTAATGGCAGTGTTAAGTTTGCAATGGATGGCAAGAAGTTGACTGCTTCGGTTAACGGTCTTGGATCGGCAGCTTACACAGAAGCAACTGCCTACGCAACAGCAGCGCAGGGATCAACAGCTGACACAGCATTGCAGGGTATCAGCAAGGGTACAGACGGTTCTTACGTCACAACCACAATCGGCAGCAAGGCTGACAACTCGCAGACCGTTGGCGTATCGGTAACTATCCAGCCCGTTAACGCTGCTACATCAACTTTGAAGGGTCTCGCTGAGGCATCTGACGTAAAGAGCTATGTCGATAACAAGATCGCAGATCTTGGCTGGCTCGAACTTGACTAAAAAAAATAATTCTATAATTGGGTGGTCAGGTACTTTGTATCTGATCACCTTTTAATTAATATAAAAAAAAATGGCGACTAGATTTTTACATTTTAAGACATACGACAATTTTAAGACTCAGAAACTTTCTGCCAATGAGAGTGATACAGCCTATACAGTAGGGCCAGAGTCAGAGATAATTGAGTTTGGAACTCCTGATGTCATGTGGGATTCTATTGCTTTCGTAAAAGATAAAGGTGTGTTCTGGACTCATGGAAAATTGTATGACAATGCAGAAGACCTGAGCAACTACGTTATATCTAACAATGCTGAACTAGTCGCTGGAGGTGACGCTAAATCTATTGCCCAAATTTTTGGCAAGGACATACTCGCATCAGTTTCTAAGGTATTAAAGGTAATAACTGGTGTTACTTACAATAGTTTAACTACACCGGGCAACCTTATATTATTCCCTGAAATCACTTCTTATGATATGAATTCAGGCACCGACCTCGCTTCTTTTTATTACGACCTAATAAGACACTTATGCAACAACTACAAACGTAATACAAATACAATTTTTATTGGGTCTGGAAAACCATGCAATGCTAGCAAAGTTGCAAATTGTTGTATCTATATACAAGATGCAAGCAACTTACAAAATGCTAACGGATTCACATGGTATGATCAAAATTTATATCTGTTTGGCTTCAACGAAGGAAACTGGTATTGGAAGCCTATTGTCACTGGAGACGCAAAAATAACTTCATTGTACGAAATTAACACATCGTATAGGCCTAGCACAATAGATAGTTTCTATAAAGAAGGAGAAGTGCAGGTTGCATTAGCGAAAGACCTAGACAACAACCTCCTTAAAGGAGGTGATGGAATAGTGATTTCAATACCTTGGATTAACGGACAAGGAACATTTGGCGCACAAATTATTGTAGATGATGATTCGCCAAGGATGATCATTAGAAATAAAATTGCAGGTCAATGGTCTGATTGGTATTCATTGGCGACAATTAAAGAGACAACAAAGTCTCAATTTAATTCAATTGAAAAAATTCCTGGAGTGTTGTATCTCATAAAAGACTAATTATGGCAGATTACTTGTATCATGGTTCGCAGCGAATTAATTCAATTCTGAGATTGAATAATGGTGTAACAGATACTATCAGAAAGATTGTGCTGAATAACAATTCGTACACGATTCAAACATTAATGTCATTAATGTTTGAAGTGACTGAAAAAATGTCACGTGTCACCATCTCAGACATACGTACTAGTAGTAGTAGTGCGTATAATTCAGTTTCAAGAAGCATGTATAGCACAAGTTCAACTTCAATGTTCACTGCAAAAAGGAGCGTGAGTATATATGAAGGAAGGTGGAGTAGCTATTCTGAGACTATCTCATCAAATGGTAACATAAACGAATATTACCATACATCTACTCAAGTGCCTTACTACGGTGCAACTTGGATTCTAAGTCAGACTGAGCAAGTTTGGGATACTGGGTTCGTGAATAATCGTTCAGAGCAATATTATAAATCTTCTACCACATTCGCATCAACGTCAAAACTGAACAATAGTCTGATACCCTACGGCACCGGATACTCTTGGGCTTTCAAAAATTCGAGCAGCGCAACGTACACAACTGGAAGTAGATCACCATTATCAACAACATCAAGTACTTATACAGTTAAGTCTCCTGCCCCAATTGGCACAACATACTCTGCTTCAAAAGAAGTAAGCGGTGTATATCTTTGCACAACATATTCAGTGGTTGATGTAAATCAAAAAATGTCAACATGGTAACAAAAATAATTACAGCTGTTATTCCAGCATTTTCAGATATTAACATAGTTAACAACTCTGTTATAGCATTGTGTCGGCAGTGGATTCCTGCCGACACATTTGAACTTGAGATAATAATAGTCAATGACAATATTTCAAGACCAGACCAATATGATAGTTTTTTATCAGATCAATTTTCTAAATTAATTAATCCTCATATCTCAATTAGGATTATTAAAAATGATGAAAATGTTGGTCAAGGTCAATCACGCAATATTGGTATCAAAGCAGCCAAGTCTGATTATATTGTTTTGTGTGATGAAGATGATTCGTATGCAGTTAATGCAGTGTATCGTTTCTGGGAAGTTTTGGAAAAAGAATATTGTGCAGGAAATGATCCGCTGCCTATATCTGTTATCGGCGCACCTCTATACGGATTTGACAAGGGAGAGTTTAGGCAGTTGATTCCATCGAACTCAATCTGGGTAAATTCAAAACTATACAATAGAAAGTTTCTGGAAAAACACAACGTATGGTTTCCAGATGGCTACAATTCACACAGATCAGAGGATTATCCTTTCATAAGGTCGCTTGACTATGCAATAGCTCATGATAAGACCTTTAAGAGAATTGACTTCTCGGAACAAGCCGACACTTTTTATTGGTGGATCCCGAACTATAATTCAAGGTCTAGGTGTGACGAACATTATGGCAGCCTTTTGGCAGGTTACACGATGAAATCTTCAAGTATCATTTTTGATTATATGACAGCCTTCAATAAGGCTAATAACATTGAAGATCAAGAGGATGAATATATGAAGCATGAGATATTGAATATGTGCATTTATTCATTCTATAACTACCTGTGGTTTTTGAAAGACTTGTCCCAAGGTTGGGATGACTGTCAAGAAGAATACTGGGAAGTTCTGAGAGAAGGAGTTGCCGAACTATTAGAGAGGTTGCGTGTTTACTGGGATGAAATTGTTCCCTCAGACGTTGCCGACACACTTTACGCTGTTAAGCATCACTCCGACTGTCGTTTTATCGAAAGCTGGATTGGAAGCTTTGAAAAGTTTGTTACACAAGGACATTGGACATTATCTTGCAACTTTTCCGAAATAAAGGAATATTGTAAGACATTGGAATTTGACGCGGCAATGCATGAGATCCACGCCTCGTATGTAACGGCCTGGCAGAAGAGACATATTGTATAACTAAAAAAATGAACTAAAAAATGGAAGAAAAACACAACTTCGACTACTGGGACATAATTGTCTTAGTTTGCATAACAATCTTAACATACCTAACTTGGCACCTTGTTAAGGTGCTTGAAAACTGTTGGTTTTAAGAACATGATACCATTAACACTTATATTGTTGGGGTTATTGGTTTTCCCTTGTCTAATAAGGGCAATATCCTGGCTTGTTGTGAGGGTAATGAACTCTCATATTCATTACCTGAATAACAGGACGGAGAAGTATTTGGAGGCCAACAAGGAGCTTTACTCTGCTTTTATTGCGAGTATCATAACAAAGGCTTCTGGAGGATTGCCTTATGAACAGAGAATACCTTTATAGTAAACCTAGATCACTGTTGAAAGGATACACACAGAGATCACCAGCACATATCTTTGAAAAGGTATGTGCTTTTTTTTGTCTCTATAACTCCGAATAACATCAATCCTCTGAATCTCAATCACTTTTTATTTACTAATAAAAAAGATACAAAAATATTTTGCAGATTCAGGACTAAAAACTACATTTGCAATGTCAATTTAAATCTCAATTTAATTGAACCGTTTTGGAATTGAAATAATTCTCAGAGAGATAGATTGACATAAAATTATCTTGCAAGAGAAAATTTTGAGCCTTTCTGCGAAAGCCGAAAGGCTTTTTTTATTCCTATAAATCAGCAACTTACAAAAATTTTCAAAAAAAGTTATAAAAAAAAGGTGTAAATATTTGCACCTTTCAAAAATAGTGTATATATTTGCACTATCAAACAAATAAAATGTTTCACTTTTTAAAACGGTTCAAAAATGAGAAGATTTGAAAAATTAGAAACAAACAATAATTGTACTTGGGAGGATGTTTACAACCCAATTTACAATTCTCTAAAAGAGGCTTTTATAGTCTATGATGACAAAGGAGTTTTCTTTAAATCAAGTGCTAATGACTTCAAAGAAAATTTCGTTCAGGATTACTGGAGGGAAGATGAGAATCTAGGAGAACACATCCACACTGGTTTCTGTGTATTCCCTTACAACGAGAAAAATTGGAAAGAATTTGTAGGCTTTTTCAATGCAGCAATGGACGAAATAAAAGAAGATGCGGAAGCCGACTATATCAGAGAGGCGACAGACGATTGCGAAGTGGATAAAGATTTCACAACCGCAGAGGATTTCGCTACTGGTGAAACAGCTGGTTATTATTTCGATAACGGCAATATAAGGACTTACAAAATCAGGTCTTATGATTCACATATCGGAATTGCTGGCGATGAGTATGTTCTCGTTGAATATAACTCAGAAACAGACGAATACAAAACTCTTTAACAATCAGGCGGGGCGATAACATCAAACCGCCGTAAAAACTTAAATGCTATGAATTATCAAGATTATCAAACAAGGGATTATTTCTCTAATACATTAGACGAAGATATAAAAATCAACAATGTGACCAAGGAAGAACTTGAGGATTACATCGGAGATTTAGAGACGCATATTCCATGCCCTGATGGAGATTGGACGGAACACGAAAATAAAATATGGGACGATATGATACGTCACACGATAGAAATTTTTGATGAAGTTTACGGCAAATGAAAACAATAGTAACACACCCAAACCTCACAGCCTTAAAAGCCTTTGCCGAGGCTGTGGGAGGTGTTTTCAACGGCAGCGAGGTAATCCTCACAGCCGAGGAGACACCTTCAAATTTCGCCACCGAGTTTATAAAATTAGGAGGTAAGGCTCAAATGCACCTTGGAACAGGAAGTGAGATCCTGGATTGTATTCAAAGAAAGATGAAAGAAAAAGGGGTTAAAGTTGCCGATGTGGCCCGTATGTGGGGAGTTCATAAGTCGGTGGCCTCCAAATTCCTGAATAATACCACTGACAGAATACAACGCATTGAGCAGCTGATGGATATGCTTGATATAAAACTTGTATAAAAAAGCCCTCAGAAAATCAATTCTGAGGGCTTTTTTCAATCATTATCCTTAAACCACTTGCACACCTGCGGATCAAGACTTGTTCCAAACTCCCCAGATTTTCATTTGGTTTATCAATTCTTTATTCCCTGGATTACGACTTCCTTTCAGCAACTCCTTGGTTAACTTAATATCAACATAAGACCACTCCTCGATATCCTCAAAGTCACACTCTTGGATATGATCACAATTTTGTCTTACATTAATGAATTTATCGCTTTTTGCGTCATATTGTCCCTCGTAACTCCAATGTTCAAAAACAAAATGACATACTCTCTTATCGTCAGGTCTTTCCATAGTTACTATTTTCTGGAGTTCTTATATACTTTGATTCGGTAAAATTGATAATCCCTCGCCAACGCTTCCAGTGTACGTGTTTTGGATTGAATCTCCTGAAAGCCCTATCGTTACGAGTATTGCAGACATATCAATTATTTTTTATCACAAAACATTTTCCTGAGTTTTCGGAACATCCAGAACTCACTCAACCTAAGCCTAATCTGCCACCACTTCAACAAGATAGGATCTTGCTTTATCTGAAAAGAAAATGAGACCAGCAAAATACGGTCTCCACTTAAATCCTGACAAAAACGTGCCTCGCCATTGAGGGCCAGGAACACACTTGTTTTATTAGTGTAACGAATAGTTCTATATAATTGCCCTTCTGAATCCGACAGATCAGAATCCACTCTAAAGCCATTACGCCTGAAATATTCTTCTAGCAAGACACAACCATCATCATCAAGATTTTTCAGCAACGGACTTTCAGATAGCATTTCTGCAATCTTATTCAATTCGCACTGCCTCCTAGCAAACCTTCGTTCATAGTCGGCCTTCTCGTTTTTTATTTGATCTATTGTTACCATAATACTATCAATTACTAGAGGGGTATCCCTCAATTACTTTTCTAATAATTTTTATAAACCAAATCCTTTATTTGTTTCATAGTATCCGCCACCTTGTTAGCGGCTTCAATACCTTTTTCCAACAGTCTTACCGTTGCCCGAGCGTTTCCCAGATAATCAGGGTCAAATATCAGTTCGTCTGCAACCTTATCGAACCCTTGTTTCTCCACCTCAATTAAGATATTTTTGAGTTTGTTGATGTCGGTCTCGCTCAGCGATAGATAACAGATTTCAATCTCGTTACTCTCCCAATCCTCGCAGTCGCCAGTTAAACCCAAATATGGATGTCTATTTTCGTTAGCACATCTTATGATAGGTATTGGACGAGTCAGCTTAACGGAATGCTTGCAATTACGACAACACTTTGTTATTTCGTTTTCCATAACCTAAATTCATTTTAATATCAATATCCAGAGTGTTCAGAATCAGTTGAAAATCATACAGATTTTTCACTTCCTCTGATCGGATAAGTTTATTTTCTTTATTCTCAAAATATGTGTGCTGATTGTACTTGTTAAAAGATAACAAATATTTGTCACTCTCCTTAATCAAGCATTCAGTATATTCAGGATCTTGAGAAAATCCATTTTTCAGCAACAATTCCTCGTTGATCTCTTTGTTTACCTTCAGTTCGTTAATAAGACTATCCTCGTAGTCGAATGCCTCATTGAAAAACCGCATAACTGTTTCCAAATCTGACTCAACACCATTCAGATACAACTTATACTCCATTCCGTAAAGCTCAAATATCCTTGATACGGCCCGTACGAAATCAGGACTATTACTTGTGTATTCGAGCGTCTTTTTGGGATTGCAAAAAGCGTGTTTCTGCAAGTTTTCAGCCAGTTCTACCAACTCCTTTGGTGACTTTGTACCTAACTGATAACAACGCAGATATACGTGAAGGTAATTTGACCTTAAATAGAGGTCGTTTCCAGAATAGATTTTTAGCATAGTTCATCCTCCTTTTGACTAAGCCATTCCAAATATACCTCAGCTTGCTTATCCACACTATCTGAATAAACATATCCATTCGCCTTGTGATAGTAGTATGCATACAACCACAACTCAGGAATGTCAGAGAAAAAAGACGCAGGATGCAAAACGGTAAGTGTGTAGCCAACGTGAGCGCTCTGAAATTCCTTTGAAATCCAAATCGGATCAGCGTCTGAGACAAAAAGAATTTGTCTGCCAGAACCAACCCAAGGATACACACAAAACTCCTCTACCCAGTCCTGGAAAGCTGCGCAACAAAAAGGTGCTGTCACAACAACGGAATACAATTTCCGGTTCGGATTCGGAGTAATATTGTTGAATATATCCTCAACTTTAGTATATAAGTTCATAACAAAATTATTATACCTAGTAAAATGTAAAAATTTGAGTAAATGTCCAAAAGAATTATTGAGAATAGGTATAATGTATATGATTTTATGATGCAAATATATAAAAAAATATTTTAAAAATGCAAGTTTTTTGTTTGTTAATTAAATAAATAATTCATATCTTTGTGCTGTTGAGTAAGATGTTATCTGTGTTTCAAAATAGTATTAACTAAAAACACTCGACAATGGAAATACTACCAGTTTTTGAAAAATTAGGATTCCCTATTGCAGTTTGCGTCGTACTATTCTCAATTCTGGCGTATTTTATAAAAAAATCGCTTGAATTGATAAAGGAATATCTCGACAAAGCTCAGGAAAAGGAACAGAAATCTCAGGAGTTTATGTGCTCGTTACTCAAAGAACAGAGCGCAATAATTGCATCAAACACCAGCGCGTTAAACAATTTCTCTCTGGTCTTGGGAGATCTCTGTAATTCTATAAATAGGATAAAAAAAGAGTCCTAATATTTATTTTTTTTTTCTACTACTAGAACACTATTTAAATCCATAGCGACAGTATTCATTTAATCATTAAAACGCTATGGCAAGTAAAAAGAAAAGTTGTGCAAAGCACAAGTCAGCAACAAAGAAAAGCTGCCGTCTTTCTGGCGGTCAGCCAGAAGGTTACAAAAGTGTAGGCGAGAAGCAGATACGTGACGGAGTTTACTCGCTGTTGGACAAGAACGTAACCAAATCAACCATCAAAGAGGTTATCGACGGCTACTGGGAGACCATCCAGAAAAATGTATCTAAGGGAAAGAACGTTCAGATATTCTCTATCGGCAGTTTCCGCGGCCAGAGACGTAAGGTACAGGGCAAGTATGTGCCAACCATCAAGTTTGCGATCTCTCCTTCATTCAAGAAAGTTGTTATGGAAATGAACGGAGACGACGATTCCGTTTTCCCAATCCACACACCTAAGAAGAAATTCAACGAGAACTAACTATGGGCAGAGCAAGGATCAAACCCGGGAAGCTGGGCACGACCTCCACAGAGTTAGACAAGAAGTATCCATTTTGGCGCAACCAGGCAACAAGCAAGGGCGGTCACAACACGGTAAGTGCCAACAGCACTATAAAATCTTACCAGAAGATCGCAGATTGGCTGTTGAAAAATAAGCCTGGTGCCAAAATTCTTGATGCAAGCTCAGGCAGTGGGGCCGGCACAGAATTGATGAGAGCAAAAGGGTTGCGCTGTGACGATGTGGAGCCGTTTGTCTCCAAGGATCGTAAAGCACCTACCTACACTGACTACAACACCATCCGACAGAAATATGATGTGGTAATCAGCAATGCAGTAATCAATGTAATACCCGACGATTGGAGAGCAAATCTCATCAGACAAATGGCCTCTCTTGTGGCCAAAGGTGGTATAATGATTATTAACACCAGGAGCGAGAAGGAGATTAAGGAGATAGCGAATGCTATTTCGCTAGACTGCGATAGTGAGAAACTTTTGAAGAAAGGAAAAAACAGTTACGCATATCAGCGAGGTTTCACACCTGAAAGTCTGGCCAAATATGTAAACACCATACTCAACGGCAAATTCGCTATCGAAAAAGCAAATGTAAAAAACTCAGGCATTAGCACGTCTTGTTCGATAGTGTGTACAAAACTGTAATCGCATGGACAAAAATTTCTACAAATATGCGGATCTTATCATTAAAAACTATGAGGGTGGATATTTCCACCCTGATATGTACAAACGAGATCCCGTAAAATACAAGGTGATGCACCAGTCTGGAGAGACTATGTTTGGCATTGACAGGACCGCTGGAGGAAACATCAACAACACACCACAGGGCAAGCAGTTCTGGGCGCTCATCGACGCGCAGAACGCTAGCACAAATTGGAGCTACAACTATAAGCCCAAGGCCGGATCAGACCTCGATAAGAAGCTGAGAAAGCTCTGTGCCGAAATGATGTATGATGTTTACGAGAGATACGCACTCAAAAACCTAAGCGAAAAGGCAAAAAAACTTGTCGCTAAATCTCCCAAGATCCAGGCACACCTGTACTATGGTTGTTGGAACGGAGTCGGATATGTCACCGGCTTTTCAGGAGTCAAAGGTTTTGTTCCTATCCTTAACGAAGCCGTAGCCAAAGGCACTACCAATATCACCAAGCTAGAGGAAATAGCCCTCAATTCGCGCAAAAACCACGAATACAGCTTTATGCGCGACCGCGCTAAAAATATGTTGAACATCTGGAAACAATTGCCTGATGCTGGGTCCCTCGCCTGGCTCTGGTGGACTTTAGGAATTGTGACAGTGGCCGGCCTCGGTGTACTCGCTTACACTCAGGACTGGCATAAGACAGTTATTTACAAATTTAAAGAATTAAAGTAATGACAGCAGTTGGAGAATATTATTGGTGTAAGAAGATTCCTTGCACACCTGTTAGCTCTGGACAGGCGTATGTTGCTTATAGCGAAATAGTGCAGTTAACATACGTGAATAGTGGATTAGTAAGGTTTGATTGTTTGACTGGAGGTCAGAAGCATAGAAACAATTTTGTGGCCAACGAAACAGAATTGAATCAGAAATTCACAAAAATTACAGAGTCGGAGGCGAAATCTATGATAGCCTCTCAAAAGAAATATTATTTGCAGCCACATTGCTATTATATAACGCAATCCAGCTTCAATGATGGAAGTGTTAAAGTAGATAAGGGTGATGTGTTGTACGTTCAGTCTATGACTCCAAATCCTAATTGGGCCAACAGCACCAACTATGATATTGTACTAAAAATTGAATCAGGAAGGTCAAAAAACAGTATTATCACTAGGTGTCAGGAATCACATCTTAGCACATTGTCCCTATCATTCCTATTTGATAACTACGGTGGAGGAGATTACTCTATTGTAAAAGACGCAATTAAAGAAAGCGACCAACGCTATCAACAGCAGATTACTGAACAGAGCAAAAGTAACGTAGTTACTCCGCAAAAGCAGGAATCAACTCCTGAAAACAAAACATCCCGTAAGATCAACTACTCCAAGGTGTTTGCCGCTCTTGTACTTCTGGGTGCTGGATATGCGATTTATAGACAAGCAAAGAAATAAAAAAAAGGGAAGCAGCTACTTTGTAGACGCTTCCCAAAAAGTCGACTGTCTCGATAAGGGTGACAGGCAAATCTATCAGTCTCATAACAAGATTAGAGGTCACCAGCATTGAGCTCCTCTGCGCTCTAATGTTTATACTTGAAATGCTTTGCAAAAATAAGAAAAAAAACATGGATACAAAAAAATATATATATAAAATTCAAAAAATTTTAAATGTTGGAGTTCCTCAATATTTCAAAGATATTAAGAAACCAAGTTCTATAGCTACAGAACTAAGGAAGACTTTGGGGATGAGACAAAGCAGTAAACACAATTCAGCTTACAATAAACAGCCATACATTCTACCTAATGGGGACACTCTAACTATACGTATTGGTGACCATAACGCGAAGGAGGAACAGTTTTTACGTCATTTTAAGACGAAATATAATGTTTCAATCCTAATAGGAGAGGATGTTGAAAAAATTGTATGTAAAAACTATGTAAATTCCAGAATCTTTTCTGAAGTTATGTACAAAGCTCCGTGTTTCAATAACAATTATAGAGAACAGACAATATCAGAAATTCTAAAAGGTCTTATGAATACTCTAAAGACGGGAAAGTATGTTAAAGGAGAGATTGGAGACTGGGTAGTTATGCAAGTAGCTGATAGAGATACGTTGGGCGCAATAATTAACGCAGATCAGTACAACTCTATCAAGGAGAAATATCCTGATGCAATATTATTGTTCAGGGTAGGCGATTTCTATGAGGCATACAGAAAAGATGCTGAGGTAGTATCTGAAATTTGCGGAATTACCTTGACACAGCATAAAGGAGACTATTTGTCTGCAATTCCACATCACTCACTTGATAACTATTTACCCAAACTCGTAAAGGCCGGCAAAAGGGTGGCTATCTGCGAATCGCTTGACGGAGAGACTGTGTATTTCAATCGCTATGCGCAGTCGAGCTGGTGGGAATATTATTCATTTGCTGATCCAATGAAAGTTATCGCAAAAAAGGATCACCTATGGACCCTGAAAGCGACTAACAGATACGGTGTAGAAGAAGAGATATATGTAAATAGCTTTGAACTTAGTAAATCACCAATCGAGTTATCAAAGGACGACTGGTGTGTATACACCTTTGATAAACGTGAGGCCGTAGCAGCAGACATCCACAGAACCTACCGTATATTATCTGTCACAAAAGATTCAGCCAAACTTTCTGATGGAACATCCGCTCATAGCTTGTCTATGTTGGAGTATAGACCTATCAATCAAAAACCTGCATTTAGCCTTGGCGAAAAAATAAGCTATAAAAAAGGAAACATCTTGACAAGCGACGGCAAAGTTGAAACGTATAGCAAAACTTCTGGAGAATATGAGATTGCAGCGTATCGTTACTACAATAACGATGTGGAGTATTATTTGAAGCCAGAAAATTACACATTTGATCCTTGGGTAAGTGAAAAAGATATTCAACGATACAATTACCGAGTAACGGATGTTAACGGAGAAAAACTCAATGTAGGAGATTTTATAACCTATAAAGATTATGACTCTGCCGAGGACGAATTGTGTGCCGTTTGTATTGACCAGATAGGGAGTTTTGATTCTCCTAATAGACACTGGTTCCACGTCGGAGGTTATGCCAAAATAACCCATGGCTGGAATAGAGGATTTGATTATAAGAAAATCAACCTTCCGGTATCACCTAAATTCAAGATTGGATCAACCGTGAAATATGGAAAAGAACACTTGAAAGTAACGGGTATATACTACGAGGATTATCAGTTTTTCTACAGATTAGGCTCATACGTGAAGGAAGATTTTACTGAGGCTGAGATTATGGCTCAACAGGAATCTAAATTCAATGTAGGAGACTGGGTGATGGTAAACGGAGATCCTGATGCGCTGTTTGAGATTCTAAAACTTAATGATAATAATGCCAGTCTATCGGATGGTCAAATAGTCTCAATAGACAAGCTGAAATACTCTCATAACAGCGAGTATTTGAAGTCTCAAGCGCCAAAGCATTTTAATATAGGAGATAAGGTAAAAGCCCAGGATGTCAACCCGGTTTTTGATAGAAAGCCATATACTGTTATTGGATATTTTGTAGCGCCTTTGTTCGGGCTCAAATACAACCTTAAAGAATCCGGAGGCATAATGGAATTTTGCGCAACGAGCGAGCATGTTATCGGTTTGGCAAAAGGCAAGTCAACAGAGAGGCCTGAGTTAAAATATTTCGTTATTTTCGACACAGATCGTGACGAGGAATATTATCCAGAATCTTATGGTTGCCAGGTTGGGTTAGCTAAAAACAAAACTGAATTTATACGAAGTATCAAACAGTACGACAGGCAATGGAATACAAATTATTCCCGTGCCTGGGGGACTGTCCGCGAGCTTACACAAGAAGAACTTGACAAATATATTGAGTATTACCACGCATTGAAAGATGCAGAATTAGAGTTTATTGATATGAACAACACAGAACTATCAGGTGTGCGCAGTAACGACAACATCTTTACACAAGCATTCAACGAGGCGTTGAGAGCTTGTAATATGTTGGGAGATAACGACAGCGACAGCGACGAGGAGTCAGGGGACAATATCTTTGTGGCCACAAACTACGACAAAAAGCACAAGATGAATCTTGCGCCAGATAAGAAAATACCAGAGAGCATTGTTGAGGGCCTCCGCAAAGAAGGTCTTACTATTGAGAAAATTGATGCTCTGGCCAAGGATGGTCACCCAGTATGCAAGTACAAGACACAGGTAACAATACACGGAATCTGTCCACCACTAAAAAGCAACAGATCCGCTGGCGGATATGTTACACTAGTAGTGAATGACAACAAGAGCCTTGGCGTAAAATGGAGGGCCATAGATGAGAAAAAGAAATACGATATAGTGCGTATCTTGGGATGGTTCGGATACAGATACAAGGAGGATTCGCAAAACTTTGTAATCACCAGAAGTATTCCAGCACTGCGCAACCCCAAGGATCAGCATTCAAACATGAGCCATGAGGAGGAGGAAGCCAAGTACAAGGAACTGCAAGCCACATTCCAGAAACTTATCGACAACAACCTGTTTTTCGGAGAGATAAAGATTGGCAAACCTACACATAGTTTGTTTATATCAAATTATTTCCACGTAGTAATCAATATTGATGGTATCTACGAGAAGAACATCAAGCCTTTTATCGAAACAATACTGGGCATGAAATATTCTGACGTGGAGAAGGAAATAGAGCGCAGAAAAAAGCAACTTGAGGAAGAGGAAAAGGCCGAGGAGGAGCAGCGCAAAAAGGAAGCCGCCGAGAGGGCCAAAAAGCAAGCCGAACAATTTGCCGAGATAGACAGGCAAAGGGCGCTTCTGCCGTTTCCTCCAGAGTTCAAAAAGGTTGATGAACTCAAAAAGGACGATATTATAGTTTCTTGGAACACAATTTTTCATCCAGAAATCAAGGTATTGCTGAATTATCACAAGGTATATTCAGCCTACGGCAAACTGCGCTGCTATTCCTGTGACGAGAACGGAGTAGTGACCGACAAGATCGGCTTGAATATACCAGCCAAGCAAAAGGATAATGCTTGGTACGTAAAACGAGCCGCAGCCAAACCGAAACCTGATAACAGCAAGCCCGATTCCAGAACAGTGTCGTACGACGGTCCAACAGATTTTAAGATTCTGCGATATTCGGACAAGGCTTATATCCTGGTTGGCAACACTCAGGCATACGCAAAAATACTGGGCCGTCACCCAGGCGGGTTAGGGTTGAAGTGGGGAACGTACTGGAAAAACTCAAAATATGATCCGATACCAGACGGTAAGGGCTGGATGTTTTCAGAAAATATGAAATCCAAGGTTGAGGATTTCATCAGGAAATACCAGAAGTATGGCAATGAGGCTGACACCACATTACAGACAGCAGAACTTGAGTTTATTGACAACACATTGGGTAAACTTACAAAAAAGGATATTGAAGACTATAAAATAGATTTGTTATGAGCTACGTACCAGACATCATATATAACAACCTTCCAAGTGTAGAGGGACTTGGGAGTGATGAATTTACATCATTAGTAAAGTCATTCAGAATGACAGCATACGATGAACTGTGGAGAATCGCACAGGAATATGCAGAATATGATTACAATGCAAAAATTGTCGTGAATTGGGTCAAAACTGCATTGCAGGTAAATTCAAAATTTATTGGTAATATTATTTCAACAGAGGTATTTGCAGCTGGCAGTTATATTCAAAAGGCCGGATTCAAGATCCCTGTGGAAATAGACCTTCGCGACTCATCAAAAGACGGGTACGCCTGGGTACGACAATCATATAGTATCTCAAAATTCAATAATGTTGTAATGGTGCCTCTGACATTCTATTACTCTACAATGTGCGAGAGAAAGAAAGGAGGTTTGGATGTTGCAGGTATTGAATGTAAGAAAGCTGGATACTGGACAACTTCTGATGTTGCACTGCACGAAATAGGTCATATCATACACGCTAATCTCCGAGAATTGGGAGAGCACAAGAAAGTATACTCACAAAAAATCAGGAAGGCAGCAGCCGAGGTATCTGGATATGCCGCACAGGAAAATTGCAGCAAGAGCTATCCTTGGAAATATATGGAGTTTTTTACAGAAACTCTGGCTGGATTACTCACCGGCAAAAAATATTCAAAAGACGTTCTCCTGAATATGCCTCAGTTAAAGGATTATGACAAATATCGCAGTTATGGAGATTACGATGAATACGTGGATCCTTACAAAGAATTGATTGAAAAGGCAAAGATGGGAGAAACAAAACTTGGTTCGTATGTGCCTGATTATATATACAACCGTCTGCCGATGGCTGGTGTTGATGGTGTTAACAATAAGTTCTGCACATATTACAATCTGGAGTATTACAATTTCTCTGATGAGCAGAAAAAGACAACTACTTACCAGTATTACGACTTTGTGAAAGAATGCAAGTCGAAGTTCTACGACGATCCGATGGCCCAGTTAGTTTGTGAGTTGTTTTGCAAGGTTATGAATCGAAGCTTTAATTTCATAGACTATGCAACTGTAAATGAGGTAGAATTGGAAACGCTAAAAATGTAGGAGATATGGGAAATACATTAGGAGTAATAAGAAAAGAGCAAAACAAAGGTATTCTTGGGGCTCATCCTTCTATCAATGATTATGAAATAGGAGATGTAGTGGAGTACAGTTGGTCTGGCGGTTGGATTTGTTATTACCTTGTTATTGGAATCAATATAACTGATTATGGATTTGATTTGGTTTGCGAGGAAATAACAACAAAACTCAATGATAGGGACGAAATATATGTTGGAGGTCGCCATGTTTTTAGCTCTAATAATATCTATGGACTTCCCAATAAAACGAATATTGATTCTGTAATACTTAAACTGGGTTTGGTTCGTAACACATACATTGCAAAATGTGAGTTTTATGATTATTACGATTTGTATATTCCTGATACAATATTACAGGAAGAAGAGATAACAACTTTTCTAACTACAGAGAATAATAGTATATTATTCGGCACCGATTCCACAGAGGATTTTGACAAGGCCGAACTCCAGATATATGAGGCATTCAATTCGCAATCTGAGTTATACAAGTGTAAATTGTCTCAATACTTTCAGATAGGTGATTATGTCACATTTATTTGGGGATTCAGGAAATTTGGACAGATAATAGGCTATGACGAAAAGTCTGGAACATACACTGTAAAAACCAGAGACAATCTTTATAAACAAGAAATAAAACTGTTGGGTTATGCAATGGATAAAACAACATGGTACATAATAACCAACTCGGGTGGTGGTAATCTGTATTCAGATAGGCGAAATTATGTTAATGATGATTTTATTGATGTATGCCTCGATACTGGCAAGGAAATCATTGTTTACAACAATAAGAAATCCGAATACAAAGATCTTATAAAAAGATTACAGGGGAAGTATCAGACGGCTGACGAGTATTCCTTATTCAAGGATGCTATAAGAGCCGCATATTTTAAGCGTAAAAAAGTTACTGAGCCTCAGATTCGCAAAATAGCAGACAATCTCGGCCTCAAGTATAATTATCAACTTATGTCACAGCTTATCGAACGAACAATAGTCGAAATATGTCAAACTATCATTCAGAGCGATAGCGCTAAATCTGATATTCAGATATTTGAAGAACTAAAAGATTTGTACAATTGGCAGCCTGTGATAAAGCCTCGCGATGGCAAGTCTAAGATGTTGCAGCAATATTCAACACCTTGTCCTATTGCTTATTTGCTCGGCAGATATGTTGGTCACGGACTCACACTGGAGCCAACAGCCGGCAATGGTATGTTGTTGATCGCCAGCCGCAACAACGAATGCGATGTTAATGAGCTTGATGAGATAAGATACAATAATCTATTGACAGGCAGTTACAGACATGTTACTAATCAGGATGCTAACAAATTGGATGTTCCTGATAAACAATATGATTGCGTAATCACCAATCCTCCATTTATGAGGCTGGATAACAGCAAGGACTATCTTGTAAGAACTGGACTCAAGGGAGATCGCGAAATCAAATATACATTCAAGAATCTTGATTACAAATTGGCAGTGCTTGCTCTTGAAAAAATGAAAGATTCTGGAAGGTGTGCCATAATAGTAGGTGGAAATCTGGGATCCAGGAAGTACGACCACGAAACAAACACCTACTGGGATCAGAACGGAAAACTGCGAGGTGGAGAGTGGATGTCATTCCTCAACTATCTGAACAGGCAATATAACCTGGAGGATGTTATCTACATAAACGGAGACCTCTACCAAAAACAAGGAACGTCATTTCCTATCATTGCCCTGTTGGTTAATGGACGAAGGCCACAGTTTGACAGCAATCCATTATCATTATGGCGTAATGATTATGACCCTATTCTTGACGCACAAGTAGACACTTTTGATGAGTTGTATAAGCGTATCTGGAATAACATACACAGAAAATAATTACTAAAATATATAATCATGAAGTTAATTGATATTCAACGTAATTTTTTTAGGATTAAAGGAGATCCTGAAAATACTTACTTCTGTACAAAAGCGGATACCGACGCAATGTTGAATGTACAGAAAGTGTGGTATGTTCCCTGCAATGCCAGTATGCAGATAATATCTGATATACCAGCTTGGATAACGGGTGATGAACTCGATGATATAATGCCTCTGGAAGATACCCTCGGAATGGCCTACACTCCGGCCTCGGATATCCACAAACTTAACACCAACACTCCTGACAGTATGGGGTACGACCTTCACGAAGCTCTCAAACACCTAAAGGAGGCTGTTGGGAATGTTACTGATTTTGTCTGCGAACGTCTGCAATGGTCACGCGATCAGATAGAGGAACGACTGTTTGCAGAGCAGGTAGATGCAGTGGCCCTCACTATTTACAATTTTGAGGCACGCAATCAGGCAATGATTATTGGAGACCAGACCGGTATAGGAAAAGGCCGTGTGGCAAGCAGTATAATTCGTTATGCGATGGTTCACGGAATGATACCTGTTTATTGTACCGAAAAAGATAATCTTTTCACAGATAATTACCGCGACCTCTCGGATATTGGATGTGGAGATCTTGTACCTTTTATCGTAAACAATGGAGCAACAGCGCGAGTTACAACATACGATGAAGAAAGCGACAAGGATATTGTTGTGCATAGTCCGCTTGGTATTGAGGCCAAGGAAAAAATATTCCGAAAACTAGGCGAAATGCCTATCAATCCTAAGACTGGAAAAGAATTTGATTATATCTTACTTACTTATTCCCAACTCAACAAAGCATATAAGCAAGGCAAAAAGGGAGAGATAAGCAATGGAGAGGATTTTCAAAAATTGGCCTGGTTGAAATCTATTGCAGACAACTGTATATACATTTTCGATGAGAGCCACAATATCAGCGGCAGTAGGGTTGCAAAAACTAATTGGTGGAAAGGTGAAAATTCAGATGTGAAGTTGGCCGGTTCCAACGTGTTCATTGCCTTTGGATTATTGGCTAATGAGGCAAGGCATTCTCTTTTTCTCTCCGCTACATACGCAAAGCGCCCGGAGAATCTTGTAATCTATGCACAAAAAACGTGTATTCAGGATGCGCAACTCGACAACACAGCCTTAATATCCACTATCGCGAACGGTGGTGAAGCATTACAGGAGATTATTTCCTCGGCAATAGTAAAAGAGGGACAGATGATCAGACGTGAATCAAACTACTCCGGCATTGAGACTAATTACATCTACCTGAATAAGGACGGTCAGAAAGATTATGGAGTAGCTGATCTGGAGGCCGAACACCGTAGTAAGTGTGATTTCATTACTGCGATAATCAACAAGATGAATCAGTTTGAGAAAGAGTATGTTATACCTGCGGTTGAATCAAAAAGTGTCGGCACCTCGTCTGGTAAAGCTAATGATAAAAAATTGGGAGCGTCTCATGATCCTATTTTTAGCAAATTGCACCAGATTGTATCACAGTTGCTATATTGTATCAAAACACCTGCCGTAGCTGATCACGCTGTATCTCTTCTGAATCAGGGCAAAAAAGTTGTGATTGCTGTATCTAATACAATGGCTGCACATTTCGACGGTTATTCAACTGATGAGTATGTTAATTGCGACTTTTCCGAAGTTCTTAACAAAGGCTTGGAGAGGATGTTTAAATATAGAATGGAGGACAAAGAGGATCACTCAACATGGCAAAGTACACTTCCTATTGATGAGCTTCCGGAAGAAGGTCAACGAATATACTATGCTCTGAAAAAAGAGATAGAGGAAGCCTCGTCAGGTATTACCATGAGTCCTATTGATTACATGATACGTAAAATTCAATCTGGAACTTACAAGGTTGGAAACGAAACAAGGCATTGGAAGGTTGGCGAAGTTACAGGACGAGATATGCAAATTGAACTTACCAACGAGGAAGGTACGGAAGGAATACTACGCAGCCGAACTAAAGAGAAAAAGAATGTTGTTTTCTCTATGTTTCAGAACAACAAACTTGATGTGCTGATAATAAATGCAGCTGGATCAACAGGAGCAAGCGCCCACGCAACAACCAAGGGTACAAATCTGAAACCAGAGGAAGTTAAACCCCGTGTGATGATAATTGCTCAGTCTGAATTGGATATTAATACGGAAGTTCAGAAACGAGGCCGTATCAACAGGACGGGTCAGCTTAGGAAGATTCCACCACGATATGACTACCTTATCTCAGCTATCCCGGCAGAAACCAGATTAATGATGATTCTGCAAAAAAAACTCAGATCACTTGACGCGAATACTACCAGTAATCAGAAGCAGTCACGCAGTATCATTGATACTCCAGATTTTATCAACTCAGTAGGTGACGAAGTTTGTGATTCTTATCTGAGTGAACATCCAGAAATATTGTCAAAACTAAATATGGATGGTGGGGAAGAATCGCAGGAAGGCAGCCGCGACAATAAGAAGGTGCCGGCCAAATACGCAGAGAAAGTAACGCGCTATGTTCCTGTATTGCAGTGCGAGGAGCAGGAAGATTTCTATAACTCAATCTCAGAGGGATATGAGCAACTTGTAAAGGACTTGAAAATGCGCGGTGAATATAATCTAGAAGTCGAGAATATTGATCTTGATGCACGACTTATAGGTCAGCCGGAAGTAGTAATTTCGCGAAAATCGGGAAATAGCAGTTTTGCTGATGCCGTTTACAAATGCAAATTCGACTGTAAGAATTTGAATAGACCTTACAACAGGAGCACTATAGAAGCGATGATAAGCAACTATTGTCAAGGTCGAGACGCAAAAGAAATAGCAGCAGAATTAGCTTTTAAATTAGCAAAAAATTTTGAGCCAGGATTCCACGCTATTCAAGCCAAATATACACAACGTATCAAAGAGGCTATGGAACGAATTGAGAAGCGAAAAGCCAAGGCAGAGAAAAAGGGTGATGCCGAAGAAGTTGCAAAATGCGAAAAAGACCTCCAAGAGACCTTAAAGGTTATGAATGAGCGTATGGAGAGTATGAAAGCGAGAAAAAAAGTTGAGATTGAGCGCAAAAAATACATAGAGTTTTTCTACGCTGGACGCGCTGTTATGATTAACTCCATTGGGAATATTCGCGGAATATGCCTTGGAACAAAGATTACCAACAAGTCTGAACACGGCTTCAATCTCTCTAATGTTGTTATATCATTTGCTGTAGGAGATTCATCTAAGAGACTTGATCTTAATCTTAGTGATAAGGATGCTTTTATGTTGGATGTTATCAAAGTCCTGACGAATGGAATTGAGGCCGAAGGTGATGATCTTGATAAACGCTGGATTGAAGGTTGGAATGAGGCCACAAAAGAACTCAACACAGACCGAGAGACCAGAACTATTATTATGGGTAATATTCTGACAGGGTACGACAAAGCGTTGAAATTTACTGAGGAACAAAAGGAAAGCGGCCAGTCTACAGGAAAAGCGAAGTTAATATCTTTCACAACTGCCAATAAGGAAGTTTTGAAAGGTGTATTGCTGCCGCGTGAATCCAGATTTGCTACACTTACAATGTTGTCTCAGTACGAAATCCGCGCTATGGTTCCTCATTTTAAAAAATTGCTTAAAACCGGTGAACCTGGATTTTTTTATCTGAATCGCGGTGTTGATCTCTATATAAATAATGATGGAGAAAGTCTGAAACTTATTATAAAAAGCCAAAAGACTTTTAACGAACTCTCAAAACATTGCTACAGTGACTTTGAGGCATTGGACTACAGATCCCGTACATTTGAGGCTCAGCGAAATATGACATTTGACTTTAAGTGTATACGTGGCCAAGAAGGTTTAGTGTTTGATCTGCTGGAAAAATACGATTTTAAGGTAGAACTTATGCCGGCACAGGCTGAAAAATTATTCCCAGCCTCGGCCAAATTGCAGAAAACAAATTGGCAAAAATTGGATGTAGACTACAATAATATCCCTGCAAATACATCTATAATGGAGAATGAGATGGAATTAATGTTCTAAAAAGTTTGGGTATTGATAATAAAATACTTATCTTTGCCTAACTTCTTTTAACACTCCTATCCTGTTTTATCCTATACTACTATTATTATATTTGAATACTTTTAATTTATACAAAAAAATGAATGTTAAAGAAGCATTAGAAATTATCAAAAATGCGGATCTCTCCGGAGACAGCAAGGTAAACAAGGTCTGCAATAATATGCGAGAAATAATCTCGCGTAAGACTGACAATTACAAGAATCCCGACCGTATCTCTAGTCAGAAGGTTGATATGACAACCATTATCCTGAAACGTGGTTATTCAATCGAGGATTACAAACGCACCATAGGTGATGTGCGCAGATCTGAAGAGGATGTTGTTATTGCTTTGGCAAAACGTATTCAAGATAAAAGCAGCTCCGGTTCCAGAAATGAGACTGAGAGAGAGAGAGCATTGCGCCTGGCTGATGCTGATGCACAAGCACAGCTTCAAGTATTAGAGATGTTAGCATTGACACTATAATCTTTAAAAATTCAAGATATGAAAATAACTATCGACAACTTTCAGGAGAAATTTCCACTGATTAAAAAGTATCTTCCTGAGCCGCTGGTAAATATGTATCCAGCCCAAGTTACAAACTTGGAGTTTTACAAGGACTCCGAGAACTGTAAAAAATCGCTCAATCTTTGGATCAGCACTGTAAATTCAATTCTTGCTAACACTAAGATTGACGAGACTGATTCCAAAAAGCCTCTTAAACACAAGTACGCCAAAGGAAAACGAGGCAAGGTGACCGGCAAACGCAAAAAAGGCGAGAAAAAAGAAGAAAAGAAAGCGACAAAGCGTAAGTACGGCAAGGGTAAGGGCGGCAAAGTAACAGGTAAACGCAAAAAGGGCGAGAAAAAAACTGATACAAAGAAACCTGATACCAAGAAACCAACAAAGGAAAAAACTGCAAACAAACCTAAGAAGGAATCGTATGCTGTTACTCCATATTGGTACAAGATTCTGTTCGGCTTCCGTAAAATGGCTGGCACAACCAAGGAGACATGGCGCATACAGAATTTCTTTGAGTACATTCAGGATTCTTGTGCGTCAGAACGCAATCGCAAAACTCCATTTATTGAGATTATTCGTAAGATCCAGTCGGCCTTGATGAAATACGTCAATGTCGATCGTCACGAAATCAAGAAACAGGCTCTCCCCGAATGGAAGACTCTTTGCTCTGAGTGTAAAAATGCAATGAAAACTGTCACAATCAGTTCAAAGACTGGCAAAAAGCCTTCCTGGGAGGAGAAAACTCTCGCTGGTTAAAAAATCATCTTTTTTTTCTACAATTCACTATTTAATCCATACTGCTACTATTATTTAAATTGTAGAGAAATATGAAAATAACCAAGATAAAGAAAACCGACACTTACGCGCTAGAGGTTAGTTTCGACAACAATGAAGTAAGATTGTTTGATTGTTCTGACAGGGTAAAAAATTGGTTTAGGGACAACAACAAAGATCTTATTCGTATTGCAGAGAACTTCACGAGCGCTCATATTGACGGTGGAAATCTGGCTTTTAAAGCTGGTAAAAACACATTGTGCCTTGCTGCTAAGGAGATTTATTCAAAGTCAAAACTTGTCGAAAAGGCTTCAAAGAAAAATCCCGTAACAACATACATCAAGCGAAAAAGCCTTGGGCTTGGAACTATCAGCAGTCAGGACGTTATGAATACTGTTATTAAAGGTCTCCCTTTTACAGGCGACTGGAAAGCATTCCTTGGCGAACCTGCAAGTAATTTTTATATGATTCTCAGCGCTCAACCAGGCCACGGGAAAAGCACATTTTGTCTTAAATTCGGAAATTACCTTACTAAATTTGGTCGCGTTCTTTATGTCACCAACGAGGAGGATGCTGGACGTATCAAGAGCAAGCTCAAATTTATTAATGATCGTATCAACGACTTTGATATTGCTTTTGACTGCAAAAACCTCAATGATGTAATATCTCTGATAGAGCAAGGCAAGTATGATTTCATCTTTATAGACTCCGCCCAATACGGAGGTATGGATTACAGAGAGCTACGTTTAATCAGAGAAAAATTTCCTAAAATTGGCATGGTCGCTATCTGCCGTCAAACTAAAACAGGTACTGCGCGTGGTTCTCAGGAAAAAGAATACGATGGTGACATCACTATCAAGTTCGATATGCCGGGTCATGCTGTAACCGTCAAAAACCGATTTTGGGAGTTATCCGATTTTCAATTATTCTAACATGAACAATAAAGCCGCATATCAGCTGTACATCTTTCAAATAGCTTTTAAAATATTCCTGATTATTAGCACATTGGGGATGAGCGTACATTGCATGAATCTGCTATTAGGTGTCAATATATGTGTAGTAGAACTTACAATTATATTGTCGTTGTTCCCTATGCTTATATTATATATGTGTACGTATATCTTGAAGCTATGCACGTTGTCTCGCAGCATTTTGATTTATAATTATGTAGTAAGCAACTGTATCTATGTGCAGAAAAACTATCAGATGTTTGGAGAGTATCTTACTCCGGCCCGGTGGATAGTTATGATTAGCGGTTTTATTATTGTCACATTTTTAATACGTAAAATGTATGAGCACAGCAAAAAAAGGGAATCCTGTATTGGGTAATATGATAGTGAAAATCGGCCAACAAATTGCCTCTGGCGAATGTGGGCTAGACGAAGATGAGATCAACGAACTTGTTGAGATTATCGGTACTCACAAAATCACGCTGGAGGAATCGGCAGATTTCCTTCACTGTGACCGTACAACATTGTCGCGTAAGATCAGGAATGAGGAAATCCCTACTCCGAGAAAAGATAAGGGAGGTAAAAAATATTTCTTTCAAAAAGATCTTAAACAATAAGTTTTTATTTCCTTGTACTATTATTTTTTATTTATTATTATTCATAAATATTTATTTTTTCTTCTAAACGTTTAGGCCGTGAAAAAAATCACGGCCTTTTTTATGTCCTATTGCAACAATTATTTTTATATTATATTCCTTATTTTTAGATACTTATATATTTTTTACCCAATAATTTGACAACCTATATATACATCCCACCTTTGCTATCACAAATAATCATTTACAAATAACAATCTAAAGTTTTACTATTATGTCAGATTCAAAAACTTACGTATTTCAGCCTGAAAACTCAGGCGTGAATGCAATGTCGATGTTGGCTCCTATGCTGGCTAATCGTGGTATGGACGCAGCCACAATTTCTGCATTGATGAACAACGGTGGTTTTGGCGGAAACGGAATGTGGATAATTTTCCTTTTCTTCCTAATGGGCTGGGGAGGTAACGGCTGGGGAGGCGGTCGAGGAAACTTCAACACCGATTTTCTCAGCGCACAGATGAACAACAACACCGGTAGAGAATTGCTCCAGCAGGCTATCAACGGAAACAGTGGTGCTATCTCGCAACTTGCCACAAATCTCAATGTAGAGACAACAGCTATCCAGGGCGCACTTTCTCACTTGGGTACAAGTGTTCAGAATGTTGCTAACCAAGTAGGGATGAGCGGTCAGCAGGTGATAAACGCAATCCAGCAGGGAAACTGCCAGATTGTGAACCAGATGGCACAGCACGCTTGCGATATTCGCAACACAATCACAAGTCAGGGTTACGAGAATCGCATTGCGAACATCGAGCAGACAAACATTCTCGGTGGAAAGATCGACGCACAGACCAATCTCATGAACGAGCACTTTGCAGCCTTGGAGCTCAGAGCCCTTCAGGACAAGTTGGAGTCAGTTAGAGCTGAGAACACATCGCTCAAAGCGACTATTTCCAACTACAACCAGAACGCGACAATCAATCAGATGCTTGTGAATGCCACTACTCCAATCAACGCTGCTGTAAACAACATTCATGAGGAAGTTGAGGAGATCAAGCGTACACTTCCAACAACTATCACAGTTCCAATGCCGATTGCGGCCCAGCTTGGTATCACACCTTATGGTGTCGGTGGTACTGGCTCTTTGTGGTCATAGTTGGATTGTTCCATTAATAAAGAAAAAATCGGAAACAAGTTTTCCGATTTTTTCCGACTTTTTTATAAACCTTTAAAAATAAAGAAAATGGGTGTACTAAAATTAGCAAACCGACAGGGAATACCTTGTTTGGAGGTAGTTTCGATAGACGTTAAGTCCGACAGAGTGGTATTCAATATCGCAAACCATCCTTATTTCAGAGAAAACTTTCAGGGATTGTTTCTGATTCGTGTCGACAAGACCTATGCTGTTCCTGCCTCAACCACACTCCCGATCAAATTTGCAACAGCCGGCGTGGCTGATTCAGAGATAGATTTGAAAGGTCTTGGAGGTATTGATTTCAGCACTGACGAACTGAATACTACAGGTATTTACCTCTTATTCTACGACAGACCTACAAATATCCTACAAATAATCTCTAGAAATTCTTAAACTTAACTCGCTATGTTTCAAACTTTAAGACAAGGAGCAACGGTATACATACTTTACAAACAGGAAATTCCGAGGATAGAATACGCAGAAGTTCTCTCCGTTGGAATCCCAATACCACAATTCAACGCTACAAGTTATCAGCAAAACGGACAATTTTTGCCAGCTAAAAATGTGGTTGACCTGAAAGTAAGTGTGAATGGCCAGACAATAGATCTTCAAAAATTACCAGCAGACAACGAGATTGCAGATTTCGGTAATAACGGCATGGTGGTATCTACCAGCAAGGAAGCGATACTCACTGAGATTTCTACTCTCAGGAATAATTCTCAGCGCGTGATTGAATCTATCGAGAAGCACAAGAAAAATATTGAGTACTGCGACAAGTTGATAGAGGATCTGAATCCAGAAGTCAAAAAGGAGGCTGCGAGACGAGAGGAGATTGATAATCTGAAAAACGAGATCAGTGGATTGAAAGAGATGCTGTCTCAATTTATGAACAATCAAAAATGATTAGTTATGGCGTGGACTGAAATAAACGATGATGAAACCGAAAGCAAAGAATGTTGCGATACCGGCATTGAGCATTTGAAAAAAATAGAGTGCTTGCTTGAGAAAATTCTTGAGCACATGGAATCTTGCAAGCCCATATCGGCAAGCGAGGACGAAGAAGAAATTGTAATTGGTTATCACGAACGGAAACAAGAGGTATAATGAGACTCGATACATACGAAAAAAGGCCTACGGGTATGGACAAATACTTGTCAATCTACGGCTGGCATTTTTCAAAGGCAATGGCCAAATTTGCCGCAGAAAAATTTTGCAAAGTGGAATTGTTGACTCCAGAAATTTTTGATAAGATCACCAAAAATTTTCCGAACATCAGAGCCGCTAAAGGATATGATTCATACTTCCTGATTGCAAAATTCAAAACCATTTTCCCGAAATTCGACGAAACTCTGGTTTTGGCTATGGTTGAATCGTACTTGACAAATAGTTACGAAAACTCTGTTTTTACACATTTCTATTCTGATTGTATCGCTGAATCTGTACCTATCATTTGGGAGGATCAAATATGAAACGAACATTAAGATTAGGTAATAAAATCTGCACGTTTTACAAAGACTTAACACAAGATGAGTCCGAAAATGTGCTCGCGCAGGTGAAAAAATGGTCGAAAAACGCAGATTTCTGCGCAAAAACGGGAAAAAACTTGCAAACTGATAATTGCGGAACAACAATATTGACAAGTAAACGCGCAGTAGTTATCTTGTCAAACCAGACTTCCAAGGCCGAAATGCTAAATACTTTTGCCCATGAAGTCAGGCACGTTGTTGATGCCATTATTGCAGAGACTCCAGGTATTTCACCAGCGCAGTTGACAGGTGATATTTTTTCGCACTTTGCCGATTGGCTGTAGCCAGTCAAAAAAATGAGCCACCGTACACATACGATGGCTCTATTTTTTTGGGTGCATTTCGGGTGCTACAGTTGCTAATTAGCTTTACAGCAATGGAATATACATTCGCTGTGCGAAATATGAATTGTAAACGTCATTTTACTATTTCGTTGTCTTTTAGAGACATACACCCATTGTAGATACTTCTGTTTTGGGTGCTTTGGGAATTTTCGCGCAAAAAAGTGGGTGCATTTTTGGGTGCTGGGTTTTTCATATTTCGTCAAAGCGCGACATTGAGCGCTGTTTTAATGTGTTCACTACTTTCAGGTAGGGATCCATTGATTTCAGCGTTTTATGGCCCGTCCATTCCATTATGACAGGTACGGCAAGGCCCAGTGTCACGGCTGTAACAACAAATGTTTTGCGGCCTGTGTGGCTGGAGACAAATTCCCATTTTGGGGCCGTATGGCTTATGCGCTCGTTGCCTTGAAAATAGTTGTTGGTTACTGGCGCGTTGATGCCCACCTTCCTGCATATCTCACGGAGTGTGTCATTATAATAGGCCACATCGTAATTATGAAATATTGTGTCCTCAGTGGTCTCTCTCGCGCGCCTGCGTTTCAGTACTGCCGCGGAGTGTGAGTTGAGCTCTATTAAGAGATGCTCTCCTGTCTTAATTGTCACAACATCTATCTTATCGTCCTTCACGTTGTCCCAGGTGAGCGCGTACGCGTCGGATATTCTCAGGCCGGTGTAGCAGCAGAATAGAAATGTGTCATATACGTCGATTTCGGCCTTGGATCCAGGAGTGTATTCCTCAAAGGCTTTCAGTTCATCAAGCTCCAGATGTACTATCACTTTGCGCAAAAGGTGATACTTGAATTTGTAGGTGAGGCCATTTGCTGTGTAGATTCCGCGCTCCTGGGCAAATCTGAGTATTGTAATTATCCTGTTTACTATTGTGCGGAGTGTGGAGTTTCGGTAGCGCTCGGTAAGTGTGTCTATGGTCTCGGTAATTACTCTGGCATTAAATTCGTTGATGTATATGTCGCCAGTCACGGAAAGGATACTATTCAGGGAGTTCTTATAGCTTAGGATTGTGTTTTGTTCCAGATGTTTGTTCTCGCGGAGGTAGGATTCAAAAACATCCCTCAGCCGGCTGCCACATATCCTGTTGTCAACTATTGATTTTATCTCGTTGATAGTGGGAGGCCGTTTGTCCACGAACTCGCAGCGCGCGAATAATTGATCTATTCTGGCCGTCACTTCGTGGAGCCTTGTGTTGATCTCGGCACACAGCTGTTTGTACTCGGCCTGCCGGGTGTGCGCTTCTTCTTTCTTAGAATCCCAGCAATTAGGCGGAACAGAGAGCCCAAGCCTGAGATCTACCCTTATTCCAGAGTAGGAAACCCTCATACGTATAGGCGAATTTTTATCCTTACTTTTTTGAGGGATTGTTTGGCATTTGATAGAATATTTCATATTTTTGCATTGTCGTTTAGCGTAGTTATACAATAAGCGAACTTTTTTTCGTGTGGGCCGTAGGGGTACGGCCCTTTTTTTATGTCTTGTTGTTTGCCAGACTCTCCAAAATTGCTATAAGCCTCTGCTCGTTGTCGGCCAGCTTGTGTGCCAATGCCTGATAGTTGTATGTATCCTCACAGAAAACGCTGTCGAGGTCGGTGCTTACGCGCGAGACAATCTCGTAGAAGTCCACCTCCTCCGCGTGATCCTTCGGAATCTCCAGTATTGAATAGTTGGGCTTTGGGTCCGGCAGATCCAGTCGGTAATTTGTTTCGTGGATAAAGAGACGCTTCACCATTTTGCCGTGAACCGGGCAGTCCACCAGATAACACCTTCCATTTACAAGATTAGACTTGTCCTTAACCAGATACGCAATAATAAGGTCTCCCTTGAATAGGCGCGGCCAAAGTAGGTTAGTCCTTATTCTATATTTTACAACCACCTTTCCCTCCAGGCTTTTTTTGTCGGTATCGTGATCATTCTTGTTTAGACAGTAATCGCGGAGTCTCACGTTATTAGGGATAGTTCGCATATCCACCGGGATCAAAACACCGTCGGGACAACCTAAAATATTTTCCTCGCTGTCAAAATCATAGTCATTCGGCCTCTGATACGCATTGTTATTAAAGGTGCAGTTGGTGGCTGAATCTACCTGCGATATTGCGCTGTTCTCGATCTTGACTGAGATTTGAGAGTTATTTGAGGTCAGCATATCACCATTACCAGTTAATAACCAATCTTCATTCAACATAGGGAATAAATCCTTAATCTTCGGTATAAAGTTCTTTAGTTTTTCTTCATTTGCTAAAATCTGAGAAGTATACGACTCATTATCCGAACCAATTTTAACTCCAAAATCTTTCTGGCTTTTTATATAGCGATTTGATTTAAGCCAAGAAATAAAAAACTTTACTCTGTTAATCATTTAATAATCAGTATTTTATTTTTATTTTAACATTTATTAACTAAAGAACTTTATTTTTTATTTTGATATATAAATAAAGTTCTTTAGTTTTGCAGTGTAATCAAACAGATTTAGGCAAAACACTACTCTAAATCTGAAAACTGGTTACAAATTTAGGTATAAATAGGTAAATCGCAAAATTATGAACGAGGTATTTAATAAAAAATTAGCACTCCTGGAGGAGTGGACAGAGAGAGGCCGCGAGCTTGCCTCTGAGATGCAGAAGGAGGCTGTGGTGATCAACATAAACACACCTGCTCCTGACACATACCTTAATCATAAGGACTTTGCGAAACTGCTTGATATAAGTCCCGACGCCTTATATATAAGGTGTAACAAAAAGCACCTTTACGACACACCCGAGGGATATACCGAGCCGGCCTTTACCCAGTCAGCCAAAGCCGGGGCACCGGTTTTCAATGTGAGGCTGGCAAATCTATACTACGAGATAAACACGAAAAAAAATAACTTATAAGTCCTACGATATCGGTGCTCCCGGACTTGGAGAGTGTAATTCTCGCACCTTCCACCATCAGATATCATTTTTTTTAACTATTTAAACAACGACGCTATGAACAATTCATTCTTTTCACATTCAAAGACCTTTGGATCTATAATCGCAGCCTGGGCCTTTATGGTGGCCAAAAGAGCCACCGGCATTTATGCCAAAATCTACTCCCACGGAATGTTTAGTCACACTGTGGAGTGGTAGTTTCAATATATAAGTTGTGTTAAAATTAATGCTGCGGCTAGTCTGCGTAGGAGCTTTGCCGCAGCTTTTCTAGAAAACATTATTTTAAATAATCATATAAATTCATACTGCTATGATAGAAATTAATTTCAAATGCGAGGAGCAGACAGTAGTGCAGGTAGCACACGAATTTGCTTCGGCTCTCACAACCAGTGAGACACTCAACACCCAAAAAGAGGCTAAGCTTGACGAGCTCATCACCAAACAGAAGATTAACGATATGGAGTGCGAGAAGTCAGTCCAGATCGCAAAATCCCTGGGCGACACAATCAAGGAAATGCTTCCTGATGTTATGAAATTCCTTTTCGGAATGATCCGCGAGAAGAACTTCAATGCACTCGTCAACAATCCCGACATCAAGAAGTATATCCACGTTGTTTCAAAATCTGACACAGCCGAGGCCGACGACGAGCCAGAAACCGAGGAGCCAGAGGACGACGAGCCCGAGGGAAAGGATCTGTCTCCCGAAAACAAAACTGAGTAATTTGTCCATAATTATTTTTTGAGATTAGGTAATTTTTGGAGGCCGTTACAGTACTCCGTGCTATTTTTTCAGCGGCCTCTTTTTAATACCTCAAAAATATGGAAAGTTACATTGATTGTTTTGTGACTCCGCGAGAGCCGTTTGATTGGAAGTTTCCAACGATAGCTCCGGATTTGAAAACAGAATTTCCTCTTACTGACTGGCTGAGGTCTACAAAACTGGAGGGTCCCTGGTGGGAAAAACTTCTCTTTGTTGTTTTTCCTCTCTTTGAGCTGTTCATTATGGCAGCCGGCATAGACCTTTTTTGCTGGATAATAAAAAAGATCTTCACGGTTTTCCTAGACAGTTTCGGCAGTTGGTTTATGCGAGGCTTGGTTCTGTTTCTTTTTGGGTTCTTTACATTTTGGTTGATAAAATCTGGAGAATGGGTAAAGTTGTTCGATTTTCTCTCTGGACTCTTGCAATAGTTATAATCGCGATGGCTGTTTATATGGCTGTAACCTATCGCGATTATACCGGCATATATCAGGACCGTGAGAGGCTGCGCGACACAACGATACTTGCAGTAATCCACCACGACGCGATACCTCACCCTACGTCGATAAACGACATAGAGGTACAACACAAGGTAATCAACAAGTGGGAGAGTGGCTTCGCCTACACCTTCTATCTGAAAGGAGGCAAGGTTTATCAAATGCACGGCATTGATGATTGCAGCGGCCACGCCTTCGGATACAACAGCAACGCGGTATCAGTCTGCGTGCATACTCCAGAAAAATACCAGATACGCACCCGTATAAATTTATGGATGGTGATCCTTTTCCTGAAAATTTATTACGGGCTTTCCTCTGATGAGATTGTGGGACACGGAGAACTCCAAAACCAGAATTTCACCACCTGTCCAGAAATGGATATGGATTCGCTAAGAAATATGTTCATTGATATAAAACTAGACTTTGACTTATGGGAAAAGTAGAAGCCTGGCTGGAAAGGGAAGAAGGAGACGAGAACGCCTCCATAGTCCACTACCCTAACGACGATGACGAGTTCTCTATTCCGGATTTTGACGATGATGCCGATTCGGACAATGGTCAAACAGAGATTGAACAAGAATCGAACAGTCTCCGAACAGCAATCGAACAGCAATCGAACAGCAATCAGATAGCGAGAAGGAGAAATCAAACACTGAATGGACGTATCGAGAAAGATCTTAACGCGAAAAATGTTACTCCTGCCCAATATCTGAGAAGCAACATCGAGATAGCAGCCTTGCTGAGCTCTCCAAAGTTCATTAAGGCCTGCACAGGACGCAGGAGGCTTAAATACACATTCTCTACTCCTAAACCCGTTAGGGTGGGGGTTAGGAAAGCCTTACAGGACAACAGCATAACAAATTACCAAATCGACAAGGTTTGGTTCGCAATCCTATATAATAGGAGATTCAGTCCGCTGGCATTCTGGAGTGTAGTTGTCGCTTCGCTATTGTCTTTTGGGATAATGGTTTATCCATCCAAATCGGAAGCAAAGGTTGAAACAAATAATGTCGTTAAGATAACTCCCAGCAAGGAGACTCGCAAAAAAGACAGTCTGTACATATTAGACTGGAGCAAAAAAAACTCCTTCCAATTTACCGGCTACCGATATGGTCTTATGCTTACTGATTCAGCCTATGTAAACGGCAGTGAAAATGAGAGGGTAAAGATCATGAAACATCATGCTGCGGAGCAGACCAAAGTAATGAAAAAGTAGAATTGATTGTTTAATATTTCGTTGTTTTTTTTTATTCCCCGGAGTAATCCGGGGATAAAAAAACAACAAAAAAAATTATTTGCCATGAAAAATTTTGCAAAAATAGTTTCAGCGATCATGGTTGTTTTGGCGACGATAGTACTGTGCTTCACCGTCATAATCAATCAAAAAACTGTGACAGAAAAAGAGTTTATGGATTTCAAGTCTGAGGTAAGAAACAGATTTGATGAGACATCTGCGAAACTAGATTCAATACAGTCTACTGTTGACAAAATCCAAAACAATATTGATACTTTGAAAACTGGACAAACAGTGATATTTGACCAGGTAAAAAAAAATAAAGAGAAATCCTTTTGGGACTTCTTTTAAACTAACCCTAAAAAAATACACGAAAAAATGAAAGTTAACAGAAGCAATTTAATTGGTTTCGTGATTATTATCCTAGGCCTCTTGATGTGGTACTCAAATACAGACCTTTTCCAACGTCTTGAGGCATTATCCAACACGGAACCAACGATGTGGACTAAGATAATGAACGTGGTGCTTCCGCTTGGCTACAGCACACTTACTGCGATAAGTATCCGTGAGATCAAGCAATACAAGATGGTGGCAGGCTTCGCGGCTTTCGATTCTCTGGCCGTTTTCCTTCACTTTCAAAACGGAATCAACCCACAACTACTGAACTGGATAGGAGCTATCTATTACGCTGCCCTGATGTTCTTTCTGGTATCAATGATCTGGATAATGACAAAGGATCAGCGCGATGATAACAAGGGAAATGAGCAGGAGCAAGAGTCTATCCAAGAGCCGGAATCCGACAAGGAGCCACCCAAGGAGGAATCCTCTCCTACCCTGGCAATAGCGGAACCGGCAAAACAGATAGAGCCACACACCGAGCCGGCAATAGAAATATCATATATGACAGGTGTAGCGAAGATCCGCGGCTTTAGGAATGGATTTTCCTCTGAGGAAGAAAAAAACGCAAAAATCCAGTCCTTTGTTCAAAGTCTGCCAGACAATGACGTAAAGGAGCAACTGGCCGATATGGTACACCGCAACTACAGAATCAATATCGACAAGTAAAAAAAAGCTCCCGGCTTAAAACAAGCTGGGAGCATTTCAAACAATCAATCAGTCAAAATGTATTAGATTCAGCGCAAAGATATATAAAAATTAATCTTACACAATATGAATCAGTACATTTTTAACGACGACGACATCTTAGAAGTGCAACAAATAAGAAAGTGCGAGCTGGCATTTTTCTATCAACGATGCCCATACGCTTTTCGCAAAGAACTAGAATGCCTTTTTGTGACTAGTTACAAAAAGAAGTTCTACACTTCAAATGAGGTTCGTAAGATCTTTTCACATTTGGGAGAGGTGACGCGGGCCGATGTGCTAAACGCTCAATCCAGGATTGAGGAATATTACAAGAAATTAAAAAGAAGGTATAAACTAAAAGTGTTGAAAAAATGAATGACAAGATCAAAGATATCATTGATAGCTTCAACAGCTTAACAGACCTAGATAAAATGTCTGTCTGTCACAAGCTCAGGAAAGCGATGAATCAAAACATTTCCGATGCTGAAATATTTGAACATGTAAACAAGATGCCCTTGAGTACATTAATAATGCTTTTCAAGTTCATCGGCAAAAGACTTACAATTCCACAAAAAGTGGATGCACTTATGGAATCGTAGTACACGAAAAAAAACTAAACGACACACAACTTATGGCAACTAACAACTTCAAGTGGATGCTCCAGAAGTATGACGGCAAGGATACGCGATTCCGATGCCCCAACTGCGGAAGGGCCCACAGTTTCACCAGATACATATCGCGAAAGCACTACGAGGCCGACGGCACAATAAAATATGCCGGTGACGAGTTCGGACGCTGCAATTACAGCAGCTGCGGATACCAGTGCTATCCCAACAGCGAGGCCAAATACCACGATGCCGAGCCCAGAGAGGTTCTCCCAAAGATCTTTTACTCCAAAGACGATGTAAGACAATTCCGGGTAGGAGCCAGTCAGGGAAACCTTATCAGATACCTTCTCACCAAAATAGACCCCTATGTTTTGCAGATGGTGCTGAAAGATTACGCGGTGGGCTACTTAGACAAGGCAAATATCTATCTGGACGAGACCAAAACTTACAAGGAATACCGCGACGGCACGATATTCTGGCAGATAGACCACGAACTGAATATAAGACGCGGCAAGGTGATGTTCTACAGGAGCGACGGCCACCGCGAGAAACGCGATGAGAAACGCGGAGTAATACAGATGATGTGGCAGGTGCTGAGACGCAACCGCGGAAACGAGCCGGACATGTGCTATTTCGGCCAACATCTCTGCAACTTATATCCAGATAAAGCAATCGCGATAGTGGAGAGCGAGAAAACGGCAATAGTGGCCGCGTGTGTGCTCCCGGAGTTCAACTGGCTTGCAACATCAAGCATTAACAACTTCAACGCGGAGCGGCTGAGTTTTCTCAATCAGGTGAACAAGCCGGTGCTGGTCTATCCCGATCACGACGGATTTTCAGAATGGACAAGCAAGGTAGAGAAACTCCGGCACCTATTTCCAACACAAAAAATTAGTATCAGTGACAGTATAATAAGACACGGAGACGGCAAGCAGGACATTGCCGACATCCTGTTAAGCAATCTATAACAATCATGGCAAAAATTCCAGAAACCAACTACGAATCTCAGGTGATAAACGACCTGAGAGACGAGGCCTACGCGTCGCTAAAGCGATTGCAGGCCGAGCAAAAAGCCAATAGTGTAGAGGGTGAGAACAAGGAGGCAGCCGACGAGGAAGTTATAGACAACAAAATCTACATATACCAGGATGGCGTAAGAGTAGACATGTATGGTGTCTATTTCGACAATACACTATTCTGCAACCGTCCAATCCAGATAAAACACCTTATCCGCGACAGCAAAACTAACGTGTGGTGGATACTCCAGGTGGGCAACGATGCCGAATTGGAAATGGACACACCAATCTACATAAACATATCAAACAAGGATTTCTCCAGTTTTGCGAGGTTCCGCCAGATACTGAGATCACATCAGGTGACGGCCCTTGGTAAAGAGGAGCGATTCTTCAAGATACTGGCCGCAATGCCAAAGGTCGACGAATCAACCTACGTGGAGACTCTGGGATGGAACAGCAAGGCCAAAGCATTTTTCTTTAGCAATGCAGCAGTTAAGGACGGCAAGGCATATTTTCCAAATGATTTCGGCCTGGTGAGTTTCGATCAGAAGGACGAAAAGGATAAGGAAACAAGTGAGACTTATTTCATGCCCTACGTTGACAGTCTGGCCGGTAGTCAGCTGAAAGACGATACTGCAATATCATTCACCTTTGAGGAGAACAAGGATATCAACTTCAACAAGTGGTTTATAATGATGTATGAGGCTCACAAAGAATATTGCATACTGCCTACATGCTTCATGATTGCGTCGCTATTCAGAGACCTGATATTTGACGAGACACACTTCATGCCGATTCTCTATTTAAAAGGTGTGCGCGGTTCGGGAAAATCCTCTATTATCAGAAACCTAACCTCTGTATTCGGTAAGGCCCAGAAGGAAATATCGCTGAAATCGAATCAGAACACACCTAAATCAATGTCGCGACTGATGGCACAGAAATCAAACGCGCTGGTATGGTTCGATGAATATCACAATGGCGTGAATCCAAACATACAAGGTATGTTGCAGTCATTCTATGACGGAGCCGGCTACCAGAAGGCAGCACTGAGCAACGACAACAGAGTAGACGGAGTAGAGATAAAATCAAGTCTCTGTCTTACCTCCAACTACCTACCCGAGGACGAGATCTTTTTCTCGCGTACAATGTTGGTGCAAGCCAACGAGACAAAGAAAACCACCGAACAGCGCGCGGCATTCAAGAAACTCAGCGAACTGGAACGTGGCAACCTCTCTCAGATAGTCTGCGAGCTGATACAGTATCGAGACCTTATCGAAAAGGAATTTAAGGCCACCTACAATGGCCTATATTCCTATTTTTTTGACCATTGCCCCGGCATTGATACCCGTTTTTTTGACAATGTGGCCTGTGTACTGGCTCCCGTAATGATTCTGCTTACACATAAGAAAATCCGTATGGTACAGTTGGATTTTGAGGAGTTGCTGGCTGATATGGCCCGTCAAAACATCAAGGATCAGTTTGCTATCATAAAGGAAAACACTGTGGCAGTTGAGTTCTGGAACATCATAAACATTCTCTACGACAAGGGACTTGTAAAGAAAACCAGCGACTTCAAGTTGCTGCCTGGCAAGGTGGGAGATCAAGTTCTCTATGACGAGATCATTGCCCTGAGATTCAGCCGCCTCTATCAGCACTATGCCTCAGTGGCCGGCAACAAGGCAAAATCACGTCAGGAAATACAGCAGATGCTGGAGACCTCAGAATATTTCATCGAGAAGAAAAACGTACAATTCTACAACGAGGAAAAAGGTTCATCGGTCCCAACCAGCGCGTTAATTCTCAACTATCAGAAAATGAAAAAACTGATAGGAGTAAGTTTTGAATAAAAATGTAAGACTATGAAAATAATTGAGCTATTCTCTGGTACTGAGTGTATAAGCAATACATTCAGAAGTCGTGGTCACAAGGCTTATACAGTGGATTGGAATCAAAAATTCCCCTCTGATATGCACTGTGATATTGGGAAATTGTCTCCTAAAACTTTGGAATCAGCCTTTGGCATTCCTGACGTGATATGGGCCGCACCCGACTGCACAACATATAGTTTGGCCGGAATCTCATTCCACCGACGCAAGAATAAGGCAACCTTGGAACTTGACCCGATTAGTGAATATGCGAAACAATGTGATCGGACAAACAAAAACCTATTGAGGATTATCAGGTATTTTGAGACTACGAATCCTAATTTGATATGGTTTATTGAGAATCCGCGTGGAGGTCTACAAAAAATGAAGTTTATGCAGAAATTAGAGAGGTTCAAATATACAATAACATATTGCAAGTTTCAAACGGACATCCCTGTTTCTCAACGCAGAATGAAACCTACAAACATTTGGACAAATCATCCAAATCCAGGATTCCCCCCCCCCTGCAATTATGGGGCCGAATGTCACCAGCCAACACCGCGAGGAAGTCATTTAGGTACAGAGGGATTGAGTTCTAAAATTGAAAAATCAATGTACCCACATTTACTATGCGAACACATTGCAAAGATCTGTGAGGACATAATAAACTAATATTTATAAACCCTTTAAAAAACACGAAAAAATGGAACAAATAAACGAATTAAAAGCCATAATTCAAGAGAAAGGATATGGCGATCATTATGAAGTATTGCAAGAAAACAATCTTTTCTTCGTAAAGGCTAAGGACTCAATAAAAGCCTATGGAGAATATACGTTCGTCAAGCAATATTTGCTTTCACTCAAATATAACGGTGATACAGCAGAAGACCAGATTATAAATTTCATTAGGACTAACAATAAAAACTAAGCCTATGAATGCGAAAGACTTTTTCTTCCTGGTAAAGGAAATGAGAGAGCAACAAAAACTCTATTTCCAGACAAGAGACAACAAGATCAAGGATAAGGCAATCGAACTCGAAAAGAAAGTAGATGCCGAAATTGACACAACACTGGTAAAAAAAGGTCTGAAAGAAGGCCCAGGCAATCAGTTGCAGATCAATTTTGGAGACCAGAAACAACAAACAGTTGAAACCTGGACTCCCAGCCGACAAGTAAGATAGTAACAAACCATAAAAACACGAAAAAAAGATGAAAAAAACAATTTTTGCCCTGATGTTAGCAGTTCTTAGCAGCTGCGCATCTAACAAATTCGTCACAACACAATGCACAGTCCACATAGACAGTCATGTTGTACAGCATGAAATGTTGATAAAATGGCATGTAAAAAGAAAAGTAATCATTTCTGAGGATGCCTATTCAAAAGATGTTAACCCTCGTTCATGCTTTATCGTGGATAAGCACAATGTTATCTTTATAGATGGAGATGAACGTTGGGAATGGAAGTAGTAATAGCTTTTTTTTCCATATATATTTTTAATTTAATATTTGTTGACGGCAGGGAAAGACCGCTGGCGCTCCGGAAAGACGGAGTTTTTTTCAAGTATAATCTTTAAAAGACGAAAAAAAATGCCTAGAAAAAAAATTACAATCAGCAATGAGACCTACTTTGTAGCAGGTCAGCGCAGAAACGACGGTGTAATAATGTATTATAGCAACAACAGCAAATTTGAGCCAGAGCTGAATCAAAATACTGTGAAATTTCAGGAGGGCGAAATGGCTCTTAAATTTTGCAATAATCAGCAAAACTGGACAGAGATATACGAAGTGACAACAACCATTAAAAGAATAGAACGATGAAAACAGAGATATACAATCTGTTGGTCGTTACAGACAAAGGCAATATGGCTTGTCAACACATATCATGTTTTGGATTTGTTCCAAAAGATTTCATCGAAGTATTTCAGGAAAAATATCCTGATAGAAAAGTAAAAGAAATCAGGGTAATGGCCAAAGAATCATTCGGAAAAAGCAAACTGCTTGAACAATTATTGAAAAGAAAACACTAACCCATAAAAACACGAAAGAAAATGGATACAGCAAAATCATACATCTGCCCAAATTGCGGTAAAACATTCTACGGTAGAAGCAATAAGATTTTTTGCTCGGATAATTGCAGGATTCAATACGCCAATGAAAAACGCAAAAAAGCATATTTTGAAAAACAAAAAAACGATCTGGACAACAAAATTTCTGTCAATAGCAATGATACCGAGGAACCTCTCTTATTAACTAAACTTACTATTGTTAGTGACAATAAAGTTATCATCAATATCATAAAACAAATTTGTTCTAATAACAATGTTAAGGTAAGAGAAACTACAAGGGAGGCACTTCCGTTAATGACTCCTGATAAAGATGGAAATTTCTATATGGACGGCAAGATGCTATACACATCAAATATGATAGCACAAATGCTCAATACAGAATCCAGATGGATTTCAACCTATGCAAACAATGCGAGTATATATCCGATTGCTAGAGGCCCTGTAGCAAGAAACCCACAAGCTAATCTCTATTCTGAGGATGATGTTTTCAAATTAATGGAGATATTGTCAGAAAAAAACAAATAGTAATAACTTCCCTCTCCTAAGTCAGAAAATCAACCCTGAATTTCTGACTTAGGGGATTAAATAAGAATAATATGGAAAATCAAAACCTTATAACAGTAAAAATGACCAAGACTCAGATAGAGCTGTTGGTTGGATTCATGGAATCAGTTCGCATACTCAATGACATGATGGGTATGGGTATGCACCTGGAGGAAAACGAACCTATTATAGAACTACTTAATAAAGCCAAAAAAGATTATGAAAAAGGTACAAATTAAGCTTCGCTATATAGACTGTTGCAATTATATACATGATGTAAAAGGACTTGTAACTTTTGCAAAACTAACCGACGATCAGTTGCAAATATGGAACGAACTACGCAGATTAACACAATGTGTAGTTGATAAACTCGCTGAATACGAGAATAATGAATGGGAGGACTGGCCCGGATTCAGATATTACAATCCTGACAACTGCAATCCTAGATATTTGGAATACAAGTTGGATGGAGAGTTTTCTTTTACAACCGACAAAATGGCTTATCTCATATCGGTAGCGAAAGCAACAGGCATAAAGGTAACGATAAAGTACAATATGACTGGTCTAATCCTTCAGTTTTTCTCACGAATGATCTACGAAGGCCGGCACATTAAAATTGATTCTCTCAACAACGGTATGGCAACCTTGTTGATTGATCCTGAAAAAAAGGAGGTGACAAATGAAAACAATATTTGAAAATCCTTTCATTTTTTCGATTCTTAGCCTTCCAAACGAGCGTTTTGAGGCCGCAATTAAGGAGATTTGTGGAGAAACATATATTCCTCCTCGTATTGTTGTATTGAGTATAATAACTCTTGATACACAGTTTGGGACTGATACTACTGTGACTTATGTAACAGAGTGGGGAGAAGTTAAAGAAACTTATCCGCACTATATAATAAATATTCCTTCTGATAAGGATATTGCCAAAAACAAGAAAATATATGATTTTTGGAAATCAACAGTAGATCAATTAAACCAAGGAGGTAACAAATGAACTCTGATAGATTCAATAAGGTATTGGAACAATACAATAAGTACGATAAGGAATACAACGATGCCTTTGAAAAACTTGAAACCTCGCTTGAAATCTGTGATTTTGACAAAGTGAGTGAATATGCTCAGCAATGCAAACACTTAAAAGGTTATAAAATGTTGTTAAAATTCAAGCTTGAGATCCTGGACAAGGAAAGAGCAAAACAAATATCTTACTAATATGGTTCTAAATCACGCTTCCTTATTCAGTGGCATAGGCGGCCCCGAAATAGCCGCCTCTATGCTACACTGGAACAACTTATTTCACTGCGAAATCAATCCTTTTGGACGCAGAGTATTAGAATATTGGTATCCTAACTCAGACAGCTATGAAGACATTACAAAAACCGATTTTAAACAATACAGAGGCAATATCGACGTGCTCTCAGGAGGATTTCCTTGCCAGCCTTTTTCATGTGCAGGACGTAGAAAAGGGCAAACAGATTCTCGCTACCTCTGGCCGGAAATGCTCCGATGTATTACGGAGTGCCAGCCCACTTGGGTATGTGGTGAAAACGTTACTGGAATCGTCACAATGGTTGAGCAAGGTCAGGTATCTGGTGTGGAAAGCCAAACCTCTTTGTTCGGAGAGAATAACGCTTTACACTACAAATACACCGAACGCTTTACCATCGAGCGAATCATCAGTGATCTTGAAAACATTGGATATGAAGTCCAGCCGGTTGTTATTCTAGCTTGTGCCGTTGGAGCACCCCACCGACGAGATAGAATCTTTATCATCGCACACAACAAATTCAAACCTTTTGAAAACGCCATGCGCGGGGGATGCTTACATGGACAACATGAAGAGCCAAGGAGTATCGGGAACATCAGGGACTTTGGCGCAGGAAGTCAAGAGCGGATATGTAGAAAAACGGATGCCGGGACTTTTGCCGACACCGACAGCGATAGAGGGAACGAAATACACCAATACATACAATCCGAACTCTCAGATGGGACAGAGCCTTTCAGCAATGGCCGGGAGCGGACTTCTGCCTACTCCAAGAGCATGCAGTGCAATGGCGGCTCCTTTTACAGAGAACACACCCAAGAATCCAAACAAGAATCTGGAGGTAGTAATCTCAGCGCTGACACAAGGGCAGTTATTGCCAACTCCTTTGACAACGGAAATAGAACACCAGAAACGAGTATCGGAACTCCGAATCATAGGTGGCAAATCAATTCACAGTCGTGCGAATGGAGAAAGCCGTCCGAATGGAATAATGGATTTCCTCAATTTCAATGGATTGACGGAATGTTGCAAGCAAACAGATGGTCCCAGTTCCCGTCTGTCTCCCCTATTCACAGAGGAAATGATGGGTTTCCCTTTGATGTGGACAACCTTACCATTTCTTTCGCAAAGTGGCGAACAGAATCCTTGAAAGCATACGGAAATGCTATCGTACCACAAGTTATTTTCTCAATATTCAAATCAATCGATCAATACTATGAGCAAGAACCCAAATAAAAACATTTGCGGAGAGATCCAGGACTACAGCACTGTCGGCCTGGTCTACACTGATCTGGTAGAATACAACTACGATATGAAAATAGTAGTAGTTCTTCCAGACGGATCTAAACATCCCATTGAGCACATCAACGCATACGGCCACCTTGGAGAGCCAATGCAGTGCGAAATCTACCTCAAAACGCCTGAATGGGCGAAATAAATAACGAAGAATCTAATATAAAATCCACCTGAATAATGATTATTTAGGTGGATTTTAGTATATTTGCCAAAACATTAAAACTAAACGATATGCCCAGAGCAAGAGTAAAAAACAACGCCACATTAGGAATGGCGACAGTTGAAGATATACACTTCAACCTACAATGGTTTGTCGAGGACGAATTACGCTCGATATTCCCAAGACACATGCGAAAATACATCATTAAATCGGAAACTCCCTCCGAATTTAAAAAAGACAAGGATTATTCTATCTATGATGTTGGAATCCGTAAAATTGTAAAGATCGAGAATAGCAATATAATTTCAGAGCCAATATCCTCGATTGAAATATGCAATAACGACAACAAAGAAATACTGCTTGCCAGGATTCCAAAGATGTTTTCTCAGGCCAAAACATTGAAAGAGGTACTAATTTACAACTATATTACCGATGAATACAGCCTATATACATCCGATGGAGACGAATATCACGAAAAAGATGCCTACAAGAGCACTATTCTGGGTTATAACCTGAAAGAAATTATTGATAATTACTATTACTTCTGCAACTATAAGCAATAGTAATCCTATAATTCCCCAGTTGTCGCAAAAGTCGCAAAAGTCGAAAAAAGTCGAAAATGAAAATTCGACTTTTTTCGACTTTTTTATTTGTCTGATTTTCAACATATTGAATTTTTATTTAACATAATTATAGGGGAAATTTTTTCAAAAGTTTCCGTTTTCGTCCTACATTGATATAGTCTAAATTTATAACTGTTTGATTTTAAATTATTTAATTTATTTTTTATATGTAGGTTTTATGTAGGTTTTATGTAGGTTTTATGTAGGTTTTTAGAATTTATGTAGGATTTTTTTTCAGAAACCTACATTTGTAGTATTTTTCTATCCTTATAATTATTTGATATTCAGAATGTTAAAAAATGATGTAGGAAGTATGTAGTTTTTCGACTTTTGAATTAATTAACTATATATCAATAAGTTAACTATCCCAAAACAACCATTGTAGGAAATTTTTTGGGGTCTCGCGTCCATTTTTTCATTTTTCTGGAGATAGAAGAATCCTTTGGATAAACACCACTGTTTTTTTTGTCGCAACTTGACGCACAAACACGCATGAAGTCACAAAGCACTAATATCCAGTACAATACATTTGCATCGAACAAAGAAAAAAACTATGGCAAGTGCAGGAAAAGTAATAGGAATATCAGCCCTTGTGGCATTCGGTATCTGGGGAGTTGCGAAATTGACTAAAAAAGGTCTTGACGCGGCTGCCATGATGGATACTTTTGATATTGACCTTGGAGTCTCTAATGTCCGTATTTCTGACGGCAAGATCAAGATGAAGCTGAACGTAGCTATCATCAACCCTTCCGATTTTACTATTACAATCAGAAAGCCTTACGTAGAAGTTTACTTGAATGAAGCAGGAAAAGATCCTTACAAGATATTGAGTACAAGTATGTCAAATCAGCAGCTTGATATTGCGGCATGCACTCAGTCTCCAATGGAGTATGATATTGAGATCTCGTTGCTATCGTTTGTCACCACATTTGGAAAATTACTAAGTGTCTTGATACAAGACTGTAACTTCAATGATCTCAGTTTCACCGGCCTTCTCACAATTGGCAGCAAGATAAGTCAAAATATTGACAAATTATATCCAATGCTGTCAGTTAAGGTGCTTACAGCCTGGGGAGATATCCCGATAAACAAGGAGTTTTCTTTAGCATAAAGTGATAGTAGTATTATGGATTTAAATAGTGTTTTTCTAGGAGATGTAATTTGCCGGAGCGGTTGGGCTCCTGAATCTGCGCGTGATCGTACGATTGAGGATGGTTCACAGTTCGACAAGTATTTTACTCGGCCAAATCTGAAAAAAGATAGAAAAATCAGAAACGGCTCTGTAAAAGATACTGTCAAGCTGATGAAAGTAATCATTAAGACAAAATCAAATCAGGTTGACAAACTGGCGCGAGAAGTCTTAGCGATCACCGACGCGGATGGCAAATTAAATATCTACAAGACCGTAGAGAACATATTTAACTTCATTTTTAAATATATTAAATACAACCTTGAGGACGGAGAACAGTTGCAGACTCCACGACACACATGGTGGCGTGCTCAGGTTCTTGCCAGACAACATGAAAAGAAAGAAAACAGCGCTGATTGTGACTGCTTTTCGATATTCGCAGCTTCCTGCATGTATCGGTTAGGTATCCCATTTTCGCTTAAAATAGCTGGCTATAATCCTGACACATTTCAACATGTTTACGTAGTGGCCTACGACAACGGCACACCAATAATCTGCGATCCGGTCACAAATCAGTTTAATTACGAAAAAACACCGGTGATCTCCAGACTCTTTCCTATGACACCAATGAAACATTTGAAACCATTAAACGGCACAGACATATACGTACTCGACGGCATAGAATCACCTAGCGAGCTCCCTGTTGGCATTTCCTATAAGGAAGCCCCTGATGGTACAATGCTGATAACTGGAGGCATGGACATCTTCAACGGCCTCTACATAGGCGATCTGGGTAAATCTGCAAAAAAGCAAGCAAAAAAAGAAGCTAAGGCAGCTAAAAAAGCCGAGAAAAAGCAAGCTAAGGTTGAAAAGAAAGCCGAGAAAAAGCAAGCTAAGGTTGAAAAGAAGGCCGAGAAACAGCAAGCTA
>CALBNV010000024.1 GCA_937896895.1 uncultured Bacteroidales bacterium | reverse complement strand
CTCCACGCGCGTTCCTGGTAGTTGGCGTTGTAAGGTATCGAGGCGAAGAAGCCGGAAAGCGCATCGCGCATGTCGTCGAGGCTGCATTCGTCGAGCATGTCGTTGATGTCGAGGACGAGGTTATTGGGGTCGTTCCTTTGCCCGCAGTAGTTGTTCGCGAGCAGCGTCACGAAGCCGTTGCGCACCTCGTTGTTCGGGAAGTCGAGCCGGTACTGCATCCTTTTCTCGTTGTAACCTTTTATCGTGAGATAGCCGCTCTGGTATATCATCGCCAGGGGGTCTTCAACGTCCGCCTTGTAATCCATGAAGTATTTCTTCGCGTACTGTCGGCTCAGTATCTCCTGTATGTTTGTCCTGTTGCGGTCGAGCAGCTTCACAAGGTACGTCGGAGTGCCTGTCGCAAACCAATACTCATCTATTTTCTTGTTTTTCAACGCGTTGAGGACGCTGAACGGGTTAAAGATGTCGAGCATCTCCTCCGAGAAATGATAGCCGTCGTACTGTCTCTTCAGGCGAATGTACATCTCTTCCTTGGTATATTTGAGTTTTTCCGCCATCGCCGCTATCTCCTTGTCGAAATATTCGACAAGCTCATCTTTCGTGATGCCGCAAAGCGCGTCGAACTCACTGTCCATGCTGATGTCCTCCGGCTGGTTGAAACCGCTGAAAACGCTCACCTGCGAGAACTTGGTGACACCTGTGAGAAGCACGAAGCGGAGGTGTTCGTCGGTTTTCTTGAAGGTGCTGTATATCTCCTTCAGCGCGTCGCGGTTCGTCTGTTCTTGTGGCTCCATGAGCACGTCGAGCATAGGCTTGTCGTATTCGTCAACGAGGACTACGACCTTCCGGCCGGTCTTCGCGTGCGCCGCAGCTATGACGTTTGAGAAACGGATGCCCACCTCTTCATATTTTTTGCTGACTCCGTATTCCTCCTCCCATTGGTCAAGATAATTGCCCATCGTGCTGGGAATATAGTTGGGTTCCTTGAAATTGCCCTGTGAGAAGTCTATCCTGAACACCGGATATTGCGTCCAATCCTTCTCCAAAGCCTCGATTTTCAATCCTTTGAAAAGTTCTTTCTCACCTTTGAAATAACTTTCGAGCGTTGATATTAGCAATGATTTCCCGAACCTGCGCGGGCGGCACAGGAAGCATACATGTTTCTGCGCGAGGTTATAGACGAGGTCTGTCTTATCCACATACACCATGCCTTCTTCGATGATGGTGCTGAATGTCTGGGTTCCGATTGGGTATTTCATAACGCGATGTTTTT
>CALBNV010000023.1 GCA_937896895.1 uncultured Bacteroidales bacterium | reverse complement strand
ATACAGTAAAGTTTTGGTACGGAAATGCAACTCTTGAAGAAAAACCTGATTTGTAAAAGGTTTTTAACACAATTACGTCACTTTCTGGCATGGAAGCGACGGAATTGTAAAAAAATGTAAAATTATGATGTTTTTCACCATGAATAGAACGGAAAAGACTCTCCACTCTGCTCTCTTAACTGTAAAAAACTCCACTCTTAACTCTCAACACTTAATTTGAAGTATTTTCATCTGCTGTATTGCGATTTGGTTCAGTTTTTCGAGGCGTTCGTTTTGCGGGAGTCCGTCGTTTATCAGCACCGAATTGATGTTTTCGAGGTTCGACAAGCAGATGAGCTGGTTTATCTCGGCATAGTCGCGCATGTTGCCTTGCAGGTCGGGGTTGGTGTCGCGCCATTGTCTGGCGGTTTTGCCGAAGAGAGCCATGTTCAGCACGTCGGCTTCGGAGGCGTAGATGTAGTTGATCTGGCTTTTGTTCAGCCGTGGCGGGATGAGGTTCTGGCTTATTGCGGTAGTATGGATGTGGTAGTTTACTTTTGCGAGCTCGCGTTTCGCGCTCCAGCCGAGCTGTTTCTGCTCATCGGCTTTAAGCCGCTGGAACTCTCTGATCAGGTAGAATTTGAATTCCGAACTGATCCAAGTCGCAAACTCGAATGCGATGTCACAGTGCGCGTACGTGCCACCATTTCTGCCGTTACGTGAAATTATGCCTTTTGCATTTGTCGTTCCAATCCATCGTTTCGGTGTCATGGAAAAAGAGTTTGAGCCGCATTCGGAAATAAACCCATCGAATTCGATGGGTTTAAAATCCTCATTGTTGAATTTCTCCCACAAAGCAAGAAATTCCAATGTACTTCTGTTCCTCATCCAATTTTGGATTAAATAGTCGCATCTTTCCGAATCTTTCGACCTGGCAATGTCTGTCAATGAAATAAAATCGCCGTCATGAATCTTCAAAATCGTAATCTCTGTGTTTTCTACTGTTATTTTTGCCATGATAAAAAAATTTAATTAGTAATTTGAAAAACGGATAAACTCACGTCGCAAAAATACAGTAAAGTTTTGGTACGGAAATGCAACTCTTGAAGAAAAACCTGATTTGTA
>CALBNV010000022.1 GCA_937896895.1 uncultured Bacteroidales bacterium | reverse complement strand
CGCGGTAGAAGGGATGGAAGAGATTCTTCTGCTCTTCGGGACTCATGCCCGGCCCGTTGTCGGAGAACCGGATGCTCAGCCGGTCGTCGGCAAAGATGGAGATATTGCTGGTATAGTCGGGCGAATACTTGCAGTTGTTCTCGATGAGATTGCGGAAGGCAAGGGCTAGGAGATAGCGGTTGGCGCATACCATGACCGAATCGTCGGGCTTGGGCAACTCGGAGAAGGAGACATTTACATGATATTGGGTGTTTGCCCTAAGCATCTCGCCGGCGACGTCCATCAGGAGTTCGTCGACACGGATGGGTTCCATCCTGATCTGCGAGGCGTCGTATTCGGCTCTGGCCAGGTTGAGAAGACCTATGATGGTGTCGGACATCCGGGAGGCGTCGTCGAGGGCCCTGCCTATACGTCGCTGGTAGTCCTCGGCCGTACGCTCTTTCTGGAGCGAGAGTCCCAGCTCGCCCATAATGGCTGCAAGGGGCGTGCGGAGTTCGTGCGAGACATTGCTTACAAACATTTTCTGCGAACTCAGCGCATGTTCTATCGGTCGAATGGTGATGTTGGCGAGGTAATACCCCACGGCAAGCATGAGCAGAATGCTGACAAGGAAGATGCAGATAAGCAGAACGAGCATCGAGTGCATATTTGCCTCGCCATTGCCATCGTGTGCGGCTGCGGTGACCACATACTTGCCTTCATATAGAATCCCCACAGCTTGATACCCCTTATCTACCTCTATCGACATTTCACCTTTCTCGCAGATTTGCTGAATCATTTCGCGCGTCTCCTTCACTATATCATGCTCAGCAGCATCATGGTAAAGCATTTTGAAATCGGGCGTATAAACGGCTACCTCCACTTCGTTGATGAACTGTGTGTTGTTTAGGTAGATGTGTTGCATGGTACTCACATCCACCTTGTTCTCAAGGAAGAGGTTAGCCTTGGTAATGGCTTCAGAACGAAGCGTGCCTTGAAAAGACTCATGGCGTGCCCTGTCGCTCACTATATAGATAATAATGAGTGATGCCACAAGTACCACTGACATGAAGAAAGTGTACTTAAGAGTGAGTAAAACTCTGTTATTCTTCATCTTGCTTGTTTTGAGTTGTATCGAAGGAACTAAGAATGAACCCAATGCCAGGCTTTGTATGTATGAGCTTAACAGGAAAGTCCTTGTCTATCTTGCGTCGCAGGTAGTTAATATAGACGTCAATGAAGTTTGTGCCTGTATCAAAATGCGTGTGCCATACATTGTCCTGAATATCGGAACGGCTGACTACACGTTCCGCATTCTCCAGAAGATATTGGAGCAAAGCGAACTCTTTTGGTGTAAGATGTATAACAACACCACCTCGTGTGCATTCATGTTTGTCAAGGTCGATAACAATATCTGCATACTTCAGGTTATTAGCCATAGGTTGTTGTTTTGTAGAACTGCCTCTTCTTAACAATACGCCAATTCTTGCCAGTAATTCGCGAAAGTCAAACGGTTTAGTCATGTAGTCATCCGCGCCAGCATCGAACCCCTCCAGTTTGTCGTCTGTGGTTCCGAGTGCAGTAAGCATCAGAATGGGAATCTGAGGTTGTTCCGTACGTATGCACTTACATAATTCTAAACCGTTCATCCCCGGCAAGATAATGTCGCTGATGACTAGATTGATCTGTTCATTTTCACTTTTCAACAAGCGTAAAGCCATCTCTGCATCATATGCCAATAGCACATGATGTCCAGCTTCCTCAATGCCCGTCTGTAGCAAAGAAGCAAGTCGCTGATCGTCTTCTATGATTAATATTGTACACATTACGGGTGCAAAGTTACTCATTTTTCGTCAATTATGAACCAGATGTGTTATTAGAATCTCATTAGAATTTGCTCTAATGATTTTCTAATACCGTTCTAATGATTCTCTAACGGCAGTTTCCAGCTATTGAGCGTACCTTTGCACCCGATTTCAAGAAACTGATTGTTAAACCATTTGAAAAAGAGAAGAAAATGATGAAGAACCTTTTCAATTTCAAGAAGAGCCCTATGACAAGGGCTGTTTACAACAGCGAGTATGCGCGTTTTGCATCTCGCCAGTCGTTGGAACAAGTTTATAGCGCACTCTATGCTCACAGACGTGGGTTGAGTGAGCACGATGTGGAGAAACGACGTCGTAGGTTTGGTGAGAACATCGTGGTGCATGAGGAAAGAACTAATCCGATGAAACTGTTCGTGTCGGCATTCATCAATCCGTTTATCGGTGTGCTGACGGCATTGATCCTTATCTCGTTTGTGCTCGATGTGGTGTTGGCAGAACCTGGCGAACAGGATTGGACAACCATCATCATTATCTCTACCATGGTGGTGTTCTCTGCCATACTTCGTTTTGTGCAGGAACTGAAGGCTGGTCGTTCGAGCGATGCGTTGCTGAAGATGGTGAAGAACACGTGTTATGTGG
>CALBNV010000021.1 GCA_937896895.1 uncultured Bacteroidales bacterium | reverse complement strand
TGATTGTTGAGACGGACGACTACGTTTACATCTTTGAATTTAAACTTGACGGCACGGCAGCCGAAGCCCTGAAGCAGATTGACGATAAAGGCTACGCCGAGCCTTACGCGGCTGACAGCAGGAAACTGTTTAAAATCGGAGTCGGGTTTTCAAGCGAGAAGAAGAACATCGACGAGTGGAGCGTAGTTTGAGTTTGGAGTTTTGAGAGTGGAGAGTGGAGTTAAAAGAGTAAAGAGTAGGGAGGAGAGTTAAAAGAGGCTGGCGCATAACACCAGCCTCGTTATTCGTTTAATTCATGCAATTCGTGGTGAAAATCAGCCTCCGCACTTGGAGTACCCGCAGTTGGTGCAGTGTTTGCAGCCGTCTTCATAGACGAGATCGGAGCCGCATGTCGGGCATTTTTCCTTCTCGACCTTGGTCCCGTCCTTGATGTAGCGTTTCAGTGCGCGGGCGATGCCGTTCTTCCATGTATTGATGTTGTCCTCATCGACGTTCAGGTTCTGGACGAGTGTCACGACGTATTGTATCGGCATTCCGTGGCGCAGCACGCCGGAGATGAGCTTCGCGTAGTTCCAGTATTCCTTGTTGAACGAGCGCGAGAGGCCTTCCATGTTCACCTTGTAGCCCTGCTTGTCGGCGTATCTGAAATCGTAGCGCGTATGGTCTTCTTCGTCTTTGTTCTTGATGATCCAGCCTGTCTCGACGAAAGGCGGGATGAAGAAGTCGTCGGCTTTTCCGGAGAATATCTCGTATGGTTTGCCGTCGATCTTTCCGACGAAGGCGATCCATTTCTCGTAGTTGTTCTGGAAACGCACCACGTCGCATTCCACTTCTTTCGGGCGTGTCGGCGCCTGGTTTTCGACGATGGTGTCGTGCTTCTCTTCTTTCTTGTCTTTCTTGTCCTGACTCACGAGAACGCCTGTGCGTGAGCCGTCGCGGTAGATGGTCATGCCCTTGCAGCCGCTTCTCCAGGCCGTCTCGTATATCTGGCTGACGAGTTCCTCGGTGGTGTCGGCCGGCACGTTGACGGTGACGCTGATTGAGTGGTCAACCCATTTCTGCATCGCGCCTTGCATCTTCACCTTGTTCACCCAGTCGATGTCGTTTGACGTTGACTTATAGTAAGGTGACTTCTCGACGATCTCATTGATTTTGTCGATGCTGTAGTTCTTCACCTCTTCGACGTTGTAGCCGTTGACTTCGAGCCATGTCATGAACTTCGGGTGGAAGACGTTGTATTCTTCGAATGCGTTGCCGTCGGGGTCGGTGAATGTCACCGTTGCGTTCTTGTCGTTCGGGTTGACTTTGCGGCGGCGTTTGTATGCGACCATGAACACCGGTTCGATGCCTGACGTGGTCTGGGTGCAGATGCTCACGGTGCCTGTCGGGGCGATGGTGAGCATGGCGATGTTACGGCGTCCGTATTTCGCCATGTCCTGGTAGAGGTTCTCGTCGATGACGCGGAGGCGTTGGATGAACGGGTTGTTCTCCTCGCGTTTGGTGTCATATACCTCGAAAGCGCCGCGTTCCTTGGCGAGGTTGACCGATGAGCGGTAGGCCTCATGTGCCAAGAGTTGTTGTATCTCTGTTGAGAACGCGATGGCCTCGTCGGTGGCGTAGCGGTAGCCGAGAGCCGCGAGCATGTCGCCTTCCGCGGTGATGCCGATGCCGGTACGCCGGCCTTGCAGTGATTTCTTCCTTATGTTTTTCCAGAGGTTGATTTCGGTGAACTTCACCTCGTCCTCCTCAGGGTCTGAGTAGATCTTGTCCAAAATTGCATCGACCTTTTCCACTTCGAGGTCGATGATGTCGTCCATCATGCGCTGTGCTATGCCGACATGTTTTCTGAACAGGTCTTTGTTGAACGAGGCCTGAGGTGTGAACGGGTTTTCGACGTAGCTGTAGAGGTTCATCGCCAGGAGTCGGCAGCTGTCGTAGGCGCAGAGCGGTATCTCGCCGCACGGGTTGGTGCTTATGGTCTTGAATCCGAGGTCGGCGTAGCAGTCAGGTATCGACTCGCGGGTGATGGTGTCCCAGAAGAGGACACCCGGTTCGGCCGACGCCCACGCGTTGTGGATGATCTTGTCCCACAGCTTGCGCGCGTCAATCTCTTTGGTATATAAAGGGTTGGGTGAGTCGATGGGGTATTGTTGCACGAACGGTTTGTTTTCGACGACGGCCTGCATGAAGTCGTCGGTGATGCGCACCGACACGTTGGCGTTGGTGATTTTGCCTTGTGTCATCTTGGCGTCGATGAAGGCCTCCGAGTCGGGGTGTTTGATGCTGATGCTCATCATGAGGGCGCCGCGGCGTCCGTCCTGCGCGACTTCCTTGGTCGAGTTGGAGTAGCGTTCCATGAAAGGCACGACGCCTGTTGAGGTGAGGGCGCAGTTCTTGACGGGGCTGCCTGTCGGGCGGATGTGCGAGAGGTCGTGTCCGACGCCGCCGCGGCGTTTCATGAGCTGCACCTGTTCCTGGTCAACCTTCATGATGGCGCCGTAGGAGTCCGACGAGCCTTTCGTCCCGATGACGAAGCAGTTCGAGAGCGACGAGATCTGGAAGTTGTTGCCGATGCCGGCCATGGGGCTGCCCTGCGGCACGATGTACCTGAAGTCTTTCAGCACCTCGAAAATTTCTTCTTCCTTTAACGGGTTGGCGTAACGTTTCTCAATCCTCGCTATCTCAGAGGCGATGCGGTGGTGCATGTCTTCAGGCGTGCGCTCATAGATGTTGCCGTCGCTGTCTTTCAGTGCATATTTGTTTGTCCACACGTCGCCGGCGAGCTGGTCGCCGCCGAAATACTCTGTGGCGGCTTTCTTTACCTCTTCCGTGGAATACTTTGTATATACCTTCTTCTCCATAACTTCTTTTTTATCAACGACTTCTATATCATTGTCATCTGTTTTTCTGACAAAATACTCTCCTTCAGAGATGCGGTTCCCGTTACGGAATTCAATCATTTTTTCCGTGTGAGTCTTATCATTCTGTCCCTCAAAACTCTTTTTTTCGCTTTTTTCAAGTTGTGAGAATAAATCACACGCATCTTCATGATGTACGTTTGTCGTCATTTTCTTTGATAATTAGTCGTTTATGAAAAAATTTATTGCCCGAAATTTTATTCAGAATCAGGTCGTAAAAATAGTAAAGAGATTTGTATCTTTGCATCCGGAAAACGAAAAAAATCAAAAATATTTATCAACACAAAAACGTTGATAAGTTTGTGAAAAATTAATGAAAATTATTAAAAAAATTAATACAAAAAATTATATGTTAAAGGTTAAAACATTTGTATTCAATAGTTTACGTGAAAACACATACATTATTTACGACGAAAGCCTCGAATGCATTATTGTTGATGCGGGAAACCACACGACAGCTGAAAACGATGAGATTTTAGGGTATATTTCGGATATGAAACTGGTGCCGAAAATGCTGCTCAGCACGCATTCTCACATTGACCACGTGTTGGGGAATACAGTGCTGTCAAAGACATTCGGAATACCGTTGGCGGCGTGTCCTGTCGAGCGGGAGTATTATAATAAGGTGTGGATGTACGCCGAGGTCTTCGGGATAAAATTCACGCAGGACATGTGCATTTATCCGAGCATCGACCTCGCCGAAGGTGAGATTGTAAAGATCGGCGCCGACGAGCTCAAGGTCTTATATACGCCTGGTCATGCCAAGGGCCATGTGAGTTTCTACGCCGAGAGTGACGGTTTCGTACTCACCGGCGACACGCTGTTCCGTCGCGGCGTGGGGCGCAGCGACTTCCCCGGCGGCAGCTACGAGCAGCTCGAAAACAGCCTTAAAAACGTGTTATACAAACTGCCCGACGACACTATCGTGTATCCGGGTCACGGCCCTACGACGACGATAGGCGAGGAGAAGAGGAACAACTATTACATAACGGAATAGCTTGAAGTTTCGAGAGTGGAGTTTTGAGAGTGGAGTTTCTCAAAACTCCACTCTTCGTATCTCACTGTGACTTATAATTTGTCGGCCATGTCGTCAATCATTTCTTGGCTGATACCGCTGTTTTCCATCAGTTTCAGGAAACGTTTCTTGCTTTCCTCGCGTTCTCTTCTGATTCCTTCTTCAAGTCCTTTTTGCATTCCTTTCTGCATTCCTTCTTCAAGTCCCACGGCAAAACCCTCCTGCCGGCCGTAGAACATACCTTCATCTTTTGAAAGTTCCATGTTTCGTTTGATTGACTTGTTCTCAACCAGGTCCTTGAAATAGAAGTCGGCGTCTCTGCGCGAGTATTCCTTATACACATCAAGCGACTCTCTTGCCTCTGGGAGGCCCGGCGCGGTGGCAGTGTCGGGGATGTCGCCTGTCTTGAGATACGATACCCATTCTTCCAACGGTGTCTCCGCCACCTTATTGAAATTGTCCACCTTTATTATGTAGTATATCGGGAACAGTTTTGACACGCTGTCAACGTTGAATTTCGCAATCTGATAGTTCTTCAGATTGAGCTTGTCGCCGTTGTTCACCCCGTAAAACTCCGTCGTACCTTTATATATTATGTCATCGCCGACACCGAGGTCGAAATACACAATGTTTATGGAATAAATCCTCTTCACTCTCTCATATTCTTCGCCGCTCTTGATGTAATCGGTCACCGCCTTCGATGTGGCGAAGAGCATACGTTGGAACATGCCATACTCATTGGTGGCCTGCACCTCAATTATAAACAACTCGCCGTTTGTGTCTTCCGCCAGAATGTCAACCCTGTTCGTCTTGTCGTCACGACGCTCACGGTTGCCTTCGCTTTCCAACAGACTTTTAATCTTGATCTTTTCGCCGAGCAATACGGTGAGGAAACCTTCCAAAACCACGAAATTAGCCTTGTCGCGAAGCACCTTCTTCAAGGCGTAATCAAACCTGATGTAATATTTGTCATCTTCCATAATGGAAATTTTTGTTTTTTTACAACCGTTTATCAAGTCGCAAAAATACAACATAAACATCTATTTGTCAAGGGGTTTTGAAAAATTTTATTGTAAATTTTTGTTTACATTCCCGCCGTTTTTTGTGAAAAAATGTTTACAAAAAACCAGTTGTAAACATAAATTGTAAAATTTGAATATTTTTTATGACCATGTGACAATGATTTGATGTCAGTGTTTCGTTTTCCATTTTTCAACATCTAAAAATTATATGTTTGTTGTCCGGATACAAAATATACCGGGCGTTTTAAAAATGATATTTCCTATCAATTTTTTTCTTATCTTTGCGCCCAAATAATTTTTTGTAAAAATGTTAAGCGAACAAGAACAAATCAGGAGAAACTCCTTGCAGGAGCTTTATAAATTAGGTATCAATCCTTATCCTCAGGCGGCGTTCGACGTGAATGTCACCACAGTCCAGATTAAAGAGCAGTTTGACGACAACGACCTCGCGAAATTCGACAGCGTGAGCATCGGCGGACGTATCATGAGCCGCCGCATCATGGGCGCGGCCTCGTTCTGCGAGTTGCAGGACGCACACGGACGCATACAGCTCTACCTCAACCGTGACGAGATCTGCCCGGGCGAGGACAAGACCATGTACAACACCGTCTTCAAACGCCTCCTCGACATCGGCGACTTCATCGGCGTGAAAGGCTTCGCGTTCCGCACACAGATGGGCGAGATCTCCATCCATGTGAAAGAACTCACGGTGCTCAGCAAGTCGCTGCGCCCGCTGCCGATAGTGAAAGAGAAAGACGGCGTGAAATACGATGAGTTCAACGACCCGGAACTCCGTTACCGCATGCGCTACGTTGACCTCGTCGTCAACGACAAAGTCAAGGACATCTTCATCAAGAGGACGAGAGCCATCGACAGCATCCGCCGTTTCTTCAACGAGAGCGGCTATCTTGAGGTGGAGACGCCTGTGCTTCAGTCAATCCCGGGCGGCGCGTCGGCGCGTCCTTTCATCACGCACCACAACGCACTCGACATCCCGTTGTATCTGAGGATCGCCGACGAGCTTTACCTGAAACGTCTCATCGTGGGCGGCTTCGACGGCGTGTATGAGTTCTCGCGCAACTTCCGCAACGAGGGCATGGACCGCTCGCATAATCCGGAATTTACAGGCCTTGAAATCTATGTGGCTTACAAAGACTACCTTTGGATGATGGATTATACCGAAGAGATGATTCACCGCTGCGCGATGGACGTGCTTGGCACCGACAAGGTCATGGTCGGTGACCATGAGATTAGCTTCAAACGTCCGTTCAAACGCATCTCGATGATTGACTCCATCAAGGAGAACACCGGCATCGACATCAACGGCATGAACGAGGAGCAGCTCCGCGAAGTGTGCAAGCAGCTTGAGATAGAAATCGACCCCTCGATGGGCAAGGGCAAGCTCATCGACGAGATCTTCGGCGCGAAATGCGAAGGCAATTACATACAGCCGACGTTCATCACCGACTATCCTGTCGAGATGTCGCCGCTCTGCAAGCGCCACCGCGACAACCCGGAACTCACCGAGCGTTTCGAGCTTATGATCAACGGCAAGGAGGTCGCCAACGCATACACCGAGCTTAACGACCCCATTGACCAGCGCGCACGTTTCGAGGAACAGATGATGCTCGCGGGTAGAGGCGACGACGAGGCGATGGTCATCGACCAAGACTTCCTCCGCGCCCTCGAATACGGTATGCCTCCGACATCGGGCATGGGCATCGGCATCGACCGCTTCGTGATGCTGCTAACAGGCCAGACACAGATTCAGGAAGTACTCCTGTTCCCGCAGATGCGTCCTGAAAAAGTGAAGAAAGTCGCGACAAAAGAAGACTTCATGGCAATAGGCGTTCCTGAGGTTTGGGCGGAAGTCCTTGTAAAACAGAATTTCACATCTGTCGAGATGCTCAAGGAACAGAAACCCGCAGGTCTCCGCGAGAAGCTCAACGGCATCAGGAAGAAAAACAAGATGGACGTCCCGGCGTTGCAGCTCGAAGAGGTCGAAGCGTGGATTAATTAGGTGATTAGGTAGTTAGGTGGTTAGGTAAATAGGGGAGAATTGCGTAGCGGTTCCATATCCATAGAATTTCATGTTTGTATAAATTTTTCGTGATAAAAATGAAAAAAATATTTTTAACAGCGTTGTTTTCAATGATTTTGAGCGTGCTTGCATTTGCCCAGACCATTGAAAAAACCTATCATTTTGACAATCCGGCATCAAGAGTTGTCAATGGTTACGACCAGATTTATTTTGATGGAACGATAAACACCGCGAAGGTCGGGCAGCCGTCGCTTCCGTGGCAGAGTGTCACGCTTTTGCTTCCGCAAAACTCTGAGGCTCAGGATTTTACGGTTGAATATTCCGATTTCGTGGAGCTTGACGGGACATACAACCTCTTCCCGTACCAGAAGATGCGCCAGATCGGTTCGGAAAAGGAATATCCTTTCGTGGTTGACGAAGGCCTTTATGAATCAAAGGGTTTGTATCCTGAAGTCTGCCAGTCGAAAGTGATGACGCAATACATGAACGGTTACTCATTCGCTACGGTTTCGTTCACTCCGGTGAGATATATTCCGGCAACGGGAAAGGTCTCTTACGCGAAGACGGCGACTGTCAAAGTCAATGTAACTGCTTCAAAGTCAGACAGAAACAATCTTCTCTGGACAACACCTGAGATAATAGGCAAGGTCGAGAGGTTGGCGCAGAACCCTGAGGCCATCGGGCAGTATTACACACGCGGACGTTCGGCGTCGGGCTATGAGCTTCTCGTCATCACGCCGGCGGAGTGGGTGTCGCATTTCGACGAATATGTCACCTTCTATGAGGCACGCGGCCTTCGTACACGCGTTGCGGCGTTGGAAGACATCCTGGCGGGCAACAGCGGTCGTGATGACCAGGAGAAAATGTATAATTATATCAAGCAAGAGTATGAGAATGAAGGTATTATGATGGTCATGCTCGGCGGTGACACCGGACTCGTTCCGTTCCGTGCCTTGTATGTTAATGTCTTCGACGAGGAAATAGACAATATCCCTGCCGATATGTATTTCACCTGTTTCGACGTTGACTGGGACGCCAACAACAACGGCGTCTGGGGTGAAATCGGAGAGAGCGACTATATGCCTGAAATCGGCATCGGGCGTTTGTGTTTCAACAATGAAGAACAACTCAATAACTTGTTGCACAAGACATTCACATATCAGAGCACTCCTGTCTTAGGCGAGTTCCGCGATGTCATCCTCGGCGGCGAGCATCTCGGTGACGGCTATTACGCCAGCACTGACCTCGAACGTATCATCGGCGGCAGCAGCGATTTCGACTACACCACTGTCGGCATCCCGGTGGATTATAACTTCCATAAAATCTACGCTGACGGTCCGACGGGCTGGTCCGGCATCATCTTCAAACAGACCATCAATGATTTCGGCGGGCAATATGTCCATCATTTCGGACACGCCAACACCGACTATGTGGCGGGCTGGTACGAGAACGGCATCACCGACAACAGCTTCTACAACCTCGACGGCGTCACACACAACTACGGACTTTTCCACTCACACGGCTGCATCTGCGGCGATTTCTCGCATAAGTGCATCCTTGAGAAATTGACCACGGTATCGACAGGTTTTGTGGCCGCCACCGGCAACTCGCGCTACGGCTGGTACTCACCTTGGGGCGACGGCCCTTCAACGCACCTCCACCGCGAATTTGTCGATGCGTATTACAACGACAGGATCCCGTATATCGGAATGGCTGTCGTGGAGATGAAAAATACCGTCGCACCTATTATTAATACCGGCTATTATTATGACCCGTACATGATCTGGAGCTTCTGGGCGTTGAACATCATGGGCGACGTGGCGGTCTGCCCGTGGCTCGACGAGCCGTTCCGTCCCGAAATCAGCCATGATGCAGCGTTGCCGCAAGGTACTACACATACCACGCTGACAGTCAGAAAGATTGGTGAGGCGCAGAGCAACTTCCGTTGCAGCATTTTCCACGACGGCGAACTTCTCGCTTTTGGTCAGACAGACCTGAATGGCGTGGCGGAAGTCAATTTCTTCGAGCCGCTTGATGTTGCAGGCGATATGCAGCTCATCGTCACAGGTCCGAATGCTTATCCTCAGACAATCAATATCTTAGGCATCAACGACAACACGGCTTTCGTGCTTTCTGAAGACATAACGTTGAGCGATGATTTCGGATATTCAAACACAATTTCAATGGATGTTGATTTCAAAAACATCGGCATGGTTGATGCCAATAACGTAACAGCCACATTGTCAACGGATTCGGAATATATCGAAATGATAAATCCGACAGCGACAGTCGGTGCCGTGGCAGCCGGAAACACCGTCAACATCGATGAAGCCTTTGAATTTAAAATCGCCGACAATGTTCCGGATTGCGAATACGTTGACTTCGTCGTCACTTGCACCGACGGCAATGAGGTCTGGGTGAACAACATACTTTACAGAGCATTGGCTCCAGCATTGACAATCAATGAGATAACATACACTGAACTTGAAGGAAACATGAACGGCTACATTGATGCCGGCGAGGTGTTGAGGGTCAACGTCTCAGGGAAAAACATCGGTCACAAGGCGGCCTTGGAGTCGATTCTGCACGGATGCGACGAAAATCCGTATATTACTTACACTGAAAACGACATCACGATAGGCGACATCGCAGCCAACCATGAGTTTTCACAAAGTATTGATATTCACGTCTCTGATGAGATTCATGACGGCACAACCGTGGATCTGAAATTCAAGGTGAAGTCGGGGCTTTACGCGGCGGAAGAACATTTCCTGTTCACTGTCGGAACAATTACTGAAGACTTTGAGACGGGCGATTTCTCGCATCTCAACTGGATGCACGATGGCGCAAAATCTTGGTTCGTGACGGATGAGACAAAGCATGAAGGCGCATATTCGGTGCAGTCTGGCGACATCACAAACGATGAAATCTCGTCACTTATCATAGAAATGAAGACAACAACCGACGGTGAAATCTCATTCTATTACAAGACTTCGACAAGAAAACGCAAAGACTTTCTTGTGTTCTACATTGACGGTGAGGTGATTGACAGATGGTCGGACATCAACGATTGGACATACGCCGAGTATGAAGTCAAGGCTGGCGACCATGTCATGGAATGGCGTTACGACACCAGCAAGAGCGGCGACTGCTCCGGCGGTGCCTGCTGGATTGACGACATCTCATTCCCCGGAAACACGGTCGTACTTGATGTCGAATCAGTGACCTACGATGAAAATGTTGACGTTTATCCGAATCCGGCAACAAATTATATTACCGTGAAATATGATGATATTCAGACAGTTGAAGTCTTTAATGCTGTCGGAATGAGAGTCAGTGCCCGGAAGGTCGCGGCATCAGAAGTGAATGTCGATGTCGCTGACCTGAGCGGTGGTGTGTATTTCATCAGAATCGTTGACGGCAAAGGTGACATCGTCGTCAGAAAATTCATAAAGAAATAATGTTGTTTTCGGAGGTCATAGGACATGAAGAGCTGAAGAGACGCCTGATACAGAGCGTGAGGGAGAGCCGTGTGTCGCACGCGCAGCTCTTCCTCGGCCCTGAAGGCAGCGGCAAACTGCCTTTGGCTTTGGCTTATGCACAATATATAAACTGCACAAACCGTTCAGAGACAGACAGTTGCGGCGTTTGCCCGTCGTGCAGGAAGTTCATGTCACTCACGCACCCCGACCTTCATTTCGTGTTTCCGACAGCCACAAACAAGGAAGTAAAACAAAATCCGGAATCTGACTTGTTCATCTCCGAGTGGCGTGAGTATCTTGCTGATTGTCAGTGTTATGCTGACTTGTCGGATTGGTTCAACAAGCTTGACATTGAAAACAAGCAAGGTGTCATCAATGTCCGTGATGCCGTCACGATATTGCGAAAACTGAGTTTCAAGGCTTACGAAAGTGAGTATAAGATAGCAATCATCTGGATGGCTGATAAACTTAACGTGCAGTGTGCCAATAAGTTGCTGAAACTTATCGAGGAGCCGCCGGAGAAGACGCTGTTCATCTTGATAGCTGAAAACCAGGAGGAATTGTTGACGACAATCCGGTCGCGTTGCATGTTGGTGAAAGTGCCGAAGATAACGATGTCGGAAGTGCAAGACGCTCTTGTTCAGAAGTTTGCGTGTTCGACGCAGGAGGCATACGACGCAGCCGCCCTCGCTGACGGCAACTGGCTTTTGGCGCAGCATTTCGTCAAGGATAAGGAAGACGAAAAACTTTACGCAAACGTATTCCAGAAATGGATGCGCTATTGCTTCAAGGGAGCGGTCCCGGAGCTCATCGACCTCGTGGCAAACGACATAAAACCGCTCGGACGCGAGAAACAAAAGGAATTTCTCGAATATGGACTGAACATTTTCCATAACTCATTGCTGTTCAATAATAATATGTCCGATAACGTGCTGCTCCCTACTGACGAGAAAAACTTTACCAAGAATTTTGCACCTTTTATTAATATAAGGAACGTTGAACAAATCTGCGGTCTTTTTGAGGAAAGCATCAATCAGATTGAACGCAACGGAAACGCTTCGATTATTTTTACTGACAATAGTTTTAAAATCACAAAGTTATTGAGGGTCAAATAGATGAGAGTTATTACAAAAGTGTCATTGGCGTTATTGAGCGGCTTGCTCATCGCCGCAGCCTGGCCCACAAGTGGTCTGGCACCATTAGCTTTCGTGGCTTTCATCCCGCTGCTTCTCCTTCAAGACAGAATCGGTGACAGGGAAAATCCTGAGAAAGGCAAAATGTTCTTGCTCGCATTTGTAACTTTTTTGACATGGAACTCATTGACAACGTGGTGGGTGTGGAAAACGACAGCCGCCGGCACCATCGGGATGATTCTGCTCAACAGTGTGTTCATGGCCATAGTCTTCTGGGTTTTTCATCTTGTAAAAACAAAATTATATGAAAACAAAAAAGGTTATTATGTGTTGATAATCTTTGTGTTGGCTTTTGAATACCTGCATCTTAACTGGCAGTTGAACTGGCCTTGGCTTAACTTGGGCAATGTCTTCTCGCATTATCACACCTGGGTTCAATGGTATGAATGGACGGGTGCTGCCGGAGGCACGGTCTGGGTTTTGACTTCTAACATATTGATTTATAAATGGTTGTTCAAAAGCAAGAATCACCTGAAATCAGCGGCGTTGGCAACGGCTGTTATTGTCATCCCGTTGATTGTCAGTAAGATAATGTATCATTCTTACAAAGAGACCGGCAATGAGGTTGAGGTTGTTGTGGTTCAGCCGAATCTCGACCCTTATTCGGAGGAGTTCACCCTCACGCCTCCGCAGATTTTGAAGAGAAATCTTGAGGTTGCCGCACCTTTGATGACCGAAAACACAAGATTTGTTGTCAGTCCCGAGTCGGCGATACAGGAGGACATCTGGCTTGAAAACATTGACAGATTCTATTCAATCAGAGAGTTACGAAGATATATCGACACTTTCCCGCAGTCGTGTTATGTTGTGGGAATCAGTGCTTTAGGATTGGTTCCAAAAGGGGAGGAGGACGATTTCGCCGCGCGGAAATTCTATGACGCCGATGAATATTACTATGCCTATAATACAGCGGCTCTCATCACAAAAGACGACATTCAGCTTTATCATAAATCGAAGTTGACACCTGGCGTCGAGGCGATGCCGTCGTGGTGGGTCATCAGGCCGTTGGCGAATATGGCTGTTGACCTTGGCGGGACGACGGGGACTCTGAAAAAAGATGCTGAGGCTCGTGTGCTATCCTTTGATAATCATAAAGTTGGAACGTTGATTTGTTATGAATCAGCATTCGGCGGTTATGTGACGGAGTTTGTCAGGAAAGGTGCCGACATGCTTTTCGTCATCACCAACGACGGATGGTGGGGCGACACGCCTGGTCACAGGCAGCATCTTGAATTTTCGAGTCTTCGCGCCATTGAGACGAGAAGGAGCATCGCTCGCTCGGCGAACACAGGCATCTCTGCATTCATAAATCAAAGAGGCGACATTGTCGAAAAAACAAAGTACTGGGAACAGACCGCCATACGTAACACGCTGAAAACCAACGATAAGCAGACTTTCTATGTCCGTTATGGCGACTATATATACAAAGTGTCGGCTTTCTTGACGGCGTTATTGCTTGTCATGACTTTTGTTCGTGTTATAACCAAAAGAAAATGAATGAGTTAAGTCTTGCGCCGTTTCAAGGGATTACCGATGTGGTCTATCGCAATGTGTTCATGAAACATTTTGGCGGAATAGACAAGTTATATACGCCTTTTTTTACGGGGATACAAAAAGACAACTCAAAAAGTCTGCGCGGCGAGGAGATTGACCCGAGGTTCAATGATGTTAAAATTGTTGTGCCTCAAATATTGAGTAATACCGCCGAGGAGATAATCAGATTTGCAAATCAATGTAAGTCAATGGGTTATACTGAGTTTAACTTGAATATGGGCTGTCCTTTCCCGCGTGTGGCGAACAAAACGCGCGGCTGTGGTCTTATGGCTGATTATCAACGTACTACCGCGATGCTTGAGGAAGTCTGCAATAACATTGACGGAATAAAATTCAGCATAAAATGCCGGCTCGGCTATTACAGTCCTGACGAGATTTTCAAATTCATTGAAACGTTTAACACATTGTCTTTCAGCGAGATAATAATTCATCCGCGAATCGGGAAGCAGATGTACACCGGCGAGGCGTCGCTTGAAAAGTTCAAGGAGCTTATTCCATTGATTAACAAGCCTTTGGTTTATAACGGCGATATTTATACAGTCGAAAAATACAAGTCGGTTGCAGAAAATATTTCTACAGATATAACACATACGATGTTGGGACGCGGTTTGCTCACGAATCCGTTTCTGGCGGAAGATATAAAACAAATCAATGACAATCAAAAAGATAGACAATTAAGACTTCATAATTTTGTTGTCAATCTTTATGTTGAGAGGCTTCGTCACGCCGGCGGTAGTCCGAAAATCATCGGGAGCATGAAAGAGTTGTGGAAATACATGATGAACATCTTCGACGACCCGCAGAATGTCTGGCGTAATGTGAAGAAAGTCAATCATTTGGATGAATACGAAGAAGCTGTTGAAAAGATTTTTAATGATTATAAGGTTATAATATGAAAAAGATACTTAACATATTGGTTATCAGTTTGTTGTTGGTTTCATGCGCGACCGACAAGCCTTCATCAAACAAAGGGAACAAGGAGATAGTCATTCTTTCGGTCAACGATATGCACGGGCATATTGAGCGGATGTCACGTCTCGGATTCGTTGCCGACAGTCTGCGAAAACTATATCCTAATCTGTTGATATTCAGTGCTGGAGATAATATAACTGGCAATTCGTACAACGATTTCTATCCTGATTGTCCGAATTATCCCATGTTCAAGCTGATGAAAAAAATCGGATTTGACCTCTCTGCCGTCGGCAACCATGAATTTGACAAAGGCATTGACGGGTTGGTTGATTTTCAGAAAAAAACGAAAATCCCGATGATTTGTGCGAACGCCGATTTCTCGAAAGAACCTGAATTGAATATAAAGCCTTATTATTATATTGATAATCAAGATGTTAAAATTTGTGTCTTGGGGCTTATTGAGACATATAAAAACGGTCATCCGTCAGCGATTGGGAAAAATATACAAAACATCAGCTTCATTGACCCTTACGAAACCGCCAAAGATTATGTATATCTTGCCGACAGCTGTGATGTATTCATTCTGCTTTCGCATTGCGGTGAAAGAAGTGACTTCCCGATAGCGGAAGACTGTCCGCAATTTGATGTGATTATTGGTGGCCATTATCATCATAAATATATTGAATATAAAGGAGATAACATCCTTTGCACGCAGGCTGGATCGTGTCTGGATTTCGCTAATGTCGTGAAAATAAATGTCGTTGACGGTAAGGTTGTTTCAAAGACGGCGGATTGTATATCATTGAAAAACGGACTTTCGGAAAACGGAAAACTCAGAAAAAGTGTAGATGAATTTTACAAAAACAAATTCCTGACGCGGCTTTTGGGCTACACGGCCACTCCGCTTGACAACAGATACAGAATCGGATGTCTGCTCGCCGATTCATACCGTTCGGTCATGAACACCGAACTCGCTTTTCATAATTATGGTGCCATCAGAAAGACAAGTCACGAAGGTGATAAAATAAGAGTTGTTGATGTCTATGACTTCAGCCCTTTTGATAACAGATTGAAAACCATAGAGATGAGCGGTAAGGAAATTGTCAGTTTCATAAATGATTTTTCGACAAGTGACCGTGGGCCGGTTTATGTTTCAGGCATGAACTATTCGATTGACTATGTTTTTGACGAATATAAGATTCCGCATTTTTCAAATGTGTCGGTGACTCTTGAAAATGGCAAGCCGCTTGACTTGGAAAGAAAATATTCAGTCGCGTTGAGCGAATATCCGATGGAATTTCTTGAAAAACAAGGCTTTAAAGCGATGACGACAGGGCCGTTGATTTACGATGCCACGATAGAATATTTTGAAAATTTGGATACTATTGGTTATCAATGTCTTGACAGAATCAAGGCAAGGAATATCGACACCTTGGAAGTGGAAATCCTCTCGATCAACGACATGCACGGCCATATTGAAAAGATGCCGAGATTTGCGTATGTCGTTGATAGTCTGCGTAAAATCTATCCTGATCTGATGCTTGTAAGTGCAGGTGACAACAGGACTGGTAATATTTATAACGACAAGAATCCTACGCATCCAAACTTGCCGATGGTCACCCTGATGAATGATTTGAGGTTCACTGTCAGTGAGTTAGGCAATCATGAATTTGACGAAAGCATCAATGGCCTTGAGTATTTTGTGAAGAAAACAAACTTTCCTGTCATCTGCGCAAACGCCGATTTCTCAAGTTATCCTGAGATTTCAGGAATGATAAAACCATACTTCAAAACTGTGAAAAACATAAAAGGTGTGGATGTCAGTGTGATTTTCCTCGGGATGATTGAAACATCGAACTATGGCTATCCGAGTGCGCATCGCGACAGCATAAAAGATGTGCGGTTTGTTGACGCAATACAGAAAATCAATGACTATCTGTCACTTAAAGACAGCTGCGACATCTTTGTGCTCGTTGACCATTGCGGCATCGAGGTCGATTCAATTCTCGCTCGCGTCTATCCGCAGTTTGACCTCATAATCGGTGGACACTCGCATCATTTGTTGACGAAACAATATCCAAGCGGGGTCTTATATACGCAGTCGAAGAGGGATTTAAATTTCACAACGCTGACAAAGATACAGATTTGTGGCGGGGAGATTATCAATAAACATTCACAAATCATTGATTTAAGGGAAATTACGAAAGTCGATGAAAACATAAAAAAGAAAGTTGACGGTTTTTGCCACGTCCCAGAGTTCAACAGAATTGTCGGACAGTCGAAGTTTCCGTTGTCGAACAAGGAAGAACTTGGCGCCTTCATGACCGATGCGCAGCGTTATATGGCAAAAACCGAAATCGCGATACAGAATCCCGGCGGCGTGCGTTTAGACAGCATGACGAGCACCAATTTCAGATATATTGATGTTTTGAATCTCGATCCGTTTGACAATGGCATTTTCACGATGAAGATGACAGGCAAGCAGATAGAGGAATTCCTGAACCTCGCAGCGACAAATGATGGTTTCCCTTGTCATGTCTCCGGAATCACTTACACCATTGAATATTACATTGGCAGCGACAATGTTTATCATTTCGTCAATTCGAAAGTCTGTTTGGAAAACGGCCAGCCCATTGACCGCACTAAAATGTATTTTGTTTCAATGAACAGTTACATCGCGATTTGGGCGAGAGACATAGGAATCGACCCAAAACCGTTGGATTTCAAATCAAACGAGGCGGAGTTTAAATACTTGAAAGACTTCCCTTCACTTGATTATCAAGGAGTAAGCAGATATAAAGCAAGTTTAATTGAAAAATAAAACGACATGAAAATTCTGATAATACGATTCAGTTCGATAGGCGACATTGTCCTGACTACCCCGATAATAAGATGTCTGAAATGGCAGATGGATGACGATTTGGAGTTGCATTATCTTATAAAAGAGAAATTCGCGGGCATAACGCACGCCAACCCTTTTGTCGATAAGACCCACGAGTTTTCGGGTTCCTTGAGGGAGACCATCAAAGAATTGAAGAAAGAGAATTTTGATTATGTCATTGATTTACAGAAGAATCACAGGTCGAAGGCGATCTGCCGCGCTTTGAGGTGCGAGCATCACAGTTTTCATAAGCTTGATTTCAAGAAGATGCTTTTGACTGTATTCAAAATCAACAAGTTGCCGAAGTCCCATATTGTTGACAGGTATTTTGAGGCTGTTGAGGCGTTGGACATCAAGAACGACGGCAAGGGCGTGGAGTTTTACATCAGCGACATGAACCAGATGCAGGAGCCGGACCTTCCGGAAGAGTTCCGCAACGGGTTCTATGCCGTTGTCATTGGCGGAAGCTATAACACGAAAGTACTTCCGACACAGAAAGTCATTGAAGTCATAGAGAAACTCGACGAGCCGGTGATACTTCTCGGCGGTTCGGAAGACATGACACGTGCCAAAGAGATTGCCGACGCGGTCGGTGAGAACGTCGGAAATCCCGTCGGGATGCTTAATCTCGAACAGTCGGCTTCAATCATAAAAATGGCTAAAGCCGTCTTGACGAACGACACCGGAATGATGCATATCGCTGCCGCATTGCACAAGCCCATCGTCTCTACGTGGGGCAACACGGTGCCTGAGTTCGGCATGACACCTTACGACCCGCAGCACCCGGAGTTCTCGAAAATCATTGAATGCAAAGGACTTAAGTGCCGTCCATGTTCAAAACTCGGCTATAAGAACTGCCCGAAGAAACATTTCAAATGCATGAACGAACTGAGCAGCGACGAGATTTGCGCGGCGTTGAAAAAATTTTGAGATTTTTTGTTGCGCATATTAAAATTATTTGTACTTTTGCACCGTCAAAAAATGACCGATGTCGGGTTCTACTAACGGTTAGGTAACGACACTCTCACTGTCGAAATAAGGGTTCGATTCCCTTACCCGATACCAACGAAGGCCACTGATTACCAGTGGCTTTTTTCTTTTTGAAATTAAATTCCGATAATATCGACAACCACCTTGAAAAAAATATTACTTTTGCGCCGTGAAAAATAAATTTTATACCGTTTGGCAAGGCCGACAAATCGGCGTGTTTTCCAGCTGGGACGAATGCAGGCTTCAGGTGGAGGGATTCCATGGTGCAAGGTTTAAGGGCTTCCCCGACCGACAAAGCGCAGAAGATGCCTTTAAAAAAGGTTTTGAAGATTATTATGTTGATAATAAAGAGTTTACTACAACTGAAAGATTGTCAAAACTTCCTGAGGACACGCCAAAACCAATCCCCAATGCCATCGCCGTCGATGCAGCATGTTCGGGCAATCCGGGCAAAATGGAGTACCGCGGCGTATATGTCGAAACCGGCACGGAAGTGTTTAAAAGCCCTGTATTTGATTACGGGACCAACAACATCGGAGAGTTTCTCGCCATTGTCCATTGCCTCGCATGGCAACAGAAAAACAAACTCTGTCTTCCGATTTATTCCGATTCGCTGAACGGACAAAAATGGGTCAAAGAAGGTAAATGTAAGACCAAACTTATTGAAAATCAGAAGAATGCATATCTTTTCGATGTGATTAGAAGAGCCGAAAAATGGCTTGCGGAAAACACTTTCAGAGTGCCCGTCTATAAATGGAAAACGGAAATATGGGGTGAAGTCCCCGCTGACTTTGGCAGAAAATAAATGATGATATGTTAAGATTTGACACGTTTTATATAAAATGCCCGAGCTGCGGCTGCCATCTTGAGGGTCATCTTGTTAGGTCGGAGATGGTGAATAAATCGGTGCTGTTTTCCGATGGGAAGATCTTAAACGATACGTATATCACTGAGACTCAGAAGTTTATAATCTGTCCAGCGTGCAGCCATTGGTTTTGGGTTGACAAATATGAAGAACCGATTGTCAGTTACGCGAAACCAGACGGGCCTTATTATAATTGGAATCACTGGCGTTTTTTCGGGGTGCGTTTCAGCAAAAACGCTGGAAAGATAGCACTCAAAGAACACTATCGCAAGGCCTTGGAGGTCGTTGGTGGCGATCGCGACAAGGAACTCTACCTGCGCCGTCTGATGTGGTGGGCGTACAATGATTTGGTGCGTAACAATTATCAAGGCAAACTCAGTTATCTCCTTTCAGGGCAGATGAGTTTTAATGTTTGGCGTAAGAATCGACAGAAACTCCTTGAAGGCAGAATGCTTTTCAAAAAGTATCACGAGGAATATATTGAAAACTTGAAGGCTCTGTTGGTTCTGCTGAAAGGCCGTTATACTCCGGAAGATGAGGAATATGAGGCTTCAACATTGGAAATCATTGAATTATATCGTGAGATGGGTGAGTACGACGAAGCTCAGAAAATCCTAAACACAATTCCAAGGAGAACACACTATATTGCTAACATTGAGAAGGAAGTCAAGAAACGCCATGACTTCGTGTTCTTGGTTGTAGGTTGATAATCAGTTATTTGCCGAGAATTTGATTTATCACATACGATGCGCAGAAACATCCGAAAACGGCTGGCATATACGAGATAGTGCCGACAGTCGCGATTTTGTTGTCAACTTTCTCATCTTCAACGATAAAGGCGGTGTCGGCGACTTTCTCCGGGGAATAAACCACAGTGATGCCTTCCCTTATCCCAAGACGGTGCAGGCGTTTCCTGATATAGAACGCGAGTCGGCATTCGTGTGATTTCGCAATATCTACAATTTCAATGCGTTCCGGATGAAACTTTCCGCCTGCGCCCATGCAGCTCACTATGTTCTGATGATTTTGTACCGCGTAGTAAAGTAGAAAAACTTTCGGCGCCAAGGTATCGATGGCATCAACGATGAAATCGAATTTCTGGGCCATGAGGTCAATAATCGGTTGATCTTTAAGATATTGCGTGACGACGTGCAGGTTGATGTTCGGATTGATGTCGCGTATCCTTTCCGCCATGACATCTGTCTTCAGTTTCCCGACAGTGCTGTCGAGTGCGAGGAGCTGGCGGTTTTTGTTCGTCTCATTGACGGTGTCACTGTCGATGATAGTCATTTCACCGATGCCTGCGCGGGCAAGCTGTTCGGCGGCGTATGCACCGACCCCGCCGAGTCCGACGACTAAGACATGAGAGTTTGCGAGCTTCTCAACTCCCTCATTACCAATGAGTAACTGTGTTCTATTCTTCCAGTTTTCCATCGAAAAATATTCTTTTGAAGTTATCAAAAACCTTTATTTCCAAATCTCCAATTTCACAGCCGGAGAGAGCCGCCGCTGTCTTGTAAACGTCAGCTATCGACCTTTCGGCGGTGTCAGTCTCAAAGAAAATCCTGTCAAATGGCAAGCTGTTTAACAAGTCAGAGGCTTTCTTCACGTTTCTGTACAGAATTTCGCCGAGCGAAATGTACATCCCGTGGTTTACGAGTTGTTGCGCGGTTTGCAGCGAGCCGTTGAATCCGTGAATAATCCACGGCATTCTCGCTTTTGATTTCACCCTTTCGGAAATGATGTCGGAATCCGACCTGACCGAATGTATTATCATCGGCTTGTAAATCTTTTCCGACAGTTCAATCATTTTCCGAAATATAACTCGTTGATATTCAAATGTATCTACATAAACCCTGTCGAGACCTGACTCCCCGATTGCAACTACTCGTTTGTCTTCTGCAATCTTCTTCAATGAGGTTAAAGTGTTGTCATCAAATGATTTAACATCCCATGGATGAATGGCTGCGGAGTAATAGCAATAAGGTATTGGATGAATGTCTTGAATCTTGTCGAAATCCGGCATATTTAAACATACAACCTTGATAACACATTGATTATCAAGGTTGTGGTTGTGAGTATGGATGTCAACTAACATCAATAGTCGATATTCGGTTGAGCAATAAGCTCAAGGCTGTCAATGTCAAGTGCAATAAGGTTGCCAAAACCGGCTTTCTTGTCTTTGTAATAGACACCGTTGTCGAGTGCTATAAAACCATAATTTGCTGATTTTATGAACGTTTCTATCATGCTGTACTCGATGGGAACGTGCCCGTGGATGATTTTTTTGCCGCCTGTTTTTATTGGATCGACTTTGAAATCCCTAATCCACATCATCGACCAGACATCGTCAAAAGGGTTTTGGATGTTGAAGTTCATGCCTGCGTGAACCAGAATGTATTTGTCAAGTTCGATGAAATACTCACCGTTGCGCATCCAGTCGATGTATTTCTCGTCGATGTCACGCGGCCTCTTTACGCCGAAACTGTTCAGCGTGGCTTTGCCGCCATATTTTTCCCATTCTTTCTGTGCGCTGCCTTTGAAGATGAACATTTTCTTGTCTTGTTCGTAAGATCTAAGACAGAAATCTTCATGATTACCAATGACATAACGAACGTTATAACCTTGGTGTTGAATGCTCATGATATAGTCGATGACCGATTTCCCGTCAGAACCGCGGTCGATGTAGTCGCCGAGGAAAAACAAAGAGTCCTCTTTGGTCAGCTGGATGTCTTCCTCAACAAGCTGTTTCAAAGTCTGGAAGCACCCGTGAATATCTGGTATAACCCAACGTCTTCCCATAGAATTATTTTGCTTTCCCTTGATTGGCAACGCTTTGCATTTTTGCTGCAATGACATCTGGGTCGCCGATGAACTTGCTGTCAAGGAGGTTCATGTTGTCGTCAAATTCAAAGACGTATGGCGTTGCTGTCGGAATGTTGAATTTGATGATTTCTTCGTTTGTCATGCCGCGAAGTTCTTTCACGATGCCGCGCAAACTGTTGCCGTGAGCTACTACCAACACTTGGTCATGGTTTTCGAAAGCATTGAGAATCACGTCTTTATAATACGGCATCAGACGGTTGATGCAGTCTTTTAGCGATTCTGTCAGCGGAATTTGTTCGTCGGTCAACTCTGCGTAACGTGGATCCTGACGCGGGCTTTTCGGGTCGTCCATCGTGAACGCCGGCGGCTGCACATCGAACGAACGGCGCCATTTCTGTACCATGTCATCACCGTATTTCTTGGCCATCTCAACCTTGTTAGAACCCTGTAACTTGCCATAACTCTTCTCGTTCAGACGCCATGTCTTGTTGACGGGAAGCCAGTCTAAATCCATGACATCGAGGATGTTATTCAATGTTTTGATGGCTCTTTTCAGATATGATGTGAAGCAAATCTCCGGTCTGTAACCGGCCTCGAACAATGCCTTGCCGGCCTCTTGTGCTTCTTTAACTCCGTTTTCCGACAAATCCACGTTTGTCCAACCTGTGAAAAGATTCAGTTTGTTCCATTCACTTTCGCCGTGGCGAACCAATATAAGCTTTTTCATTTTTTAAAAAAATCTAAATTTTAAGCCCGCAAAAATACAAAAAATACAAGTAAATCATACTAAATTTCTGGCTGAAATATAATATTTTTTAAAGTGCCATGTCAAAAAATATCCGTATCTTTGCAAGTTAATAGTAACGTGGCGCAAAACGCGCCTTGATATATAATTTTACAATTTATGGAGGGAAATAACAATAGTAACAACGGCGGAAATCGTAGGAAAAAGCCTTACTATAAAAAGAATTGGCATCATAAAAATAAAAACAGGAAATCTGTTGATAATGAGATAGTTGGTGACGAACTTGAAAGTGTCGAAGAGAATGAGGCTGTCGAAGTTGAACAGGTTTTGAATGATGCGGCAGAAGTTGCAGAAGAAACATCTGAAAAAGAAACGGCGAGTGAAGCTGATGATGAACTTGCTGATGATGAAGAAAATACAAGTAGTACTGAAGACACTGGCGATGTTGAGTCATTGCTGAAAACGGCTCCTCAGAAGATGAATATGCACGATGAGGATCAGGAAGACAGGATGGTCAACAAGCAGGAAGAAGAGGAGGAGCTGAAGATTACATGGCCGCTTCACGACCCGATGAAGAAAGAGCTGACTCCAGATTTCCATCGCGGCTGCCGTATCAAAGCGGAATCTTTCGAGCCGGGAAAGAGTGTCCTCCGTCATGCCCAATGCAAGCTCGACAGCTTCAACTGGCTCAAGGATTTTGAAGGTGCCGAACAGAAAGAAGGCGACCTCTTGGTGGCGGAAGTGCGTTTCAAGAATGACAGAAAAGATTTTTATAGCTATCCAGCTGAACTGAAACTCATTGAAGGTGAGCTTGTTGCAGTTGAGACTGCTATGGGTCATGACATTGGGATCGTCTCAATGGTCGGTGAGCTTGTGAACAATCAGCGCAAACGCAAGAGAAGCAATACTCCTGTCGCCGAACTGAAGAAGATCTATCGTCGCGCCCGTGCCAATGACGTGGAAAAGTTTATTGACGCAGTACGTCAGGAAGAACGCACATTGTATCGCAGCCGCGAAATCGCTTCCGACCTGCGTCTCGATATGAAACTTAATGATATTGAATATCAAGGTGATAGGACAAAAGCCATTTTCTATTATACAGCCGACGGCCGTATTGACTTCCGTGAACTCATCAAACGGCTCGCACTGGAGTTTCATGTGCGTGTCGAGATGCGTCAGATAGGATACCGTCAGGAATCGGCGAAACTCGGTGGCATCGGTTCTTGCGGAAGAGAACTGTGCTGTGCCTCATGGATCGCTGATTTTCAGTCGGTTACAACTGGTGTCGCGAGAGTTCAGCAGCTTTCACCAAATCCGCAGAAACTCGCCGGACAATGCGGGAAACTCAAATGCTGCCTCAACTATGAATACGACACTTACGTCGATGCACTCAAGGCGTTCCCCGACAACCGCATCGTGCTGAAAACCAAGAAAGGTGACGGCATCTATCAGAAAATTGATATTTTCAAAGGTCTCATGTGGTACTCTTATCCTTTCGACAGGAACAATATGATGGCGATTCCAGCCGAGAAGGTCAAAGAAATCATTGAGAAAAACAAGAAAGGCGAACTGCCCGAACAACTCGAAGACTTCGCTTTCATCAAAGAGCAGCATAACGCAGACTACGGCGAAGGCGGCGAGAACGCTGATCTGTCGAAACTTGAATAATATTGACAATGAAAAGGTTAATGGTAATTTTCAGCTTGCTCGTCACGATTGTTCTGGCATCGTGCAGCAACGATATGCTTTACGACCAAAGCGTCGTCATCCCTGATGCCGAATGGAACAACAAAAACCTCACATATTTTGACGTCGCAGTCGATGACACATTGTCGGTATATTCTTTCGCATTGAATATCAGGCATTTTGAAAATTACCGGTACAGCAATCTCTATGTTTTCCTGCATACGACTTTCCCGAACGGAAACCAGACGCACGACACTATCGAATGCACCTTGGCTTATCCCGACGGGCGTTGGGTCGGCAAAAGCAGTGGCAATATGAGGTCAGACAAAATAATATTGAACCCGAATCTGCGTTTCCCGTTGTGCGGCGACTATCATTTTGAAATTGAACAAGCTATGCGTGACGAGGTGCTGAAAGGCATCGCTGACATCGGCGTAAGTTTTGAAAAACAATAAGTTATGGCTGAAAAGAAATCAAAATCATCGAATAAGGGCGGGAGAAAAGGTGGCGTGAAAGTCTATCTGATAGTGCTTTGGTCACTTTTCGTGTTGTTTGCCGCAGGGATATTCTTTTTGTTCTATGGCATTGTGAATGAATGGTTTGGCCCGATGCCGACATTCGAGGAGCTTGAGAATCCGAAAACGAACTTGGCGACCGAGATAATCTCTGCCGACGGGAAACTCCTTGGCACATATTACGTCGAAAACCGCTCGAATGTAAGTTATGACGAACTCCCGTCAGATTTGGTTAACGCATTGATTTCCATTGAAGATGTCAGGTTCTACGAACATTCGGGCATCGACAAGCGTGCGTTGTTCCGTGTGGCTTTCGGTGTAGCTACGGGCGACAGCGACAAAGGCGGCGGAAGCACTCTGACACAACAGCTTGCCAAGAACCTTTTCCCGCGAGGTGAGAACCTCAGCACCATTCAGTTAGTCATCAGAAAACTGCAGGAATGGGTCACGGCAACAAAGTTGGAATATAACTATTCCAAGGATGAAATCATAGCAATGTATTTGAACACAGTGTTTTACGGACATAATGCGTACGGCATCAAGAAGGCGTCGGAGACGTTTTTCAGCAAGGAGCCGATGGACTTGAAGGTCGAGGAGGCAGCATTGCTGGCCGGTGTCGTCAACGCACCTACGAAGTTCAGCCCGCGACGCAACCCGAATAACGCACTGAAACGCCGCAACCTTGTCTTGAGACGCATGTGCGACAACAATCACCTCACGGAACACGACTATGACTCGATTTCACAGTTGCCCATCGACCTTTCGCATTTTGGTGTCCTCGACCACAATTCAGGGCAGGCGACATACTTCCGCGAGTTTCTGCGAGGTGAGATGACAGATTGGGCCAAGACACACTACAAGCCTGACGGAACCCCGTACAACATCTACCGCGACGGTCTGCGTATCTACACCACCATCGACTCCCGTATGCAGCAGTATGCCGAGGAGGCAGTCCGAGAACATCTCTCACTCGACCTTCAGCCGGCTTTTTACAGACACTGGAAGAACGACAAAATGGCTCCGTTTGCTCTTGACAGCAGGGAAGATGTTGAGAAAGTGATGACGCTTTCGATGAAGCGTTCCGAGCGTTACCGCGTGATGCGAAACGCCAAAGTGCCATACGACTCCATTGTGGCTGAGTTCCACAAGCCCGTCCCGATGACCGTATTCTCATGGGACGGCCCGATAGACACCGTCTTAACGCCCTGGGACTCAATGTATTATTACAAGTTTTTCTTGCAGTCGGCATTGATGTCGGTTGATGTGCAGACAGGTCATGTGAAGGCTTACGTCGGCGGAAACGACTACCGTTTCTTCAAATATGACCACGTCATGCAGGCGAAACGTCAGGTCGGCTCCACGTTCAAGCCGTTCCTTTATTCTTTGGCGATGCAGGAAGGCGAATATACGCCATGCACCATGGTGCCGAATATCAGCTACAGCATACAGACTCCAGACGGAAAGTTCTGGGAGCCAAAGGATTCCGGGAAAGCCAAGTTCGGTGAGGAGGTCACCCTGAGGTGGGCATTGGCTCACTCGAACAACCGCATCTCTGCATATCTGATGAAACGTTTCGGCCCGCAAGCCGTCATCCAGATGGCGAGAAGGATGGGCGTCACATCGGAGATACCGGCGGTGCCTTCAATATGCCTCGGCGTGTGCGACATCTCGCTCTATGAGATGGTCGGCGCGATGAACACATTCGCGAACAAAGGCATTTATGTCAAGCCTATTTTCATAACAAAAATTGAGGACAAGAACGGGAATGTCATCGAGACATTCACCGCCGAGAAGACAGAAGCCTTGGACGATGTCACTGCTTACAAGATGATTGAATTGATGAAAGGCGTTGTGTATGAAGGCACTGGCATCCGCCTCAGGTCGAAGTATCACCTCACGTATCCTATCGCGGGCAAGACCGGCACCACGCAAAACCAGAGTGACGGCTGGTTCATGGGAATCACGCCTGACTTGGTCACCGGCGTGTGGACAGGTGCCGAAGACCGGTCGGTGCATTTCAGGACAATATCTCTCGGACAAGGTTCCAACATGGCACTGCCAGTCTGGGCTTTGTATATGCAGAAGGTTTATGCCGACCCGACACTGAATATCAGCACTGGCGATTTCGAGAAGCCTCTGACTGACATCGCGTTAGACTTCGACTGCGATAAGTACGAAGAGGAACAGAACGCCGCGGTGAAACCTGAAGAAGCGGAGGAAGACGAGTTTTAAAAAGTGTTAAGAGTGGAGTTTTGAGAGTTAAGTTTGATTAACTAAACTCTTAACTCTCAAAACCCCAAACTAAAATAATGTTATGGCAAGTTCTAATTTTGTTGATTATGTGAAGATATTCTGTCGTTCGGGCAAGGGCGGCAATGGCGCGATGCATTTCAACCGTGCCAAATATGTCCCGAAGGGCGGTCCCGACGGCGGTGACGGCGGCAAGGGTGGTGATGTCATCCTTCGCGGCAACGCGCAGCTTTGGACGTTGCTTCATCTCCGTTACACGAAACATCTCTTCGCCGGCGACGGAGAGTCGGGTGGAGCAAACCAACGTACCGGCGCCAAAGGCGACGACGCGATAATCGAAGTGCCGCTTGGCTCAATGGCCTACGACGCAGAGACAGGCGAACCGCTTGGCGAGGTGACCGAAGACGGACAGGAAGTAGTCATAATGAAAGGCGGACGTGGCGGAAAAGGCAACACTTTCTTCAAGACAGCCACATTTCAAGCCCCTAAGTTCTCGCAGCCTGGCGAACCGAACCAGGAAAAATGGATCATCATCGAGCTGAAACTTCTCGCTGATGTCGGACTCGTCGGCTTCCCTAATGCGGGAAAGTCAACACTGCTGTCGGTCGTCTCCGCCGCAAAACCAGAGATAGCCGATTACCCGTTCACCACACTCACACCGAACCTCGGAATCGTGCCGTATTACGACTTCAAGTCGTTCATCATGGCCGACATCCCCGGAATAATCGAAGGCGCCTCGGAAGGCAAAGGCTTGGGCATCAGATTCCTGCGCCATATCGAAAGAAACTCGATACTTCTGTTCCTCGTGGCAGCCGACAGCCCCGACGTGAAAGAGGCTTACGACATACTGCTCAATGAGTTGAAGACATATAACCCCGAACTGCTCGACAAGAAACGCATCCTCGCCATCAGCAAGAACGACCTCATCGACGATGAAACGAGAAAAGACATCAAGAGACATCTGCCGAAAAAGGTGCCGCATCTTTTCATCAGCTCCGCAACAGGCGAAGGTATCAAAGAGCTTAAGGACTTGATCTGGCTGTGCCTTACTGAAGAGGGGTAAAAGTTAAGAGAGTAGAGTTAAGAGAGTAGAGTTAAGAGAGTAGAGTTAAGAGAGTAAAGTTAAAAGAGTAGTTTGGAGAGTGGAGTTTGAAGTTTTTTTGAAATGAAATAGTGAGATTAATTTAAACATAATGTTGAACGACCTTGACCATCAGTTGTTTTTGTTCCTCAACGGATTACACGTCGACTGGCTTGATCCGGTGATGACGTTCATCTCATCGGAAACGGGTTGGATTCCGTTTTACATCGTGTTGTTGTATCTGGTTTTCAAGAAGTTAGGCTGGCGCGGGCTGTTGCTTGTCGTCATTGGTGTCGTGGTGCTGATAACCTGTTCCGACCAATTGTCGGCTCACGTCTTCAAACCTGTCTTCCATCGTTTCAGGCCTTGTCACGACCCGTTGATTCAAGATCTGGTGTATCTTCCCAACGGACATTGCGGCGGACAGTACGGTTTCATCTCTTCACATGCCTGCAACACATTCGCCTTGGCTTCTTTCATTACATTGATAATGAAGAAGTTTTACAAGAAAATCGGTTGGCTGATGTTCGTGTGGGCGTCGCTTGTGGCATACAGCCGGATTTACATGGGCGTGCATTTCCCCGGTGACGTGCTGTGCGGAGTGGCGGTTGGGATGATATTAGGCTTCGGGATAGGATGCCTTTTGTCAATGATTTTGAGAAAATTCCAAAGTAAATCTGCGCGAAATCCGCTGGACTAAAAATCCGGGAACTCGCTCTGCGGGATAAGTCTGCCGTCTTCAATCTTATAGCAAAACATTGATTTTCCGTTAGTTAGAGTTAGGAAATCAACTTTAAGGCCGGAATAGTACCTTATTGCCTGGTCTAAGACTTTTTCGTTTATTGCCACACTTTCCGCCTTGCATTCGACAATCATCTTTGCTTCTCCCAAGTTGTTGAATATCACTATGTCGCAGCGTTTTGGCAGGTTGTTTACCTTTATTGAATACTCGACCGCGATGAGTCCGGACGGCATTCCCTTTTTTTCCACGAGATAAAAAAGCATCTTCTGCCGCACCTGCTCTTCGGGCGTGAGCGCGACATACTGCCTTCTCAACGGGTCGAAAACCGTTGTCCTGCCATCGGTCATCTGTGTCTTAAACCATTCCATTGGCGGCAAAATTACTAAAAGAAATTTACAAACAGCCTCTTTTTTTAAAAATAAATTTGTATTTTTGCGCCCGTTGATGAAATGTAAAAATTTTTTATTAAAAATCTGTTTACAATTCTAATGAAGAGGCTGATATTGTTGTGTCATTTGATGTTGTTGTATGTGGTTGTCATGGCGCAGCCGCAGCCTGATTATTATACATCCGTCACTCTCGACGGGAAGAGCGGGCGTGAACTTGAACTCGCACTCCGCGACATCATTTATCCGCACATCAAGTTGTCGTACAACGGTTTGTGGGAGGCTTACAAGACCACTGACACCGCGCCGGTTGACTCAATTCCGAGCGGTTACACCAAGACAGACCTCGTCTATGACATGTACGCATGGATGAAGTATTTCCCGAAGTTTCATTCCGACAACGACCATACGCAGACGGGCGGCATAAATCGCGAGCACAGCGTGCCCAACAGCTGGTGGGGCGGCGAGAGCGGCAACGCCGAGGCTTACACCGACCTTCATCATCTTGTGCCTGCCGACGGCGCGGCAAACAATGCCAAAAACAACTATCCGCTTGGCGAAAAGTCTGAAAATGACGGACTTACGTTGAGCTGGCCTACGCAGGATAAATATCACAACGGACATCTTTACGTCAGCAAAGACCATGTATGCAGCCGTGTGTGGAGCGTGCCTTCCGAGATGCAGGACAACTTCGGCGACGCGGCGAAAGTGTGGGAGCCAGCCGACATCTACAAAGGCGACTTCGCCAGAATGTACCTTTATTTGGTGTGCGCCTACGAGGGACGTATCAACTGGGAGACAAACTATATGTTCGTCTCCGATGCAAACAAAAATACTTCGATACAGCCATGGGCGTTGGAACTTCTGTTGGAATGGCACCGCAACGACACGGTGAGCCAGAAAGAACTCGACCGTAACAACGCCGTCGAGACGTTGCAGCACAACCGCAATCCGTTCATCGACTTCCCCGAACTCGTGGAGTTCATCTGGGGCGACAAAAACACAGAGGCTTTCTGCCTCGCCGATGCTAAATGTGCATACCCCGAGTTCCATTATTCTGTGGATGAGAATGATGAGGCCGACATCTGCTTCGCCTATCAGGATGGTGATAGAATAATTATCAATGCAGAAGGCTTTGTCCAAATCATCGATGTGATGGGAAGGGTGATTGTCAGCGAGAATGTCACCACAAACGGCATCGACATCTCACATATTAATAAAGGTGTGTATATCGTGCGGATTGTCGGCAAAGACGTGATGACACAGAAGATTGTGGTGAGGTGACCCACCACCACGAATTACACGAATCAATCACCACGAATTACACGAATTTTTCTTCACTGGAACTTCTGATTGTTTCAAAAGAACTAAAACGTCAACCACACGGGAATCCTTAGCTTTAATGTAGTA
>CALBNV010000020.1 GCA_937896895.1 uncultured Bacteroidales bacterium | reverse complement strand
CGTGCGTCTGAAAAGTCAAAAGATTCAAAAGTTTAAAAATTTAAATGTTAAAAAAATTAAAAAATCCAATGAAAATGAGAAAAGCATTATTAATCATGGCGGCTGCGCTGATGACGATGACGCAGTGCAGGAAGCAGGAGACGATGCCGGTGACACCATCGGCAAACACAATCAAGATGACGATAACGGCCGGTTCTGGCGCGAAGACCGACATCAACACGGAGACGGGCGCGATAACATGGAGCGCGGGCGACAAGCTCTACGTGAGCAAAAACGGCAGCTGGCTCGGCTGCCTTGAGCTTGTGAACGGTGAGAACACCGCCAACGGCACATTCGCAGGCGATGTCACCGGCATCGGCGACGGCGACACGCCATGCCACTTCTTCTACCTCGGCAAAGGCAACATCGCGACGACACCGACAGGCACCGCCGCCGTCAGCATCTCGCTCGCCTCACAGGACGGCACCCTTGCAGGCGCGATGAAGTACCATGCAGGCTACGGCAGAACCGATGTCACGGTGACTGAAGGCGAGGCTACAGGTTACGTGGAGATGAACACCAAGATAGCCATCGCTCACATCAACTTCACCACCGGCGGCACGACGGCCTACACGGGTTCGGTGACGATGGGCGGCACGGGCATCAGCAACACATTGACAGTCAGCCCTGCCGGCAGCTTCAGCGGCAGCGGCGACGGCGGCATCGCCATAGACAAAGGCGACGGCACCACAGGCGAGAGATTTGTGACGCTCATCCCGACAGGAGAGACGAGCATTTTCGTTGCTTTCACTGGCGACGCCACGGGGAGCATGGCTTTCGCCAACGGAATAGTCGAGAACAAGTTCTACGGCATGAAGGACGCGATAGCGGTGACGCTGGAGGCGGCTGCTCCGAAGTTCAGCGTCTCCGCCACCACCACTGTCGAGTTCGCACCGGGCAACCTGTACTGGGACGGCAGCGCGTTTCACTTTGAGACTAACCAGTGGGGAACACAACCGACGTCTGACGGCGAATGGGTTTCAAGCCACGTGAGCCATTTCTACTGGAGCGCGACTGAGTCGGTGGCATACGCTGCAAGCTACAGTGAAAGCGGCACTACAACGTCCGACGTGTTCTTCACGAACTCCACGGAGACAACCGCGAACCCGGATTTCCACGTGAACGGTGAGACCGGCACGAATACATGGCGCACGTTGAGCCGAGCCGAGTGGAACTACCTTTTGGGCTTTGACCCTGAGCAATGGACACAGACTGAGACCTACGGCAGGCCAGGCGCCAAGGCCAAGAGCGCATGGAAAGACTTAGGCGGCGGAGTGAAGGGCCTTGTCATCCTTCCTGACGACACGGAGGATCCCGAGACAGTGATGAGCAGCATAAGTTCGACAGCCGACCTTGAAACATACGGCGCTGTCTTCCTCCCCGCCGCAGGCTACCGCTACGGTACGGACGTGTACGATGCCGGCTCGAACGGCAACTACTGGTCGGGCACTCCCATCGAGGTCAGCGAGGACGACGCGTACTACATGTACTTCAGTTCGGGCGACGTGAGCGTGTACGACGTCAATCGGGACTACGGCTTCTCGGTTCGCCTCGTCCGGTAGTTCTTGCAGGAGTTCCCTTCTTCCAACGGGAGAGGACAAAAAGTACAGTAAAAAGGGTACGGTGTGAAAACCGGCATCCCACGCGATAACTCAAATGAAAGGCCTCACTTCGTTTTACGGAGTGGGGCCTTTTTCTTAACCATAACCATTTTAACCAAAACATAACTTCACTCCAAAAAAGTTTTATCGGACAGCAATAAAAACCAAGAAGCAATTCATTGATGAATGCTTCGCGAAAGCATGTAAAATAAGGCGTTATGAATAGTGATTTTTTGTAAAATAAGGCGTTATTAAAAACTAAAATTTGTAAAATAAGGCGTTGAAAATAGGATGAAAAAGGCGGAAACAGAGTGAAAAGTATTTGCATACAATTAAAAAAAAAAGGAGTCAAGTATCTAACAATCAATACTTAACTCCTTTTTTGTACCCAGGGCCGGGATCGAACCGGCACGAGTCTTACCTCATCGGTTTTTGAGACCGACGCGTCTACCTATTCCGCCACCTAGGCCCGAATTTCAATGAACTTTTTTCGGCTGCAAAAATAGTATATTTTTTGTTACACGCAACATTTTTTTTCATAATTTTGCAGCCGAAAAATTTATTCAAACAAAACACAACATGCAAGAGCCAATAGTATCAATATTTTCGGGCAGAGCCACGAGATATTTGGCCGATGAAATCGCCAAATATTACGGCAAACCATTAGGAACATGCAACGTGACAGTTTTCTCCGACGGCGAGTTCCAGCCAAGTTTCGAGGAAAACCTCCGCGGCAGGGACGTGTTTTTGATCCAGTCAACATTCCCGCCGACAGAGAACCTCATGGAGCTTCTGATGATGATTGACGCGGCCAAACGCGCTTCGGCACGCCGCATCATCGCTGTCATCCCTTACTTCGGGTTCGCGCGTCAGGACAGGAAAGACCGTCCGCGCATCAGCATCGCGGCCAAGCTGGTGGCCAACCTCCTTCAGGCGGCGGGCGTCACACGCGTCATCACCATGGACATCCACGCCGACCAGATCCAGGGATTCTTCGACATCCCGGTCGATAACCTGTTCGCGTCGAAGATCTTCGTGCCTTACATCCAGAGCCTCAACCTCGGTGACAACCTCATCGTCGCTTCACCCGACGCAGGCGGCACACGCCGCGCCGCATCATACGCCAAGATGCTCGAGACGGTGTTCTGCATCTGCCACAAGCAGCGCAACAAACCGAACGAGATCGAGAAGATGCTCCTCATCGGCGACGTCGAAGGCCGCGATGTCATCCTCGTTGACGACATCATCGACACGGCAGGCACAATCACAAGAGCCGGCCAGCTGCTGAAAGACAACGGCGCACGCAGCGTCCGCGCCTTCGCCACACACCCGATATTCTCCGGCAAGGCAATGGAGAAAATCGACAACTCGGTGTTCGACGAGGTCGTCGTGACCGACACCATCCCGCTGGTAAACCCGAGCAAGAAGATACACGTGCTCTCGACAGCCGAGCTCCTCGCCGAGGTCATCACACGCGTCGAAAACTACGAGTCACTCAGCGAACTCTTTAACAAGACAAAATAAACCCTTATGGGCTTTAAAATCAAATAAATAACTAATTAAACTAAACAAAATGAATTCAGTATCATTGAGCGGTTCTCTTCGCGAGAACGTAGGGAAAAAAGATGCTAAGGCATTGCGCAGAAACGGTCAGGTCCCGTGCGTCATTTACGGTAACAACATCGAGCAGGTGAAATTCTTCACCGATGCAAGAAGTTTCAAGAAGATCCTCTACACACCGGAGACTCTCATCATCGACTTCGAGATCAACGGCAAGGTCTATCACACAATCCTTCAGGACATCCAGTATCATCCTGTTACTGATCAGGTGCTTCACGCCGACTTCCTTGATGTCAACGAAGACAACCCGATTACGGTGTCACTCCCGGTGCGCACCGAAGGCACATGCCCGGGTGTCATGCGCGGTGGCCGTATGAACATGAACATCAGCAAGTTGAAAGTCCGCGGCTATGTCAACGACCTTCCTGACAACATCATCATCGATGTCAGAAACCTTCAGATGAACCAGTCAATAAAGGTGAAAGACCTCAACCTCGAGAAGATTACGGTTCTCGTTCCTGAGAACACAATCGTCATCGACGTCCGCGCTCCGCGTAACGCAGCCGCCGAAGAGGAGACGACAGAGGAAGCAGCACCGGCTGAAGAAGCAAAATAAGCTGATTCCGAAATTTAATATCCCATCGTACCATGCGGTGGGATTTTTTTATACCTTTGCGGGAAAATCAACGTCAATGTTGAAAATATGTAACTCATTGATATTAAACATCTAAAAATGAAATATCTCATCGCTTGTCTCGGAAATATCGGTGCCGAATACGCCAACACAAGGCATAACATCGGCTTCATGGTCGCCGACCGTCTCGCCAAAGACCTTGGCGGCACGTTCACCACCGGGCGTCTGGCGATGGTCTCCGAGATGAAGTTCAAGGGACGCCAGCTTGTGGTGATCAAGCCCACGACATACATGAACCTTTCCGGCAAGGCGGTGAAATACTGGATGACACAGGAGAAGATCCCGATGGAGAACGTCCTCGTCGTCTGCGATGACCTCGCGCTGCCGGTCGGGACGCTGCGCCTCAAGAAAAAAGGCAGCGACGGCGGCCACAACGGACTGAAAAACATCATCGAGTCGTTGGGCGGCAACGAGTTCTGCCGCCTGCGCTTCGGCATAGGCAACGACTTCGCCAAGGGTCGGCAGATCGACTTCGTCATCGGCGAGTGGAGACAGAGCGAGATCGACGAGATACAGCCGCGCCTCGACATCGCCGCAGAGATAGTAAAGAGCTTCGCCACACAAGGCCCCGACCTCACCATGAATCAATATAACAACAAATAAAACGCATCATGAAATCGTTACTTGGAATGTCATATTCAGAGCTGCAAGAGATTGTGGCTCAACATAATCTGCCGAAATTCACCGCCAAACAACTCATCGACTGGCTTTACATCAAGCGCGTCAAGACGTTCGACGAGATGACGAACCTGTCGAAGGCGACCCGTCAGCTGCTCTCGGAGAATTACGTGACAGGCTACCGCGACGCCGTGAAGGTGCAGGAGTCGGCCGACGGCACGAAGAAATACCTCTTCCCCGCCGAGAACGGCTTCATCGAGGCAGCCTATATCCCCGAAAAAGAACGCGCCACGCTGTGCGTCTCGTGCCAGGTGGGGTGCAAGATGAACTGCCTGTTCTGTCAGACCGGGAAGCAGGGCTTCCAAGGCGACCTCTCCGCCGGAGACATTATCAATCAGATACTTAACCTGCCGGAATTTGAGAACCTCACCAACTACGTCTTCATGGGCATGGGCGAGCCGATGGACAACTACGACAACATCATGCGCGTGCTCGACATCATGACGTCGGAGTGGGGCATGGCGATGAGCCCGACACGCATCACGGTGTCAACATCCGGCCTGATCCCGAACATGAAACGTTTCATCAGCGAGTCGAAATGCAATCTGGCGGTCAGCCTGCACAGCCCGTTCCACGATGAGAGGATGAAGCTGATGCCCGTTGAAAACAAATATGCCGTCAGCGAGGTCATACACGCGATCCGCCAACACGACTGGAGCGGTCAGCGCAGGGTGTCGTTCGAATACATTGTGTTCAAAGGATTTAACGACACGCAGAGGCACGTCAACGAGCTTGCACGCCAGCTCGGCAGCCTGCGTTGCCGCGTCAACCTCATCCGCTTCCATGCCGTTCCGGGCGTGGAGCTGCACAGTCCGTCGATGGACGACATGGTGCGCTTCCGCGACCGCCTCAACGACAAAGGCATCATCGCGACCATAAGAGCGTCGAGGGGCCAGGACATCGACGCCGCCTGCGGACTGCTCTCGACGAAAGAGAAAGACAGCTGATGAGACGGGCGGAAGTCTCACGACACGAGGCGCTGACCCGGAAATATTTGCAAAAAAGTCTTCTCGCCGCTTGACAGGGAGACTTATTTTGTTTACTTTTGCGCGTTAAAATTTTCAGCATGAACGAGAAGATGTTAAAGACCATCAGGGAGTTTTTCAAGACCCAGCCCATTGAAAAGGCCTGGATCTTCGGTTCCTACGCAAGAGGCGAGGAAACCCCAGAAAGCGATGTTGACATTTTGGTGGTTTTTGATGAGAAAGCTCAAATTTCACTTTTAGGACATTGCCGGATAAAAAATTCACTTGAAAAAATTTTAAATAAGGAAGTTGACCTGATTGAAGATGGTTGTCTTAAACCATGGGCATTGGAAAGTGCAGAACATGACAAAATTTTGATATATGAGAGAGCAAGTTAGAGACAAAGGTAGAATTATGCACATGCTGGAATCAATAGATAATTTACTTGATTTCACAAAAGACAAAACATTTGAGCAGTTTCAATCAGATAAAATTTTAAAATTTGCAACTATCAAAAACATTGAAATTATTGGTGAAGCGGCATATAAAACAACCAATGAGTTCAGGGAATTACACCAAGAGATTGAATGGAAAGATATAATTGGGATGAGGCATGTTATGGTTCATGACTATTATCAAATCAGCGACAAGGAAGCTTGGCTCGTAATCCAAAACGACCTCAAACCTCTGAAAGAGAAACTCGAAGACATTTTAAAAACATTGTAAATTTTTCTTGACTTTAATAATTTTGCCACCTCAAAAGGTGATATTTTACCACCTTTCCCAGCGGAATTTTCAAAATTGTGATGTTCTTGTCAAAATAATTTGTAATTTTGCCGCCAAAAAAGGTGGCTTGTGGCTACCATAATTAGTAAAAATCAATATGGCACAAAAACTGACAGCGGAGCAAATATTTGTCCAATGGGAGAGACTGCAGCCGATTCCGGAACGCAAACAGCAACTGCTAAACCGCAGATTTACTGTGGAATACAACTATAACAGCAACCATATCGAAGGCAACACGCTGACATACGGTCAGACTGAGATTCTGCTGTTGTTCGGCAAAGTCAGCGGTGAGGGCGACCTGAAAGATTTCAACGACATGAAAGCCAGCGATGTTGGAATGAAGATGATGACTGCGGAGGCGATGGGGAAGATTCCGCTCACACAGAATTTCATACGACAGTTGCACAAGACCTTGCTGCGTGAGGATTATGCGGTTTACCGCAACCTGCCGGACGGCGTGCAGACAAGTTATACAATACACGCCGGATGCTACAAAACACGTCCGAATTCCGTCATCACCCGCTACGGCGACAGGTTCGAATATGCTTCGCCGGAAGAAACACCCGCCCTGATGACAGACCTTGTCGATTGGTACAACGAGGCGGAACAATCTGGCGAATACACACCCGTGCAGCTGGCGGCCCTGTTTCACTACCGTTATATCCGCATCCATCCCTTTGAAGATGGCAACGGACGCATCGCCCGCCTGATGGTGAATTATATTCTCGCCCGGCACGGCTATCCGATGATTGTCGTCCGCAGCCGCAAGAAAGATGAATATATCGAGGCTTTGCATCAGACGGACAGCATGGTCGGCGCGTCTCCGTCCCTCGGCGCAAAAGCTTCATTGCAAGACATATCAAAATTTCTTACTTATTTCGAGAAACTGGTGATTGAGGAAATATCCTCGGATATCGCTTTTGTGGAAGAGACATCCGCCGACGTGTGGTGGTACGACGGACAACGTATCACTTTCCGCAGCGAGAGCAGCAGTAAGTTGCTGCGTCTGCTTCAGATACACCCGAACATTACATTGGAAACATTAAGTAAAGAATTGAATATCAATGTTTCAGCAGTCAAAAAGCAACTTGCTTTGATGACAAGGAAAGGATACATACAGCGCACTGACACAGGCGAATGGCATGTGCTGATTGTGAATGCACTTTGAACCTCACTTCCCTTTTTCCTCCAATTTCCTGTTCAGCTCGTCGAGCTTCTCTTCGAGCGACTTCATCTTTTTCAAGACTTCGTCGTTGTTGTCGGATGCCATCGCATCTACGAGCATCGACGTGATGAGTCCCATCCCGATGATGCCGCCGAAGAACAAAATCACACAGAAATAAAGCCTTACGAGGTTTGTCATGACTGCGGATGATGTCCCGCCGGTAATCGTGTCGGGGATTTCATACCAGCCTTCGACGGTGAAAATCCTGAACGTGTTGTAAATGGAATCGATGGGGTTGGCGAAATATTCGGGCGCGACATTCCTGAAAAGCGTGCATGTTATTATCGACACGATGAATAACAATATGAAAAACGCCAGCATGATGATGGAAGTCGTCTTCACCGCCAGCTGAATGCTCTTCACGAAAGATGACAGATTCGGGATGAACTTCAGTATCCTGATGAGCTTCAGCGCACGCAACGACCTCAAGACAGTAATGAAACCGATGGTGTCAACGAATGTGCTTTCGTAGAAAAACTGCCCCAACGACAAGGCCGAAATCACAGTGATGGCATAATCGCGGCGGTTCCATCTGTCTTTCCAATATTCCTTGAACCCCAATGAGTTAATCTTTACAGTCACCTCAATCATGAAGATGATTGTGAAAAAATTGTCCCAATAGCTCAAATGTTTGAAATGCACGCCGTAACATTGCAGGAAAATGACGACACAATTCAAGATGACGATTATCAGAATGAAGGTGTCATTCCAGAACAATTTCGCCAAAGCACGCTTGAACTTATTCATCTTTCTCCGTCTTTTCGTCGAGTTTTCTGCTCAGTTTCTCAATTTCATCTTTCAGGCTGTTTATCTGCCGCAGCACCTCGTCGTTGTTGTCGGCTGCCATCGCATCGACAAGGATTGAAGTGATGAGTCCCATCCCGATTATCCCGCCGAAGAACAATATCACAGAGAAATACAACCTCACCAAAGTCATGGCGACAGTGGACGACTCTCCGCCCGTGATGGCGTTGGGGATTTCATACCAGCCCTCGACAGTGAAAATCCTGAACGTGTTGTACATCGAATCAAACGGATTCGCGAAATATTCAGGCGCGATGTTTCTGAAAATGGTGCAAGTCACTATCGAAATGATGAATATTATGATTATAAACGCGAAAATGATGACCCACGATGTCTTGACAGCAAGCCTCAAGCTGCTGACGACCGATGACAGATTCGGTATGAATCTCATCAGCCTGATGAGCTTCAACACTCGCAAGGTTCTGATGGCACTTATCACTCCGATAGTCTCCGTGAACTGGTTCGGGAAGATATATTGTATCAGCGATAATGCCGTAATCGCTGTTATGACAAAATCACATCTGTTCCATCTGTCGTTCCAATATTCCTTGAATGTCAATGACTTAATCTTCACAAAAGCCTCAATGACAAACAAAATCGTGAAAAAGCTGTCAAGATGCGCGAGACGTTGGAATGAAATATCCTGAGAAGTGTAGTAGCATTGCATGAAGATGACTATCCCGTTCAGTATGACGATTGTCATGATGAACAGCTCGTTCAGGAACAGTTTCGACAGAAAACGATTGATTTTACCCATTGCTTTCAAAATAGAGTGCAAAAATATAAATTATTGCCTTACCAAAAGAATTTTTAATTAATTTTGCCCGAAATAAAATTTTTCGATTTGCAGACGTTAAAGACACACATTGATATTCATGGTGTTGAATATCAGGAAAATAAGAAGGCATTCACTGATTTGATGGCGCGTTACCGCGACGCGCTCGCATCGAGCATGCAGGGCGGCGGCGCAGCTGCCGTCGAGAAACACAAGAAACGCAACAAGCTTCTGGCCCGTGAGCGCATAGATTTGCTCATCGACAAGAACACGCCGTTTCTGGAGCTTTCGCCGATGGCGGCGTACGGCACGTACAACAACGACTTCCCGTCGGCGGGCATCGTCACGGGCATAGGCACCATCGAGGGGCGTGAGGCTATCATCGTGGCCAACGACGCCACCGTGAAAGGCGGCACCTACATGCAATATACCGTGAAGAAACACCTCCGCGCACAGGAGATTGCGATGGAGAACCATCTGCCGTGCGTGTATATGGTTGACAGCGGCGGCGCGTTCCTGCCGGAGCAGGATACCGTCTTCCCCGACAAGGAGCATTTCGGACGGTTCTTCTACAACCAGGCACGCATGTCGGCGATGGGCATCCCGCAGATCGCCATCGTGATGGGCATGTGCACCGCCGGCGGCGCTTACGTGCCGGCGATGAGCGACGAGACGATAATAGTGCGCAGACAGGGCACCATATATCTCGGCGGCCCTCCGTTGGTGAAAGCCGCCACCGGCGAGGTCGTCACAGCCGAAGAACTCGGCGGCGCGGAGATGCACACCGCCGTGTCGGGCGTCGCCGACCATCTCGCAGAGAACGACAGCCACGCCATGCAGATCTGCCGCAACATCTTCAAGACCTTGGAGAAACCGAAGAAACAGTTGTTGGACATGCTCCCCGTCGAGGAGCCGCTCTACGACCCCGCCGAGCTGTACGGCATCGCACCCGTTGACCTCCGCAAGATCGTTGACCCGCGCGAGGTGATCATGCGCATCGTTGATGGAAGCCGCTTTCAGGAGTTCAAGGAAAGATACGCCACGACGCTCGTCTGCGGCTTCGCACACCTGATGGGGTTTCCCGTCGGGATTCTCGCCAACTTCGGCGTGTTATATTCAGAATCAGCGCTTAAGGCGACGCATTTCATCGAGCTTTGCTGCCAGCGTAACATCCCGCTCGTGTTCTTGCAGAACATCACCGGCTTCATGGTGGGGAAGGACTACGAACGCGGCGGCATCGCGAAAGACGGTGCGAAGATGGTGCACGCGGTGAGCAACGCCAACGTGCCGAAGTTCACCGTGATCTTCGGCGGCTCGTTCGGCGCGGGCAACTACGGCATGGCGGGACGCGCCTACAGCCCGCGACTGCTCTTCTCATGGCCGAACGCGAAAATCTCCGTCATGGGCGGCGAACAGGCCGCCAACGTACTCGCGACGGTGAAAGAAGACCAATACAAATTCAAAGGTTTGCCGGTGCCGGAAGACGAGATCGCGAAGCTGAAGAAAGAGATCCTCGCGAAATACGACTACGAAGGCTCGGCGTTCTACAGCACCGCACGCCTCTGGGACGACGGCATCATCGACCCCGTCGATACGAGAAAGATCCTGGCGCTGGGCATCGCGGCGTCGCTCAACCAGAAGTTCCCGCCGCAGCAGTTCGGAGTCTTCAGGATGTAAGGAGGTTAGAGACATGGATTTCACGACATTACAAATCGGAATAGAGAAAAACGTGGCGCGTATCGCCCTGAACAGGCCGGAGGTGCGCAACGCGATGAACGCCGCCATGATAAAGGAGATGACGGAGGCCATCAGCTGGCTCGACAGCCGCGATGACATCCGTGTCATCGAGATATGCGGCAACGGCAGGAGCTTCTGCGCCGGCGCCGACATCAACTATATGAAAGACATAGCCGGCAACGGTTACATCCAGAACATCGAAGACGCGAAAAGGCTTTCGAAGCTGTTCCAGACGATATATTTCTGCGGCACTCCGGTGATCGCGCTGGTACATGGCCACGTCATCGGCGGCGGCAACGGCATCGTGGCGGCCTGCGACGTGACGCTTGCCGAGACCGACACCGTCTTCGCATTCAGCGAGGTGAAGCTCGGCATCACGCCGGCGACGATCTCGCCCTTCGTCATAGCACGCTGCGGCGAGGCCTTCGCCCGCGACACCATGCTCAGCGGACGCAGGTTCACCGCACAGGAAGCCCTCGACAACCATCTCGTCAGCTTCGTCGGAACAATGGAAGAGCTGAACCGCAAGCTCGATTTCTACACGGAACATTACCTCAGCGCGTCGCCGAACGCCATCCGCGACTGCAAGCAGCTCATCCGCAGCGTCTGCGGACGCAACAACCCCTATAGCGAAATCTTCGACATGACATCAGTCGTCATCGCCAACGAGCGCGGGTCGGACGACGGGCAGGAAGGCATGAAGGCGTTCCTGGAGAAACGTAAGCCCGGTTTCATCGCATAACGAAAATCATCCCGTCAAGAAAACTCGGCGGGATGATTTGTAATTCAATGCTTTAGGAAAATCTGCGGCTTAATAGTTTTCTTTCACGTTCTCTTTCAGAGATTCGGAGATCACCTTCTTCAGTTCGAGGATTTTCTCTTCCACGTGGTCGCGTTTCTCAGGTTTATAGATGTTCTTTATCTTTCCTCTCCTGAGTTTGAAATGCATGTCATCGAAGTCAGGGCCTTTGACCTCGAGGCCTAACTTATTGAGTATCGGAGGGTTGATGACCGAGAAGTTGTAATCGTAGCTCATGTCAAGGTTATGGCGGCCATAGAGTGCCACCTGGTATTTGTCGAGCGACACGAGGAACGGATACACATCGATTTCGTTTCTGAAGAGTGTGAACTGCACATCGAGCGAGTCGATTTTGTTTGAAGTGTTCTTGTTGAACATCAGATAGCGTTTTATCTCGTTAAATGTCTCACTGTCAAGGACTACAAGGTCTTTGCCCTCGATGCTGCAGGCTGCCTTCAGGGTTGAATATTTCAGTGAATAGTCTGATTTGAGGTTGGTTTCCGCGGCGAGGTGGAACTCCGCATTGCCGGCGAACGACTTAAGCATCGGGACGATGGTGTCGATGTCGGGCACGAGGTTTATCATCTCGGCGATGTCGATGTCAAGGAGGTGGAAGTCGAACCCGACGTAGAGGTGGTTCTTGCGCGGTGACTTGTAGATGGCGGTGAGCATCATGGTGGCGGCGTCGGTGGTGAAGCCGACCTGTTGCAGCACGAAGTTGCCGTCTTTCACGGTGAAGTTGCCGCCGACGTTTCTGACGTCAATGTTGTCGAAAGTAGCTCTATTAATTAAGGTGTGCAGTATGATGTCGGTTCCGAGTGGCACGATGAACGGGTCGTCTTCCATGACGACGGTGTCGGCAGTGGCTGTCTGTTCCGCGACGGTGTCGGTGCTTCCCGCCCCGCTGAAAAGACCGAGGAGCTGTGTGATGTCGGTGTAGTCGGACGTGAAGTCAAACTCGCCGCGCAGCAACTCGTTGTTATTGAAATGGTTGCTCAGGTTCGTCAGCATACCTTTCAGGTTGAAGTCGGAGTTGCCGATGACAACACGGCTGTCTTCAATCGTCAGTCCGTCGTCGTTGTATCTCATGTTTATCTCAGGAATGAAGATTGTCTCCGCGAACTCATCGGCGTCAACGGTGGCCATGCTCAGGTCGATGTCGAATTTCGGGTTCCATTGGTCAAGGGTGTTGCCGGCCGTCGCATCGTAGTCGGCTGTCGCGTCGAGAGCGACCGACTCGGTGGCAAACGACAGGCCGTCCATCGAGAAAGCTATGTCATCGCTGCCGAAGACCATCGCATACGAGATGTTGTTCTTGTTTGCCGAACGCAGCATCGCAACGCTTCCGTTGGAGTTGTTCCCTTCAAAATCAATGTCATCCATGTTGAAAATCAAATTGTTGAATGCAAATTCGCATATAGCGGAAGGATCTGAGCTGTCTTTCAGGATGTTCGACAGGAAACCGCTGACAGCGAATTTGTCGAGCTTGACGGACATCATGTCGGTGATGTCGGCGGTGAGGTCCGTGCCGTTAACGTTGCATTCAATGAAGTCATCTGTCAAGCTTTCTGAAGCGTGTCTCGGGAACGCGGCGGTCAGGTTCAGACGGCTCGATGCCGCGTTGATGGTGTCGAAGCAATTGACAGTCATGTCGTCGAGCGTGATTTCCGCGTCGAATTTGGTGTTGTCAAGGTTCATGTTGATGAAGTCGTCAACGCGGCCTCTCACGTCAACGTCTGCCAGGATGCCGGCCTTGAGCTTGATGTCGTTGGGCAGGAACGACTTGATGTCGTCTGATTTCACGTCGGCTTTGACCCTGACATCGCAACGCTGCTTGCCAAGGACGTCTCTCACCATGCCGCTCGCACTGATTTTGCTGTTGTTCATCTTGGCATTCAACGAGTTAAGCATGACATCGGTTTTGTCGTTCAGATTCACATCGGCCTTGACGGATGTGTTGATGCCGGTGACGGCGTAAGGCAGGGTCTTCGGCATATTCAGATAACCTTCGTTGAAATTCACGTCAGCGACGACCAAAGGCATTGTCTCGTCGTTGTAAACGCCTGATACATCGGCGTTTAGCTTGAGTCTGCCATCAACGCTGATGCCGTCAAGCGCGTCTCCGAAAATCGATGCCGGAACCATCTTCATCGTTTTGCCGACTTCGATGTCGTTTGTCGCGATGTTGAGGTTCATGTTGATGTCATCGCCGTTCATTGCGACATTTCCGGCGAGGTTGATGATTATATCGTTGATAATCAGAGATATTTTTTCAAATGATGATTCTTTTCTGCTCAAATTCACGTTGAGTGTCGGCAGCGACTCCAATCCGATATTGATGCTGTCAAGATATTTCTCGCCGTCGAGGTTCATTGTTATATTGTTGATTTTCAGCGATGTGGCATCGAGTGTCGCGTCATTGAGGTTGCGCATGACGCAGTTTGTCGTGAGTTGGAAGTCACTGAAGCTGGCGGCGAGGGCCGTGCTGCCTGTCATCTCGAACCTCGTGTTTCCGAGTCTGACGGAAGGCGTTGCGGCGATGTTCTCGCTTGAGTAATCGAGTTGGCTTCTCATCTCAAAGCCTTCGATGACACCGTTCATGGAGGTGGAGTCATCGGCGATGCTTGCTGATAAGTTGTTGATATTCAGTGATATGTTGCCTTTTATGTTATCTTCGTTGAGGTTTCCTTTGAGGTTGAGATCAAAGCCCTTGCAAACCGCCTCGGTGTTTGACGCCAAGTCGGTGTATGAGAGGTTTATATTGTTGAGAATCAACGATTTCAAGTCAATGATATATGAAGCGGAATCGTTGGTTTTGTCAGTTTCTTCTTCAGGTTTTTCTTCGGTGTCCGAACTCACGAAAATGTCGAAATTGTTGTTGCCGTCTTTGTCGAAGAAAGCGTTGACAGTTCCTTTCCTGAGGCTTGCCGTATTGACAACGATGTTGTTGTTGTGAAGTAACTCTCTGACATTCAGTGATATGACGCAGTCACCGACAGCTGCGAGCGTGTCGTTGGGGCAGCCTTCAACTTTGTTGATGAGCGTAAGGTTTTCGATTTCCACTCCGACATCGGGGAATGTCTTGAACAGAGTGATGTCAACCTTGCCGATTTCATAGTCGCAGGTGATGAACTCTTTCGCATATTTGTTCACGAGAGCCGTCGCGCGTTTCGGTGTCAGTACGATGCCGAAAACGATGGCTAAAATAATGATAATCAAGCCAAGCAGTGATCCAAGGCTGATAAGTGATATTTTCAGAGGTTTTTTCATTTTGTCATTCATTTAGATGTTGTAAAGAGACGGCTCTGACACCGTCTCTTCCTCGTATCATGTTGTTAATTAATGCGTTTCAGATTTTCTGTACGCCGCCAGCCACTGTTGTTGTAAACAAATGACGACTCATTGAGTGTCACGATGTTGCAATACTGCGGGAGGTCTGCCGCGCCGGAGTGGAAGTGGATGGTCTGGGTGAATTTTGTGTTATTGTTGCCATCGAACTCCCAATTGAAGGTGTCGGCTTCGTCTTCGGTGACATCATCGTCTTCGTTCCACATCTTACCGGTCCCGTTTGAGTTGTAAACCTCGAAATAGTTTCCGCTCGTTGACTGCCATCTTCCGACAATCAAACTTTTGTCTATTTCTTTGTTGTCCTTTTTTTCGTTGTCTTTCTTGCAGGAAGAAAACGTCGCGACGACTGCAAGCAGCATCAGTAATAATAGTGATAACTTTCTCATATTCAATAAGTTGTTAGATTTATAATTACTAATTTTACAATGCCGCGATCATCTCGATTTCGATGAGGGCGTCTTTAGGGAGTTGTTTGACGGCGAAAGCGGCGCGTGCCGGGCAGTCGCCGGAGAAATACTTGCCATAGACGGCGTTCATGGCGCCGAAGTTTGCCATGTCGCTGAGGAGGCATGTCGATTTGACGACATTGTCGAAGGTGCAGCCTGCCTCGGTGAGGATGGCTTGGAGGTTCTTCATGCATTGTTCGGTCTGTTCCGTGATTCCGCCTTCCGGGAATGCGCCTGTGGCCGGGTCGATTGGGAGCTGGCCTGAGATGAACAACATTCCGTTAGCTGCGATGGCCTGACTGTACGGCCCGATTGCCCCTGGGGCGTTCTTTGTTGCAATAGCTTTTTTCATTTTTTTATGTTTTAATGTTTGACATTTCTATGGATTTGGAACCGCTGCACGGTTCGCCGTTAATATTTTATAGTTTCTTTTCCTAATCCCTAACCTCTAATCCCTAATCACCTAATAGTTATCTCTGTAATCCTTCTTCTTCGTCAATTTCAGATCCTGCAACGCCGATGCTTTCACGTTGATCTGGAAGTTCCACGATTTGTATGTCCCGTACGGGATGACGTTGAATCGCATCTCCCAGCAGTGGAGGTCACGGTAGATTGTCAGAGAGGTGTATGACAGTTTCTTTTGCTCGAAGTCGTAGCCCGTCTGGGCCGAGAACTTCCATTTGGGCGAGAGGTTGATGTCGCCTCGCAGACTCAGGGTCTGCACCGTTTTTCGGAAGTCCTTCGTCACATAGTTGATGTATGTCGGCGTGTTGGTGATGCTGAGGTTATAGCTGAGCGACAGCGACCATTGCGTTGACCAATCGACGTAGCCGTCAGGGTTGTTGACGATGTCAACCATTTCCTGTTCCGACGCATTGGGTGACTCTTTGGGCTTGTCGTTATTTTTCTTGCCGTCTTTTTTCTTAAAGGTGTCACTGTTCAGCGAGTAGCTTGCGCTCAGGTTCCAGTTGGTGCTTTTCTTCCTGAATAGACGGCGGTTGACGTCCCATTCGAATTTGTTGATGTTACGTGTGCCTTCGGCGTTGAGTGCGTAGGGGTCCCAGCTCCCGGAGAACTGTAGTGAGACGGTCTTGAACAGTGTCGTCCGGCCGCTCACCGACAGCATGGAGAAGTTCAGCGAGTCTTTGGCCAGGTCGTAGCTGCCTGAGATGGAGAAGCTCTCGAGGAGTGCTATCTTCTTCATTCCCGTGACGGTGTCTTTTCTTGACGGCACCTTGATTTCCAGGTTGTTGCCCAAGCTGAAGTTGATGCGTCCTGATGTCGCCGACGGCGGTGAGCCATATATGCTTCCTTCGTAATAGCTATAGACTTTCTCGATATAACTTCCGTCGATGTAACGTCCGTAGTTGTTCCAGAAGTCGGTGCTGAAGTCGGGGGTGTAGCTGAAGCCGACCGACGGGGTGAGGACATGTCTGACGGCCCTGATGGGTCCGCGGCGGAACTTCAGCATGCCGTAGATCTTGGTGCTAAAGCTGCTCGACACGTCGAAAGAGAACGAGTTGTTGAAGCCGTAGATGGTGTCGGTGACTGTCTTCCCGCCGCCCGAGAGCGTGGTGTCGGTCACCCAGTCTCTGTTGATGCGCTGGAAATACATCCTGTCGGTGAGGTTGACGGACGTCGTCCATGACAGGTATTTGAACAGTTTTATCGGGATGTTGATGGGTGCGCGGTGTTGTATTCCGTTCTGCATCTTCCTGTACCAGTTGTTCTTGAACATGATGGAGTCGGGCAGGCTGATGGTGTTTTTGGCGTTCATGGAATAGCTGATGTTAATGTCCTGATACCAGTGTTTCTTTCCGGCCTTGCCGAGTCTCTTGAACGGGTTGATGCGGTTCACCGTCAATGCCATCTCAGGCAGTGTCATCGTCATGATGTGCGTCAGCGTGTTCTGGCTGTGACTCGCGTTGGCGGTGAAGTGGAACATGTCGTTGCCGAACGACGTCTGATAGGCGACACTTGACTGGAATGTGTTGCTCAACTGCTCGTTGGTCGAGATGGCGTTGTATTTGTTGTAGTTGGAACTAACGATATAGACGTCGGCTGAGAATGATGACTTGGGTCTCGCCTTGGGGTCTTGTTTGTGCAACCATCTGATCTTGAAGTCGGTGCTCTTCGAGTAGTCGGCGGAGCCTTCGGTGCCGATTTTGTTGATGGCGTAGCTTCCCGATAGCGACCCGTTGAATTTATAGCGTTTGTTGTATCTGAATGTGGGTTTCACCGCCCAGCTCCCGCGTGTGTAGATGTCGCCAAGCACCTCAAGGTCCATGTAATCATTGATGGCCCAGTAATAACCGAGGTTCTCAAAGTAGAAACCACGGTTCGCCGACTCGCCGAACGAGGGTATCAGGACACCCGACCGCTGCCCTTTGGAGTTGGGTATCAATGCGAAAGGCACTGCAATGGGCATCGGGGTCTCCACAAGCTTGAAGTACGCCCACTTCGCCACAATCTTGTCGTCGGGTATCACCCTCGCCTTCTTGAACTGGAACTCGAAATGCGGGTGCTCGCGGTTGTTGCATGTCGTGAAAGACCCTGTGTGGATGTTGATGGTGCCGTCGTCCATCTTCTTCACCTTGTTGCCATGTATGTATCCCTGCGACTCCTCTGTGAAGACCTTGGTGATGATGCCTTTCTTCGTGTCGAAATTGAATGTCATCTCATCGGAGAAATATTTGCTTTTGTCCTGGGTGAAGACCGGCCTACCCTGTATCCTGCCCGTCGAGTCGGGCATCCCTTTCGCATATACCGTGTGCTTCTCGAAGTCGAAGACAATGCAGTCGGCCTCAATGGTGATGTCGTCATACACCACTTTCGCCTCCCCGTAATAATAAATCTTGTTCCCCTTGAAATCCTGTATCGTGGAGTCGTTGCACGACCTGTCAATCTGAAACTCTATCGCCGATTTCTTCTCAACAGCTGTCGTGGTGTCGGCAACGGCAATGGTGTCGTTGTCAGCCACTACCGTAAAGAATGATGTCGTATCGCTTTGATTTACAATATCTTGTATAGAATCTTGGCTTCTACCTTCTATCGTGGCGAACAAAAGGCAGAAGAAAAAAACAATAAAAATGTTATGTGTATGTGTCCTATACAAGTTTTTTTGTCTAATTTTGTGAAATATTTCAGCTTGCAAAGATACGTTTTTATGCGCTATAAATTATTATTTTTTATAATATTGTGTGGTATTTTTCGTGTAATACCTGATATTCAAGCACAAACGGGGAAAATCAAGACTGTGGTTATTGATGCCGGTCATGGCGGAAAGGACTGTGGGGCCGTGGGCTTGAAGTCGAAAGAGAAAGACATCACGTTGAAAGTGGCGCTGAAAACCGGCGAATACATCAAGAAAGCCTATCCTGATGTCAAGGTTTATTACACCCGCATGAAGGACTCTTCCGTTGACCTCTACGCCCGCGCGAATGTCGCCAACCGCAACAACGCCGACCTCTTCATTTCAATTCATTGCAACTCTGTCGCCAACGCGCCGAAGACCTGCGGCGCAGAGACTTTCGTGATGGGACAGCACCGCGACGCGGCGAACCTCAACGTGGCGAAAAAGGAAAACGCATCAATACTCTTCGAGGAAAACGCCGATGAGCATTATGGCGGCTTCGACCCGAACAGCACCGAGACGTATATCGCGATGAGCTATATCCAGAGTGAATATAAAGAAGAGTCACTGCGATTCGCCGAACTCGTTCAGAATGAGTTGGTTAAAAATGCCAAAAGAGGCGACAGAGGCGTGCAGCAGGCTGGCTTCATGGTGCTTTACAAGACAGCGATGCCATCAATATTGGTCGAACTCGGCTTCATCTCCAACCCGACGGAAGAAGCATTCATGATGAGTGAGGAAGGACAGAAGAAACTCGCCTCATCTATCTTCAACGCATTCAAGACCTACAAAACGGATTACGAAAAAGAAGCCGTCGCCGCATCTGAAGCAGTAGCTCAACCAGTTGATGAACAAATAGTGGACCCGAACGTTGGAGTTGTCTATAAAGTGCAGTTTACAACACGAAACAGAAAGGTCGAAAACCCTTCTTCAACTTATAAAACCCTGAAAAACGTTGATTATTACGAACATAACGGCGTGTTCAAATATACTGCCGGCTGTTTCCTGAAACAGGAGGAAGCGGAAAACTACAGAAAAGAAGTCGTGGCGAAAGGCTATGAAGGTGCTTTCGTCGTGAAATTTGAAAACGGAAAAAGAAAGTGATCTATGGATAACAAAAGAAAATCTGTCATCGTCGGGCTGTCGTTTGTGATGGCCATCGTGCTGTTTGTGTGGGGGTATAATTTCCTGAAAGGCAAGTCAATGCTGAAGGAATATCCGTATTATTATGCTGTCTATCACGATGTTAATGAACTCGCTCCGGCAAACAAGGTGCTGATCAACGGGATGCTTGTAGGGCAGGTGGAAGAGTTGTTTTTCAACCCGAAGAACGATGGCACCATCATCGTGAAGTTCACCGCGAGCAAGGACGCACGCATCCCGAAAAACACGGTGGCGTACATCACCCACGACCTCCTCGGCTCCAACTCCATAAAACTCGTGCTCGGCGACTCGAAGCTCGACGCCCAGCTCGGCGACACCCTCGCCTCCGGCAGCGAGGAAGGCCTCACCGACATGCTCGCCACAAAGCTCATGCCGCTCAAAGATAAAATCGAGATGCTGACAATGTCTATTGATACTCTTGTGGTTGGCATCAACTCGGTGTTCGACGACAAGATGCAGGCCGAGGTGAAGACAGGCGTCAGCGACCTCTCGGCTTCCATCAATAACCTGAAAGACATCACTGCCGACATTCAGAACGTTATCGACGCGGAGAAAGACAAAATCCCGGCCATCGTCGATAACCTCGACAACATCGCCGGAAACTTCTCTGCGGTGAGCGACTCGCTGGCGCAAATCAAATACAATCAAGTCGTTGAGTCGCTGAAAACGACGGTCGATAACCTCAATGCCATCACGACGAACCTGAGAAACGGCGAAGGCTCGGCGGGACTGCTGCTGAGCGACGACTCACTCTACATCAACGTCAACAAGACAGTCGAAAACCTCAGTGTCCTGATCAAGAAAATCGAGGAGAACCCGAAGAAGTATATCAGGGTTAAGGTGTTTTAACCGTATGAATTACAATCACTCAAAAAAAGAGAGCGGACTGAAATCTCCAGTCCGCTTCCTCTCTTTTAACTCTACTCTCTAATCTTTTAACTATCAAAGGTTATCTTTGAAATATTCCAGGATCTTCGTGATCATGTGCGCCCTGTCCATGCCGCGGACGTTGTGTTCGTGGCCGGGATAGACGAAGTAGTCGAGCTGTTTGCCGTTATGTATGCAGTTCTCGACGAAGACGAGGCTGTGCTGCCACATCACTACGGGGTCGGTGGTGCAGTGTATCATGAGGAGCTTGCCTTCGAGCCTGTCGGTCTTGTTCTCGAGGCTCGTCAGCTCGTAGCCCTCGGGGTTCTCCTGCGGCGTGTCCATGTAACGCTCGCCGTACATGATCTCGTAGTATTTCCAGTCGAGCACCGGGCCGCCCGCCACGCTGACCTTGAACGTCTCAGGGTGGTTGATTTTCAGTGACGTTGACATGAAGCCGCCGTAGCTCCAGCCGTCGCTGCCTATACGTTCCGCATCGACGTAAGGGAGCGACTTCAGGTATTCGGCGCCCACCATCTGGTCGCGCATCTCGCACTGTCCGCACTGGCGGTGGATGACCTGCTCGAAGGCCTCGCCGCGGTCGGCGGAGCCTCTGTTGTCCAGGGTGAAGACGATGAAGCCTTCCTGCGCGTAATATAGCAGGTCGATGCCCGCGCCGGCCGTCCACGAGTCGGTGATCATCTGCGCGTGAGGGCCGCCATAGACATACACGATGACAGGGTATTTCTTGTTCGGGTCGAAGTTATAAGGCTTGATGAGACGTGTGTAGAGTGTCTGTCCGTCCTCGGCCTTCAGCTCGCCGAGCTCGATGGCGCCGACGTTGTATTCCGTGAGCGGGTCGTCGGCTCTGTACAGCTTCTCGGTGAAGTTGCCCTTGGCGTAATGAAGGTCAACGGCCCTCGCCACGTCGGTGCTTGTGTAGAAGTCGAGGAAATATTTGCCGCTCGGACTTGGCGCAACTTCATGCGTTCCGTGCTCCTTGGTGACCTGTGTCTTCTTGCCGTTTTTCAGGTTCACCTTATAGAAATGCCGTTGCAGCGGGCTGACCTCCGTCGAGGTGTAATAGACGTTGCCGTTATTGTCGAAGCCGTCGAATGATGTCACGACATAGTCGCCTTTCTCAAGCTGTCTTGCCTTGAGGCTCTTGGTGTTATGAAGCCAGAGGTGATAGTAGCCGTCGCGTTGTGCGAGCCAGACGAACTCCGTGGTGCTTCCGGGAAGGAAATGCGCCGGCCCGACAGGTTCGACGTATTGTTCGTCCTCGTCGTGGAAGATGGTCTTGTTGAACTCGCCCGTCAAGGCGTCGTATTCGTTGAAGTCGAGGGAGTTCTGTCCGCGGTTCAGCTCGCCGATGTAGATGTGCTGGTTGTCGTTGTTCCATGTTATGGCGGTGAGGTAATGGTCGGCCGGCTCGCCTGTCTTCATGACGATGTCGGTGCCTGTCGCGATGTCATAGACGTGGAGTTTCACGACGTGCGATGTCATCCCTGCCATGGGGTATTTGATGGGAGTGTTTTCGGCGACGCGTGAGGTGATGTCAACGAGCGGGTAGTCTGTCACCATGCTCTCGTCCATCGAGTAGTAGGCGAGACGGTTGCCGTCGGGCGACCAGAAGATGCCGCCGTCGATGGCGAACTCGTTGCGGTGCACCGACTGTCCTGCGATGACGTGCTCAGGGTTGTCGGTGAGGCGCAGCTGTCTGTCGCCGTCGGCGACGTAGAGGTCGTTGCCGATGGTGTAGGCCACGCGCATGGTCTTCTCCGTGATGGTGTGGTTCTCGGCCTCAATAGGGATGGTGGTGATGCGTTTCATGGCTTTCGCCGTGAGGCTCAACGAGTTGAGGCTGATGCTGCTCTCGCCTTCGGCCTTGTAGAAATACCCGACGTTCTCGTCTGTCCAGGTGATGTTGGGGATGCGCTTGAACTCTTCGTATTCGCCGTTTTTTGCCATGACGTTGACCTGGTCGATGTTGAGCAGCGGGTTTGCCGACTTCGCCCCCGGTGCTTGAACCATGAGGACGCCGTCTTCCGAGAAGACATACTTGTCGGTGTCGGCCAGCCATTTGTAGCTCTTGCCTTTAGGGTAGATGTCGCGGTTGTTGTACGAGGCGTCAACCGCCGTGAGCATCTTCTTTTCCTGTGCGAACGATGTGAAAACGAACATCATCGCGAGTGCTGTAAGGATAAGTCTTTTCATTATGCAGATGTTTTAGTTGTTTAGCTGATTAATGATGTGCTAATTGGTCAATCGGCGGTGTGGACTGCGTCGGCGAACCGTTGTAGCAGTTCCGGTTCTTCCTCGAACCTCGTCCCGACGCATATCACGTCGGCGCCGGCTCGTGCTTTCGCGGCTGCCATCTCCGGCGTGCTGATGCCTCCGCCCACGATGAGCGGTATGTCTATCATCTGCCTCACCTTGGAGATCATGCTGTCGGACACGGGGTTGACGGCGCCCGAGCCGCCTTCGAGGTAGATGAGTTTCAGCCCGAGCATCTCGCCGGCCATGGCGGTGCACATCGCGATGTCGTCCTTGTCGTGAGGTATCGGCGTCGTGTCGCTCATGTATGACACCGACGTCGGCCGCCCGCTGTCGATGAGCATATAACCCGTCGGGATGATCTCGTTGCCGAACAGCTTCAGGTAGGGCGCCGCTATGACATGCCGCCCGATGAGCATCTCAGAGTTTCTTCCGGAGATGAGTGAGAGAAGCAGGAAACCGTCGCAGTATTTGCTGATCTGCAATGAGTTGCCGGGAAAAATCAAGACGGGAATGCTTGAGTTCGCCTTGATGACTTTGATGCAGTGTTCGAGACTGTCGGTGGTGAGTAGGCTGCCTCCGACGAAGAAGAAATCGACATCGGCGGCGTTGGCTTTCGCCACAATCGACAGGATCTGCGCGTCAGACGGCTTGTCGGGGTCGATGAGAACCGCTATCTTCTTGCGGCTCTTATCTTTAAATCTTTCGTAGATAGACATTTCTGAAAAATGATTTTAAGCTGCAAAGATACAAAAAAGTTTTGACGGCGACCTTTTTTTGTTAAAAGAGAAAAGTTGAAAGAGTAGCAAGCGTGATAGTCATACCAAAACTGCTGGCGCACCTCAAGACCATTCGAATGATTTGTAAAATTCGTGGTGAATGAAATTCGCGTTATTCGTGTTGAATGAGTTCGCTGCTTGTCTTTTTGAATTTGTTTCTTGTAAGTACCAAGAAATACACGAATCCGACTACGTGCACTGCCGCTATCATGCAGAAGATGGTGGTGTAGCCGAAATACTCCGCGATGATGCCTCCGAGAAGCACGCCGAGTCCGATGCCGAGGTCCCACGATGTCAGTATGGTGCTGTTCGCCGTCCCGCGTTCGTTGTGCTTCGCCACCGCGATGATCATGTTTTGGAACGCCGGCCAGATGTGACCGTTGCCTAGCCCTATCAAGGCGGCGGTGATGTAATAGCCTGTCATTGAAGGCCATACGATGAAAGTGATGTAACCTATCGTTGACAAGATGATGCCTTCCATGGCGTTGTGCGTCAGCTTGCCTTCGCGTAAGGTCTTGTTTCCCCACAGCCTTGACAATATCAATCCGGCCGAGAGTATCATGAAGAAGGTGCCGGTGCCGGAGGTGATGCCGAGACGTTCCTTGCCGTAGATGGCGAGGTAGTTGCTCAACACTCCCCAGCAGAAGCCGAAGAAACACATGTTGAGCGCGAGGAACCAGCCGCGAAGCAGGAAGAAACGGTCGAGCGAGAGCTTGCGTTTTTTTGTCTCAACAGGCTTCGGTGTCACCTTGAGTGTCGCCGCGCTGATGAGGCCGAGGCCTGCCACGATGAATGCGAGCCAGAAAAGCACGTCGAAGTCGTTGACATAATGATATATGAAGATGGCCACTGTCGGCGCGACGGCCGACGCGAGGTTGTTGCTGATGCCGTAGAAACCGATGCCTTCGTTGCGCCTCGATGCCGGAAGGACGTCAATGGCCATGGTGGAGTTGGCGACAGTGCACGCGCCAAACGGACCGCCGTGCAACGTCCTGATGACAGCGAAGAGCATGAGGCTGCCGGCTACGAGGTAACTGCCGAAAAACAGGAAACAGACGAAAAGGCAGACGAGAAGCACCTTCTTCCGAGGAAAGCTGTCAACAAGGAAACCGCTGAACGGACGTATCAATATCGCGACCATCGTGTAACCGGAAAGCACGAGACCTATCATGTCTTTCGACGCGTTGTATGTCTCGCTGAGGTATAACGGCAGCAGCGGCGTGAGAAGATAAAAGGCAAAAAACAAGGTGAAGTTCGTAGCCATCACCTTTATATAGTTCGTGTTCCAAAGTTTCTCCTTTTCCATGATTTTCAAACTGCGAAATTTCAATCAAAACTCAAGAATCAGTTTTAGGTTCAACTGTCTGCCGGTCAGATAGTTAGGTACGGCATACTGTATGTTGTAAACGTCAGTGACCCACATGTACGAGCTGACGTTGTTCACGCCGAGCAGGTTGAAGACCTCAAGGCTGAGCCAGCAGTTCTGGATGTTTCTCAACGGGTTTCTGGGGTTCTTGAACTTGGTGTTCTCGCCGATGAGTTGCTTGCTGAAGCCGATGTCAACGCGGCGGTAGGTTGGCATCCGCATTTTCTGCTGGTAACGCTCGGTCTCCGGTGCCCCGAAAGGAAGCCCGCCGCCGAAGATGAGCTTCAGGTTGACCTTGAACGACGGGATGAACGGGATGTAATCTTGGAAGAATATCGCCACGTTGAAACGCTGGTCCGACGGGCGCGGAATGCCGCTGATGATGGTGTCGTGGTCGTAGTCGGCTCCGTTGTGGATGTCGGTCTGCGACAGGATGCTGCCGTCAGGCGCGACGTAATACTTGATGTTTTCCGCCGTCTTCATCAACGATAATGACGCCCAGCTTTCAATGCCCTTGACAAACTCACCGTTGATTTTCAAGTCGATACCGGTGGCGTAGCCAGTCGCTTTCTGGTCGGCGTAATACCTTATCCTGATGTTGTCAACTTCATACGGAACAATGTCTTTAAGATATTTGTAATACAACTCAGTCGTCAGGACAAACGGACGATTCCACGCCATGAAGTTGTATTCATGGCCCAAGACGACCTGATATGACTTCTGAACCGAGGCGATGTCTTTGTCAACGAGCGAGCCGTCGAACATGCGTATCTCGCGGTAGAACGGCTGCTGGACATACACGCCGCCCGACAGCCGGAAAATCATGTTGCTGTTCCAATGCGGTTTCAGTGCCACCCCGACGCGGGGGCTGACGTTGACTTTCCCGTTGTACCCCCAATAGTTGGCACGCAGTCCGGCGGTCAGTACATACACGTCTTCGTTCTTGCTTTCAAGTTGCCACGAATTTTGAACGTATGCATCTATGTTATTGACATATAAAATGTTATGACATTTTGCCACGTTCTTCAACTCAAGTGGCGTCTGCATCGGGTTCGACGGATTGAGGATGGAGTCGGTGGGGTGGGGAAGGGTGTAACCTGTCGAATCCACCATGTCCCATTCCCTGACTTTGTCGTCGATGGCTTGGTGCTGGTATCGTACGCCCCACTTCAGCGTGTTGTCTTTGTATTTGAACGCGCCTTTGTGGTCGAGGTTCACCACCTGCGTGTAGAAATAGTTACGTGCGTGCTCGATGTATGTGCCTACACCTTGGTTGGTGACGACATTGCCATCCTGCTCGTTCTCTTGCTCGTTGTTGCTGGTTGTCTCGAGTTGCCCGATCCAGTATTGTCCCTGCACGTCGAAGGTCTCCGATTCCGCTGATGAATACATCGAGCCGATGAGCTTGAGGTTGAGGTCTTCGTTCGGGCTGAAGTTGAGTGTCACCGCACCGAGGCCCGTGTTGTATCTGCTGTCTTCTCTTCCGTCGAAATAAACCTTGAGGCGGTATGACGCTTGGAGGTTCCCGAAGTCGGTCTGTCGTGTCTCCGGAATCATGGTGTAGCTGTTTCTCGAATAATAGCCGAGAGCTGATATTTCAAGTTTAGGTGTCACATTATATGTTAGAAGTCCTTGTACGTCAATGAAGTTTGGCTGATAGACACCTTTTGTCTCCATGTTGCCGAGGATGTATTTCGTGTTTTTGTATCTTGCTCCGACGAGATAGCTGAGCTTGTTGTGTGCCGTGCGTCCCTCCGCATGTACGTCAGCACCGAGCATGCTGAGCGTCACCGAACCTGCCGGGATGACAGGCTTTTTGTATGTGATGTCGAGCACTGACGACATCTTGTCGCCGTACTCCGCCGCGAAGCCGCCTGCCGAGAACTCGATGTTCGAGATGAGGCGCGAGTTGATGAAGCTGAGTCCTTCCTGCTGGCCGGAACCCACGAGGAAAGGCTTGTAGATCTCTATCCCGTTGACGTAGATGAGGTTCTCGTCGAAGTTGCCGCCGCGCACATTGTATTGCGAGCTGAGCTCGTTGGTCGAAGAGACGCCAGGAAGTGTCTTCACCAAATCCTCGATGCCGCCGGCACCTGAGGTGGGAAGCAACACGCTCTCCTTTGCCGAGAGCCGCGTGATGTTGCTTGAGTTGATGGCCTGGTCGTGAACCACAGCCTCATCGAGTGTCAGCGATGACGATGTCATGGTGACATCTTGCTCGTGCCGTTCGCCGTCTCTCAGCGTGACAGTCACGGTCTTCTGTTCGTAGCCGATAAACGAGAACACGACGTTCAGCTTCTTCCCCGACGGGACCTCAAGCGAATACTCACCGCGCGTGTCGGTCGATGTACCGTATTTCGTGCCTATGACCGCGATGTTAACGAACTCAAGAGGCTTCCCGTCGGTTGCCGTCACCTTGCCGAAAATTACCGCATCCTTTTTCTGCCCGAAGGCAAAAAACGGCAGCAAGACCATGATGATGACTAACAACTTCGACCTCATAAGCCTTTTAACGATGTGGCACGTGATAAATTTTGTCTCTAACTAAAAAAAAAGCCGCCTTAACACAGACGGCCTTGGTTTTTTAAAGGTATTATATTACCAGCGGTTCAGGTTGCCGGCATCCTGTGCATCGCACATCGCCTTGTAAACACCCTTCTTGTCGATGGTGCGCAGACCTGCTGCCGAAACTTTCAATACTACCCACTCGTCCAACTCCGGGACATAGAATCTCTTGATCTTCAAGTTCGGTTTGAACGTTCTCTTAGTCTTCTTGTTTGAGTGTGAAACGTTGTTTCCACTGATGACTTTCTTTCCTGTTATCTGACAAATCCTTGACATAACTCTTATTTATTTATTGTTCAATTTTATCTACCTAAAAACGAGCTGCAAAATTACAACTTTTTTTGATAACAACAAATGTTTTGATAAAATATTTTTTTCTATCTTTGTGGCGTAATTAATAATTGTAAGATGCAACAGATTCCAATGGTTGACCTTGTCGGTCAGTATAAAAAGATTAAGTCAGAAGTTGATGCCTCGATACAGCAGATTCTCTCGACAGGCGGCTTCATCGGCGGCCCTTTCGTGAAGAAATTTCAGGAAGATTTACAGGAATATTTAGGTGTGAAACACGTGATACCGTGCGCAAATGGCACTGATGCTCTGCAAGTTGCCATGATGGGCCTCGGCCTTGAACCCGGCGACGAAGTGATCACGACATCGTTCACTTTCATCGCGACAGCCGAGATAATAGCGCTCCTGCGTCTGAAGCCTGTCGTCGTTGATGTCGAGCCTGACACGTATTGCATCGACCCTGAAGCCGTCGAACGCGCCATCACTCCGCGCACCAAGGCCATCGTGCCGGTGCATCTCTTTGGACAATGCGCCAATATGGACGCCATCATGGACATCGCGAAACGTCATAATCTGTATGTCGTTGAAGACAACGCGCAGGCAATCGGCGCACATTACACTTTCAAAGACGGCACCGTGAAGAAATCTGGCACAATAGGAAATGTCGGCTGCACCTCGTTCTTCCCGTCGAAGAACCTCGGCTGCTACGGCGACGGCGGCGCACTGTTCACCGACGACGACGCTCTCGCCGAGATGCTGCGCTGCGTCGTGAACCACGGCATGAAAGAACGTTACTATCACGACTACGTCGGCGTCAACTCACGTCTCGACGCTATCCAGGCCGCTGTCCTTGACATCAAGTTGAGACATCTCGACGAATACATCCACGCCCGCCGGTATGTCGCGGCATGTTACGACGAGGCTTTCGCGCAGACAGAACACATCGTTACGCCGAAGCATCCGGCTTTCACCGACCACGTGTATCATCAGTATGTCGTTGTCTTGAAAGACGTTGACCGCGCCGGCCTCATGGCTCATCTTCAGTCGAAGGGCATCGCGAGTGCGATTTACTATCCGGTGCCGCTCCACATGCAGAAGGCCTACGCCGACCCGCGCTACAAACAGGGCGACTTCCCGGTCTGCGAGTATCTCTGCGACCACGTCGTGGCACTCCCGATCCACACCGAATTCACCGATGAGGATTTGAAATATGTGACAGATTCAGTTCTTGAATTTGTTGAGAAATAAGGCGTTTTTTCATATTATATTATTCAGCAGTAATTCTTTGCTGCAGTGTAAAATCGAGAACGCGAACCATTTCTTTCCTAAGTCTTTCAGCGACGCACCGAGATGATAGATCTCATCGTCGATTATCAGGAATCTGTCGTGTGACTTGTTGAAATTTTTAACTGTAATCGGTTGATATTGTGAGTTGTATCTTTCCAAGTCAAGTTTGAATTGGTGTGAAATATTTGAAGTGTAAATTGTGACATTTACATTCTCGTTTCTTTTTGAAAGGATGTTCAGCACGCTCTCGTCAACGTAATTGTCGATGAGGATGATTTCTTTCTGTGCTTTTTTGATTAGGTTTGAAACGAAGACGTAAGCGTCGAAGATCTGTCCGTCGAAGAATATTCCTTCTTTCGGATTCGTCCTTCCCTCATCAAGGCGTTGGAAAAGCTCTTCGATTTTCCGGTCGGATTCTTGAACATGGGTTTCAATTTTTTTCTGGCTTTGAACTATTTCAAACTGGTTGTATTCGATGCTCTCAATTCTTTGGAATAACTTCGCGTTCTCATTGATGAAACGCCTCATCCCGACGAACGCCCGCATGATTCTGATGTTGGCTTCGACTGCCGTCGGCGAGTGAAGGACGCCGCTCAGCATGGCGACGCCTTGCTCTGTGAAGGCGTAAGGAAGATAACGTCTGCCACCATAGTTTTCCAAACTTGAGGTCGCAATTTGCGACCTCAAGTTCAAGGTCGCAATTTGCGACCTTGAAAATTCACACTCCTCCCAAGTCAGCTGGAACATGAAGTCTTCGGGGAAGCGTTCGATGTTGCGGGTCACTTGTTCAATGAGTCGTTTCGTCTCAATGCCATAAAGAACCGCCAAGTCGGAGTCGAGCATAACCTGTTGATTTCTAATTATTTTGATGAGATTTCTGATTGAGTTGTCGGGGATCATCAGGCTTGAGGTGCGTGCCTTTATCACGTCTTCGGCCCATATTTTGAACTGATTAATGTTTGAAGATTTCACCCGGTTCCCGACGGAAACTATCATCTCGAGATTGTAAAAATCAAGAGTTCTGTTCACATTTCGGCTTCCTTCACGCCGAACTACTCGAAATTTTCGAGTAGTTGCCGCCGGTTTAAATTCGCCGATTGAATAGATTTCTTTGATGTGATAAGTGACGGTGTTTTCTTTGACATTATAAAGAAAACCCATCTGCGCTTGCGTGAGCCAGACGTTCCCGTCTTCAAAAACGGCCTCGATTTTCTTGGAGTCGTTTGTCTGAAAAATAACTGTCTCATTCTCCATAGTGATGTTTTTTAATCATTTACGAAAAAATGGCCACCAAACGATCGCCATGAGGCGATGTCATTTGATAACCATTTCATCCGAGCTGCAAAAATACAAAAAAGTTTGGAGTGTTGAGAGTTGAGAGTGGAGTTATTTTTTCGTTAAGTTTGGAGT
>CALBNV010000019.1 GCA_937896895.1 uncultured Bacteroidales bacterium | reverse complement strand
CAATATCCGGTGTTCAGGATAGATTTTTCCAAAGGTAATTTCAAAGATCCTGGTTATGTTAATGAAATAATGAGAAATTACCTTGGTAAATGGGAGAGTGTTTATGGTGTGAACAATGAAAGTGAAAGAATTGGCATCCGCTTCTCAAACGTCATCGCGGCGGCGCACGCGAAGACCGGCCGGAAGGTCGTGGTCCTCGTTGACGAGTACGACAAGCCTATGCTCGATGTGCTCATGGAGCCTCAGGAACAGCTCAACCGCGATGCGCTGAAGGAGATATACAGCACCTTCAAGGAAACCGACGAGCACCTGCGCTTCGTGCTTCTCACGGGCGTCACCAAGTTCTCGCAGGTAAGCGTGTTCAGCGGTTTCAACCAGCCGGAGGACATCAGCATGGACAGCGGGTTCGACGCGCTTTGCGGCATCACGAAGGACGAACTCGTTGAATATTTTGACAATGAGATAGAAGCGATGGCCGGGGAACTCGGATATTCCAAGGATGAGATGTACGTCGAACTGAAGAAGTTCTACGACGGCTATCATTTCTCCAAAAAGATGCTTGACATCTTCAACCCGTACAGCGTTCTCAATGCATTGATGAAGAGGGAACTGAACGACTACTGGTTCTCGACCGGCACGCCGACGTATCTCGTAAGGCTCATTGACCGCAACAAGACCGACATTCGTGACATTCTGAGCCGCCAGTATGAAAGCGGTTACTTCATGGACTACAAGGCCGACGTGGAAGACCCTCTCGCCATGATTTACCAGAGCGGCTACCTCACGATAAAGGGCTATGAGAGTGTCGGCGGCACTTATTTCTACACCTTGGATTTCCCGAATGTGGAGGTGAAAAAAGGCTTCGTGGCGCTGCTTGCCAACGATTATTTCAAGATGACCAACGTCCAGCAGCCCCTCGCACTGACGATAAACAAGGCGTTGATGCAAGGCCGCATAGACGACCTCCGCGACGAACTGTCGGCTTTCATGGCTTCAATCCCTTACGACGCGAA
>CALBNV010000018.1 GCA_937896895.1 uncultured Bacteroidales bacterium | reverse complement strand
AATACAGCGTTTTGCCGTATTTTATACCCTGCAATTTCTATAAAACTAAGCAAAAACCGTTTTCTAAAGGCTGTTACTTGCCGCTTCAAGGGAAGCAACTTCGCGGCTTATTGTGTCGTAGTCAAAAACCGTGGCAGCCTGCTTTATCAGTTCCAGATGCTGCTGCAAATTTTCCTGCCAGCTGAAAGGCAAAATCTCTTTCATCGTGTCTTCAATCAAAATAATGTCCAGATTATCCGCAGCGTCTTTTAAAACTTCAATTTTTTGCCTTAAAAAGCCCAAATCGCCGGTAACGGCTGCCGTTTCGCCCTGATTTTCCTTAACTTTTTCAAGATAATTCGTAATGCTTTCAACCGCGTCGCTGTAAAGATTCAGGCATTTTTCAAGGTTTTCTTCTATAAAAGCGCGGTTTGCAGTGTTGCCGGCTTCTTCAAGTTTTTCTGCAAGACCTGAAACTGCGTTTGCACCAACGTAGCGCGCAGAACTTTTCAGACCGTGGATATTTGTGGTAAACGGCTTCAAGTCGGTCTGTTTAGACATTGCAAGCAAATCGTTTTTGCGCTTTTCGGGGTCGGCGGTAAATGTTGCCAGAATATCGTGGTAAGTTTCCAAAGAACCGCCTGCAAAACTCAATCCGCTTTCAAAATCGATGTTTTCAATTTTGTGCGGCAATTCTATGTTTTTTTGCGGCTGTTCAGCTTCGGCGGTTTCTGCACAGGTGTGGTGGTCAGCCCCGACGGCTTGGTATTCACCAATCATCATTGCGGCTACAGCTATATCCAGAAACATTCGTCCGTGGAGCATGACTATCTCACCGACGGTTTCTGGGCGATGAGCAAGGAAGAGGAACTGCCGAATCCCGGCCTGACAGTGTCGTTCCTCGCCTTCGTGGAAGATGTGACGACAGCCGCCCTCGAAGGCGTGACCGATGAGGCGACACGACGCGATGTCATAGACAAAAACATCGAGAGACTTTGCAAAGAACGCAAGGGCGACCGCGACGTTGAAGTGGAAGTCGTGGCATTCTACTCTGGAAATCAATATATTATGTTTGAATATGATGTCTATCGCGATGTGCGTCTCGTGTGCTGCCCGCCTTGGGGCATCGGCAAATACGGCGCCGACACCGACAACTGGACATGGCCACGCCACAAGGGCGACTTCAACATTTTCCGCGTTTACACCGACAAGGACGGCAAACCAGCAAAATACAACCCCGACAACATCCCGATGAAGTCGAAGTGGTTTCTGCCTATTAATATAAAAGGTGTGAAACAAGGCGACTATGCGATGATTATGGGTTATCCTGGTTCAACCGACAGATATTCAACATCTTACACGGTAAAAAACATTATTGAGTCGGAAGGTCCGGCGACTATCGACTGCCGCACCACAAAACTCAACGAATACCGCAAGCACATGGATGCCGATCAGGAGGTGTTCATAAAATACGCTTCAAAACAGGCGAGCGTGTCGAATTACTGGAAATATTATATCGGTCAGGTGAAGCAGCTGAAACGTAACCATGTGTATGAGAGACGTTTGGCTCAGGAAGAGGCCTTCAACGAATGGGTCGCCGCCGATGCTGCACGTCAGACTGAATATGGCGATATGTGGGATGGCATCCAGCGCAAATGGGAGATCATGGATGACATCGAAAAGGCGTTCACTTATCTCTATGAAGCCGGCTGGAACGGCGGTGAGGCTGTTGCGTTCTCACGCAGATTTATGAAAATCAACAAGTTGATAAATGAAAAAGGCTCAAAGGAAGAAATCGCAAATCTGGCGGAAGGCCTCAAGGACCGCGCCGAAAAGTTCTTCAAAGACTACGACATGCCTCTCGACCGCGATGTCACGGCGGCGTTGCTCAACCTCTACTACAAAGACATCACAAAGTATGTTCCTGACATGATGGAGAAACTCGGCGCGAAAAACGGCGGCGACTTCACGGCATGGGTCGAGGCGGCCTTTGAGAAATCGGTGTTCACCGACAAGGCACGCCTCGAGAAATGGCTCGCGAAACCTAAGAAACTCGACAAAGACCCGATCTATATGTTGGCGATGGGCTTCGTAAATGAATACAACGATGTCGTCGTCCCGCTCTACATGGAAGCCGCCCTTGCTGGAAACGCCGGTGAACGCCAGTACATGAAAGGCCTGATGGAGATGCAGCCGGAGCGCAATTTCTACCCGAACGCGAACTTCACGATGCGACTCACCTACGGCACCGTCGAGCCGTACAAAGGCGCCGACGCCGTGAATTACAACTATTACACGACCATGGACGGCGTGATGGCGAAGTACGTCCCGGGCAACTGGGAGTTCGACATCCCGCAGGACGTCCGCGACCTCTACGCAGCCCGCGACTACGGACGCTACGCCGATGAAAACGGCGACCTCGTCGTCAACTTCATCACCACCAACGACATAACCGGCGGCAACTCGGGCAGCCCCGTCATCAACGGCAAAGGCGAACTCATCGGCCTCGCCTTCGACGGCAACTGGGAGGCGATGAGCGGCGACATCATGTTCGAACAGAAAGTGCAGCGCACAATCTGCATGGACGCACGCTACCTCCTCTGGTGCCTCGAAAAAGTCGGCAAAGTGCAGAACATCATCGACGAATTAGTGATTGTTGAATAATAGTGATTATTTTGTATTTCCCAGTGAGAAAATTAGCGATATTGACAATGTTTTTAGTTTCAGCCGTAACTAATGTTATGGCTGAAACTATTGCGTCCATTGATAGCCAATCATCTAATAGTGCTGCTGACACTACCAAACGTTTCGTCAAGTCAGGGTGGAATCTTGGAATTTTGCCATCGCTGGCATACGACGCAGATAATGGTTTTACGTTTGGCGTTCTCGCAAATGTGTTTGATTATGGGAGTGGTGATGATTATCCGAATTACCGGCAGAGATACAATGTCAAAGCGACTTATTCAACTAAGAAGACAGGAACCTTACGTTTATATTATGACTCCGATTGCGCAATAAAAAACCATAAAATTGCAATCGATTTGTCGTATATAACAGACCCGATAAGTGATTTCTACGGCTTTAATGGAGACCAAAGTGTTTTTAACAAAAAGTGGATAGAGAAAAAGTCATCAGATTATATCACACGTTCGTTTTATATGCGTAAAACGAATATTTTCCGTACTTCATTCGATATCAATGGAAAAATTCATGGCAATTGGAATTGGAATGCCGGTGTGGGGATTCTGAATATTTCAGAAAATCATGTGAAAGATGGTTTTTTCAAAGATTCATACGATACCGTCCCTGATCTCATCGAACTTTATTGGCAGTGGAACATCATCAGCGAGGCGGAAAGAAATGGCGGCTGGCATCCGTTTATTCATGGTGGCTTAGTCTATGACAGCCGCCCTTGTCGCGTCAATCCTCCCAAAGGAATCTACGCCGACTTGTTTCTGACCTATAATGCGGCTTTTGGAAAGTTGAAAGATTATAACAACGTTGTCGTGAATTTCAATTTCATGCATTATGTCACTATCGTGAGAGATTATTTGGTTTTTGCATATCATGTTGGTGGTCAGAATGTTATAATTGGGAATGCGCCATATTACCTTCAAAATTACGAAAATAGATTGTTTGTTGACAAAGACAGATATTATGGTCTCGGTGGCGGTACGACATTGAGGGGCGTGTTGCGAAATAAAATATGGGTGCCTGGTTTCGCTTACGCAAATATCGAATTTCGAACCGTTTTTTGGAACTTCAAATTGTTTAATCAATATTTCAGTTTGGGGGCAAATCTGTTTTTGGACGCAGGTGTCGCCACCCAAAAATATTATTTAAACGAAAGAGAAATCAAATCTGCTTTCGATGCGCAACAATCTGATTCTCAATCGTGGTTGGCAGAAAGTGGCAGAACATTTGATGAATTTTTCGACTTTGACGCAAATTTGTATAATCCACATTTCAGTGCTGGTCTGGGTATAAAAATAGCCATGAATCACAACTTTGTGCTTTCAGGGGAATGGGGCGCGCCGTTCAACGAGCAAGATAGCAAGTCGATGGCAAATTTCTACCTCGACCTTGGGTATCTTTTCTAAACTTGTTTTTATGAAAATAAAAGACATTCTAAAAAATAAAAAAACGTTTTCGTTCGAGGTCTTCCCTCCGAACCCGCAAACCGTTGACATCAACAACATTTACGGGACAATCGATGCGCTTCAACAGTATCATCCTGATTTCGTGAGTGTTACGTTTAAATCGACCGGCGATTTCGCACAGAACACCATCAACTTGGCAAGTTACATAAAGAAAAACACCGCCGCCGAGCCGTTGGTGCATCTCACCTGCGGGGCTTTGGACGAAAACGATGTCGATAACATCGCTCAAGTTCTTAATAATGAAGGACTTGAAAACATCCTCGCTCTTCGCGGCGACCGCCCCGCTGATTTCGACGGCGACTATCTGAAACATTTTCAGCACGCCTCCGAACTGATGGGACATCTCAAGTCAAAGTACGATTTCTGCCTCGGCGGCGCGTGCTATCCGGAAGGCCATATCGAATGCTCAAGCCTTTACGAAGATCTTGAAAACATGAAAATCAAACAGGACATGGGCGCGGAATTCTTTGTAACTCAATTGTTTTATGATAATAATTATTATTATCGTCTTATGAGAGCCGCAAAGAAAATCGGTATCACGGTTCCGATAATTCCTGGTATCATGCCGCTCACATCGACCAAGATGTTCAACAAAATCATGAACATGGCCGGCGCGAGCATCCCGTTTGAAATGCGTGTGCTTTTCGACAGGTTCCAGAACGACAAAATGGCGATGTACGAAATCGGCATCGCCTACAGTGTCAATCAGATACTCGAACTTCTCGCCAACGACGCCGACGGCATCCACATCTACACGATGAACAACGCCAAGGTCGCTGGCGACATCTACGAACGGATTAAAAACGTGATTGAAAAGGAGTTGAGATGAGAGAGGAGCGTTAAGAGAGGAGCGTTAAGAGAGGAGCGTTAAGAGAGGAGCGTT
>CALBNV010000017.1 GCA_937896895.1 uncultured Bacteroidales bacterium | reverse complement strand
TTGGGCGGCAAAATTACAATATTTTTTGATACGGCGAGAGATTTTTTTGTTTTTTTGCACGAGTACGCTGCACACTGCACGGGCAGACACCGAGCGACATATCACGCTGCCGGACACGCGTGCCGCGCACCCTGTTATTGAAATACTGCCCTGCGGGCAGCACGCAAGCCCGGCGGCACAAGCAGTTTTGGTTTGGGTTATGGTTTGGGTTATGGTTTGGGGTTGGGTTAAAAAGAAGCTGGCGCAAGACAATCTTGCGCCAGCTCTGTGTCGAATTCAGTCTTAAGACCTTATTCCTTATTCAGCTTTCGGAGCTTCTGTTGCAGAAGCTTCTGCTGGTGTCTCGGCTGCTTTTTTCTTACCGCCGCGGCGTGTTGTCTTGGTGGTCTTTGCAGCTTTCTTGCCGTTTGTATAGACTTCGTTGTAATCGACGAGTTCCATCATGCACATCTCTGCGCTGTCGCCGGCGCGGAAACCGAGTTTGATGATGCGGGTGTAACCGCCCGGGCGGTTAGCGACCTTCTGGCTGATTTCGCGGAAGAGTTCAGTGACTGCATATTTGTTCTGCAAGTCGGCGAACACCACACGGCGTGAATTTGTCGAGTCGTCTTTGGAACGGGTAATCATAGGCTCAACGTACTTGCGCAAAGCTTTGGCTTTAGCGACCGTTGTAATGATGCGTTTCTCAAGGATCAATGATGATGCCATGTTTGAGAGCATAGCGTTGCGGTGAGCTGCTTTTCTTCCTAAATGATTGATTTTCTTATTGTGTCTCATCTCTATTATTCCTTATCTAATTTATATTTGCTGATATTCATTCCAAATTCGAGTCCCTTGTTCCTGACCAACTCTTCAAGTTCGGTGAGTGACTTCTTACCGAAGTTACGGAACTTGAGCAAGTCAGCTTTGTTGAGGGCAACGAGTTCACCGATTGTTTCGACTTCGGCTGCCTTGAGGCAGTTGAGTGCGCGAACTGAAAGATCCATATCGACGAGCTTGGTCTTGAGGAGCTGACGGATATGCAGTGAGCCTTCGTCGAAGTCCTCGGAGACGGCCTTCTGTTCATCTAACAGTGTGATGCGTTCGTCTGAGAACAGCATGAAATGATAAATGAGGATTTTCGCAGCCTCCGTCATGGCGTCTTTCGGATTGATTGAGCCATCAGTCTCGATGTCAAGGACGAGTTTCTCGTAGTCGGTCTTTTGTTCGACGCGGTAGTTATCGACCTTGAAGCTGACGTTTCTGATAGGTGTGTGGATTGAATCGATGGCGATTGTGTTGATCGGTGCGCTGAGGACCTTGTTCTCATCGGCGTTGACATATCCCCTGCCCTTGTTGATGGTGATGTCGATGGTGATTTTCACCGACTTGTCCATGTGGCAGATGACGAGTTCCGGGTTCAATACTTGGAACACTGAGAGGAACTTGTTGATGTCGCCGGCGACGAACTCTTCCTGGTCACCGATGACGACGGTGGCCTTCTCGAACGTCTCGCCCGGGATTTGCTGTTTGAAGCGAACCTGCTTGAATTTCAGCACGATGTCGGTAAGGTCTTCGATGACACCCGGTATCGGAGCCATCTCATGTTCAACACCTTCAATGCGTATTGAAGTGATTGCGAAACCTTCGAGCGATGAGAGGAGCACTCTTCTCAAGGCGTTACCGATTGTCATGCCGTAGCCGGGTTCCAGCGGGCGGAACTCGAAGACACCGTGACGGTCTGTCGATTCTACCATGACGACCTTATCAGGTCTTTGAAATGCTAATATTGCCATAATATCAGTTTATATTCGATTATTTAGAATACAACTCAACGATCAGTTGTTCATTGATGTTTTCAGGAATATCCTCACGGTTAGGATAGCTCATGAACTTTCCTGTGAGGGTTGCTGAATCCCATTCTAACCATGGATAGCCACATGAGCGGCCTTCCACTGAATTTGTGATGACTTCCAAGCTCTTTGATCTTTCGCGGACTGCCACGATGTCGCCCGGTTTCAGCATTGCTGACGGGATGTTGAGGACTTTGCCGTTGACTGTGATGTGGCGGTGGCTCACGAGCTGACGGGCGGCGTCACGTGTCGGGGCGATGCCGAGACGATAGACGACGTTGTCGAGACGTGACTCGATGAGCTGGAGCAAAATCTCACCCGTGACACCCTTCTTCGTCGAAGCGAGAGCGTATGTCTTTCTGAACTGGCGCTCAAGGATGCCGTATGTGTATTTTGCTTTCTGTTTCTCATTCAACTGTGTGCCGTATTCAGAAACCTTCTTGCGCTTCTTTGCTGCACCATGTTGTCCCGGAGGGAAATTTCTCTTTTCGTAATTTTTGTCTGAGCCGTAGATTGGTTCACCGAATTTACGAGCGATTTTTGTTTTAGGACCTGTATATCTTGCCATAACTTTCTCTTTTTAAATTGTTAAACAAAAAATTACACTCTTCTGCGCTTTGGTGGACGGCATCCGTTGTGCGGCAATGGTGTAACGTCGATGATTTCTGTTACTTCAACGCCTGTTGAGTGAATTGCACGGATGGCTGACTCACGGCCTGCGCCTGGTCCTTTGACGAATACTTTGACTTTACGTAATCCCAGGTCGTATGCTGTCTTTGTGCATTCTTCTGCTGCCATCTGAGCTGCGTAAGGGGTGTTTTTCTTCGAACCCTTGAAGCCCATCTTTCCGGCTGATGCCCATGATATGACCTGTCCTTCATTGTTTGTTAATGAAATGATGATGTTATTGAAAGAAGCTTTGATGAAGGCTTTGCCCTGTGCTTCGATCTTAACAACACGTTTCTTAACGGTTTTTGTGTTTTTTGCCATTTTTACTTAGCTTTTTTTAATGGTATTTAATATGATCCAACCCCCTTTGCAAGAGATTGAAGTGTGGAGAGTGAAGTTTGAAGTCGTCCGACTCCACTCTTAACTCTCAACACTCAACACTTACTTAGTGGCTTTCTTTTTATTTGCAACGGTCTTCTTGCGGCCCTTACGGGTACGTGCGTTGTTCTTTGTGCTCTGGCCACGGAGTGGCAGGCCTGAACGGTGGCGGATTCCTCTGTAGCAACCGATATCCATCAAACGTTTGATGTTGATCTGGATCTCGCTGCGGAGTTCACCTTCCGTCTTGTATTTTTCGGCGATGATGTTACGGATTGCGTTCTGCTCATCATCTGTCCAGTCCTGGACTTTCTTTTCTAATTCGACATTGGCTTCCTTGAGGATAGCCTTCGCTGCCGAACGACCGATACCGAAAATGTAGGTCAATGAAATCTGACCCTGTTTGTTATTCGGGATATCTACACCAGCAATTCTAGCCATAATTTCCTGATTTTTTTAATTAACCCTGACGTTGGTTTTCCTTAGGGTTCTTTTTGTTAATTACATACAATTTACCTTTGCGACGCACTATGATGCAATCGGCTGATCTCTTCTTGATTGATGCTCTGACTTTCATTTTATCAATTTTTTAATTTTGTCTTCACATTTATTTGTACCTGAAACTTATACGTCCTTTTGTCAGATCGTAAGGTGACATTTCGACTTTCACCCTATCGCCCGGGAGGATCTTGATATAATGGAGTCTCATCTTGCCAGAGATGTGCGCGATGATCTGTATCCCATTCTCGAGCTCCACCCTAAACATTGCGTTACCCAGTGACTCAAGCACTGTACCGTCTTGTTCTATTGATGACTGTTTTGGCATATAATTTCTTTTTATTTGTTGTTTTCTACTGCTTCTGCCCATTCAAAACTTGATAATATCTCGGCCTTGCCTTTGCGCACCGCGATATCGTGTTCGAAGTGAGCGGCGGGTTTTCTGTCACGCGTGGTGATCGTCCATCCGTCACGTTCTTGTACGATTTCCTTCTTGCCGAGGGTGATCATCGGTTCTATGGCGAGTACCATGCCTTCAACCAGCTTGTTGCCTGTGCCGCGTCTTCCGTAGTTTGGCACCTGCGGGTCTTCGTGCATCTTGCGTCCCACGCCGTGACCGACGAGTTCACGGACGACTCCGTAACCGAACGACTCCGTGTAGCTCTGCACCGCATAGCCAATGTCGCCGACTCTGTTTCCGGCCACCGCCGCCTCGATGCCTTTGTAGAGTGACTCCTTCGTCCTCTGAAGAAGAAGGCGTGTCTCCTCCGCAACCTCACCGCAGCAGAAGGTGTAAGCCGAGTCGCCGACATAACCATTCAGCACCGTGCCGCAATCGATTGAGACAATGTCTCCGTCACGAAGCTCGTAGTCGCCCGGTATGCCATGGACCACTTGCTCGTTGACCGAGATGCACAAGCTTCCGGGAAATCCGCCGTAGCCCTTGAAGGCCGGCGTTGCGCCATTGTCTCTGATAAACTCTTCAGCGAGTCTGTCGAGGTCGATGGTACGGACTCCCGGACGCACGTGCTTCCCCACTTCGCCAAGGGTCTTGCCCACGAGCAAAGCAGCTTGTCTCAGCAATTCGATTTCGTTATCTGTTCTGAAATGAATCATAGACCTTATAGAAATTACATCCTGCCCACGCGGCCTTTGATACGACCTGACTTTGTGAGACCGTCGTAATGACGCATGAGAAGGTGACTTTCAATCTGTTGCAATGTATCCAACACCACACCGACGAGGATCAGCAGTGATGTGCCGCCGTAGAACTGGCTGAACTGCTGGTTGACACCGAGGGTTGAGACGATAGCAGGCATGATAGCGACCACACCGATGAAGAGTGCTCCCGGAAGAGTGATTCTCGACATGACGGTGTCGAAGTATTCCTGTGTCTTCTTGCCAGGTTTGACGCCCGGAATGAAGCCGCCGTTCTTCTTGATGTCCTCCGCCATCTGCGCCGGGTTGATGGTCACAGCTGTGTAGAAGTACGTGAAGATGACGATGAAGAAGAAGAACACGAGGTTGTACCAGAAACCGTTCATGTCGGTCATTGCCCTCCAGAATCCGCCGAGGCTCTCCGACTGTGAGAATCCGATGATTGTGATAGGCACAAAGAGGATTGCCTGTGCGAAGATGATTGGCATGACACCTGCTGCATTGACTTTCAATGGGATGTACTGGCGGACTCCGCCGTACTGCTTGTTGCCGACAACGCGTTTCGCGTATTGTACCGGCACTTTACGTGTGCCCTGCACAAGCATTATTGTCATGATGATGACGAGTACGAGGAATACGATTTCCAGCAAGAAGAAGATCGGGCCGCCGGTGCCTTCAGTGAAGCGTGAGGCGATCTCTGCGAACAGCGCGAAAGGAAGACGTGCGATGATACCAATCATGATGATGAGTGATATGCCGTTGCCTATGCCTTTGTCTGTTATGCGCTCGCCGAGCCACATGATGAACAATGTTCCCGCGATGAGGATGATCACTGATGATATCCAGAAGAACAATGTCGGTGTGCCGCCCGGGACGAACGGATAGATCGCTTCTGCTGGCATCTGGACGCGTAGGTTAGCGATGTAACCGGGAGCCTGTACTGCCACGATGAGCACCGTGAGGTAACGAGTGATTTGGTTAATCTTGCGGCGGCCGCTCTCGCCTTCCTTCTGCAAGCGCTGGAAGTAAGGGATTGCCATGCCGAGCAACTGAATGATAATGCTTGCGGTGATGTACGGCATGATACCGAGGGCAAACACCGAAGCATTAGCAAACGCACCACCTGAGAACATATTCAACAAACCAAGGAGACCAGAGCTGCTTTGATTCTTCAAAGCTGACAGTGCGTTCGGGTCAACACCGGGGAGGACGACATACGATCCAAAACGGTAGATCAAGATGATCAGCAGCGTGTAAAGGATGCGTTTGCGAAGCTCCTCGATTTTAAAGATATTTTGGATGTTTTCTCTGAGTCTCTTGTTCATCCACAGAAGACCTGCGACGACGACACAGACCAAAATAACAATTAATAACTCCTTCATATCTCTTTAGTTTAGTTGATTAGATTTTCTCAATAGTACCACCAGCCTTTGTGATGGCTTCCTCCGCGCTCTTTGAGAATGCGTGGGCCTTCACTGTGACTGCTGTCGTCAATTCACCGTTTCCGAGAATTTTAACAAGTTCATTTTTACCTGCCAAGCCGTTCTTGTGAAGCTCTTCAGGTGTGATAGTTGTCAATCCGTTGTTGGCCAAGTTCTGGATTTCTTCAAGGTTAACAGGGCGATAGCTGACGCGGTTGATGTTCTTGAAGCCATACTTAGGGACGAGACGCTGGAGAGGCATCTGGCCGCCCTCGAAACCGATCTTGTGAGTGTTTCCTGAGCGCTGGCCGGCACCCTTATGACCGCGTGTTGATGTCCCGCCGTAGCCTGAACCCTGTCCGCGACCTATTCTCTTGCGTTCCCTGACGGAACCTTTTGCCGGTTTAAGATTACTAAGATCCATAGTTTTTAAATTTTCTTAGTTTAACAATTAGATTTCTTCGATTTTGAGAAGATGCTCGATTTTCTTCACCATGCCAGCGATTGCAGGGTTTTCCATGTCAACTTCCACTGACTGGTGCATCTTTCTTATTTTCAAGCATTTCAGAGTGTCTTTCTGATCCTGTGGTCTGCCGATGCCACTTTTAATCTGAGTGATTCTAACTTTCTTCATAGTTCAATTTAGATTATCCGTTAAACACCACATCCATATCAACACCTCTCATCTGTGCGACAGTGCGTGCGTCGCGCATCTTTGACAATGCGACGAATGTTGCCTTGACGACCGAGTGAGGGTTTGATGAACCTTTAGACTTTGCGAGAACGTTCTTCACGCCGACGCTTTCGAGGACGGCACGCATGGCGCCGCCGGCGATGACGCCGGTACCAGGTGTTGCCGGCTGGAGGTAAACGTATGCTCCGCAGTATTTGCCATACTGTTCATGAGGAAGTGTACCATTGATTACCGGCACCTTGATGAGGTTCTTCTTTGCATCTTCAGCACCTTTCTGGATGGCGGCCTGTACTTCCTTGGCTTTGCCAAGACCGTAACCAACCACGCCATTTTCGTTGCCGACGACGACGATAGCTGCGAATGTGAAGGCACGACCGCCCTTTGTGACCTTAGTCACACGGCTGACATGCACCATACGTTCTTTAAGTTCGATTTCCGAGCTTTTCACTTTTTTTACGTTGACTTCTGCCATAGCTTTAGAATTTTAATCCACCATTACGAGCGCCTTCTGCGAGAGACTTCACTCTACCATGATACAAATAACCGTTACGATCGAACACCACTGTCTCGATACCGGCTGCCTTCGCCTTTTCTGCTACGAGGTTGCCGACCTTGTTGGCCTGCTCGATCTTTGTAATTTTCTCTTCTTCGATTCCGTTCTCGCGTGAGCTGGCGGCCACGAGTGTCCTGCCTGCCTCATCGTCGATGAGTTGTACGTAAATCGACTTATTGCTTCTAAAGACAGACATTCTCGGACGTGCTGCCGTGCCGCTGACGACTTTACGGACGCGTCTCTTGATGTTTAATCTTCTTTCGATCTTCTTATTCATCTTTCTTGCGTTTTAGAATTAAACATTATTTACCTGCTGCCTTACCAGCCTTGCGTCTGAGGACTTCGCCCTCGAACTTGATACCCTTGCCCTTGTACGGCTCAGGACGTCTGTACGAGCGAATCTTTGCTGCCACCTGGCCGAGCAATTGTTTGTCGTATGAACGGAGCTTCAAAATCGGGTTCTTACCTCTTTCGTTGATGGTCTCGCAGGTGATTTCCTCCGGGAAAGCCATAATCATGTTGTGTGAGAAACCGAGACCGAGTTCGAGTTGTTTGCCGTTGGCCTTGGCTTCGGCCTTGTAGCCGACGCCGACGAACTCCATGACGAGTTCGAAGCCTTCAGAGACGCCCTTCACCATGTTGAAGAACAAAGCGCGGTAGAGACCGTGTTTCGCTGATGCCTTCTCCACGTTTGCCGGTTCGACAATGATGTGACCGTCTTCTATCTTAACGTTGACATCGCCGCGGAAGTCCTGGCTGAGTGTGCCGAGCTTACCTTTGACGGTGAGAACGTTGTCTTTCAATGTAACCTCGACACCTGCCGGGATTGCGATTGGTAATTTACCTATTCTTGATAATGCCATAGCTGTTATTCTCCTATCTTATTATGAAACATAGCACAACACTTCGCCTCCGATATGGAGTTTACGAGCTTCTTTATCAGTCATGATACCTTTTGAAGTAGAGATGATTGCGATGCCGAGACCGTTCATCACTCTTGGGAGGTTTTCAGAGTCGGCGTAGTGACGGAGACCAGGGCGTGAGACGCGGTCGATTGTCACGATGGCCGGCTGCTTGGTTACAGGGTGGTACTTAAGAGCGATCTTAATTGTACCTTGAGGTCCTTCTTCCACGAACTTATAGTTGAGGATATAGCCTTTTTCAAAGAGGATCTTTGTGATGGCCTTCTTTGTGTTTGATGCCGGGACCTCCACGATTCTATGTTTAGCATTGACTGCATTGCGAACGCGTGTCAAAAAATCTGCTATAGGGTCTGTAATCATAGTTTTAATCCTTTCTAATTAAATTACCAACTTGCTTTCTTAACACCTGGGATCAAACCTTTGAGGGCCATTTCACGGAAGTTGATACGTGAGATGCCGAACTGACGCATATAACCTTTTGGACGTCCTGTAAGTTGACAACGATTGTGCACGCGGATAGGAGATGCGTTTCTCGGAAGCTTCTGGAGGCCGATGTAGTCGCCGGCTTCTTTGAGAGCAGCGCGTTTTTCAGCGTATTTCTCTACCATCGCCATTCTTTTGCGCTCACGCGCTTTCATTGATTCTTTTGCCATATCTTACTATTTTTTCTGGTTTTTAAATGGAAGACCAAACTGCTTCAACAAGGCCATTGCTTCCTTGTCGGTGTTCGCTGATGTGACGAAGGTGATATCCATGCCGTTGATCTTGTTGACCTTGTCCATGTCGATCTCCGGGAAGATGATCTGCTCGGTGATGCCGAAGCTGTAGTTGCCGCGGCCGTCGAAGCCTTTGTCATTGATACCTCTGAAGTCACGAACACGTGGGAGGGCGACAGCGACTAAGCGTTCGAGAAATTCGTACATCTTGTCACCGCGCAACGTCACGCGCACGCCAATCGGGTTACCACGACGCAACTTGAAGTTTGACACGTCGTGTCTTGAAATTGTCGGAACGGCTTTTTGTCCGGTGATAGCTGTCATTTCCTCTACACCATAGTCAATCAGTTTCTTGTCGGCGAGAGCTGCGCCGATACCCTGATTGAGCGAAATTTTCAAAAGCCGTGGAACCTGCATCACAGTCTTGTACTGGAATTCCTTCATCAATGCAGGCACGATTTCGCTCTTATACTGTTCTCTGAGTTTGGGTTGATAGTTCATTATTTAATAACCTCCCCTGATTTTTTTGAATAACGGATTGATTTGCCATTTTCATCTTTTTTACGGCCGATGCGACCGGCTACGCCATTCTTGTCGCAAACCATGATGTTGCTGACATGGATGGAAGCTTCTTTCTTGATGACACCACCTTTAGGGTTCTCGGTGCTTGGCTTCGTGTGCTTTGACACGAGGTTCACACCATCGACGATGGCACGCTGCTTCTCGTGGTCAACGCTGAGGACCGTGCCCTTCTTGCCCTTCTGGGTTCCTGATATGACGACAACGCTGTCGCCTTTCTTTACGAACATTTTTCTACTCATAACTTTTCCCTTTCATATTAAAGTACCTCAGGTGCAAGAGATACGATTTTCATGTACTGTTTCTCGCGTAATTCTCTCGCAACTGGTCCGAAGATACGAGTTCCTACCATTTCGCCCTGTCCGTTGAGGAGGACGCACGCGTTGTCGTCGAAGCGGATGTATGATCCGTCGGCGCGGCGTGTCTCTTTCTTTGTGCGGACGACGACTGCTTTAAACACTGTGCCCTTCTTCGCGTTTCCGCTTGGGAGAGCGTCTTTCACTGAAACCACGATGACGTCGCCGATGCGGGCATAACGTTTTTTGGTTCCGCCTAATACTCTGATGCAGAGCACTTCCTTTGCACCGCTATTGTCGGCAACTGCAAGTCTTGATTCTTGTTGTAACATTACTTGGCCCTTTCTATTATTTCAACGAGTCTCCAACGTTTCTTGCTGCTGAGCGGACGGGTCTCCATGATGCGCACGGTGTCGCCGATGTTGCATTCATTGTTCTCGTCGTGAGCGAAGAAACGTGTTGATTTCTTAACGAATTTACCGTAAATCGGGTGTTTTGTGCGACGTTCAATCACAACGACGATCGTCTTGTCCATCTTATTGCTGGCAACGACACCGATTCTCTCTTTTCTAAGATTTCTTTCTTCCATGATTTCTCCTTTCGTCGTTTGTTATTTAACGTTTTCCGCATTCTGACGCTTTGTGAGCTCTGTCAGCATGCGTGCGATCTGTTTGCGGGTTGCTCCGAGTTTATTCGGGTTATCCAATGGTGACACTGCATGTTGCATCTTCATCTTCACGTATTCTGTACGTAATGTCTCAACGCGTTCCATCAGATCAGCAGTACTTAATTCATTGATTGCTTCTTTCTTCATAGTGCCAACTGTTTTTATTCGACATAATCTCTTCTGACCACAAATTTTGTTGTTACAGGAAGCTTTTGAGCGGCTAAGCGGAGAGCCTCTTTGGCGACTGCCAACGGCACACCTTCAGCTTCGAAAAGCATGTGACCTGGAGTGACGCGTGCCACGAAGTACTCGACATCTCCTTTACCTTTACCCATACGAACCTCGAGAGGCTTCTTGGTGATAGGTTTGTCTGGGAATATTCTGATCCAAATCTGTCCTTCACGTTTCATGTGACGTGTGACAGCTTGACGGGCAGCCTCAATCTGGCGGGCTGTAATCAGGCATTCCTCCATCGTTTTAATTCCAAAAGAACCGAAGGCGAGCTCATGGCCGCGGAACGCGTTACCTTTCATCTTGCCTTTCTGAGGTCTTCTGTATCTTGATCTTTTAGGTTGTAACATCGTTATTTGATTTTATATTACCTTATTTAATTTTGCAGACATCATAAATGTCTTTACTTATTGTTGCTTGGACGTTTTGCACGACGTGGTGCTCCGCCGTTAGGCTTTCTATCCGTGCCGCCCTGCTTCTTGTTTGCAGCCGGCTGGCTTGATGTCGGCACTAACTCTGGACGGCCATAGACCTCGCCTTTGCATATCCACACCTTGATACCGATACGGCCGTATGAAGTATGTGCTTCAACGAGCGAGTAGTCGATGTCTGCGCGGAGGGTGTGCAACGGGATGCGGCCTTCCTTGATGGATTCAGAACGTGCGATCTCGGCGCCGCCGATACGGCCTGACGCGATGACCTTGATGCCCTCGGCACCGATTCTCATCGTATCCTGGACGGCTTTCTTCATGGCGCGACGATATGCCACACGACCTTCGATTTGCTTCGCGATTGAGCTTGCCACGATGAACGCGTCAAGTTCAGGACGCTTGATTTCGCTGATGTTGACTTGAATATCCTTGCCGATGAGCTTCTTCACTTCCTCTTTGAGTTTTTCAACCTCTGTGCCACCCTTGCCTATGATGATACCCGGGCGTGCTGTGAAAATAGTCACGGTAACGAGTTTGATCGAGCGTTCGATGCCGATCTTAGAGATACCTGCCTTGCTGCCGAGACGGGCGTTGAGATACTTGCGAATCTTGTCGTCCTCGCCGATGTTCTTGGCTGTATCTTTACCACAGTACCAGTTTGAGTCCCAACCTTTGATGACTCCTAGTCTTAGTCCTATTGGATGAGTTTTCTGTCCCATTGTAATCTTTTTTTATTCTTCAACATTAGCTTCTGCGGCTTTCATATCGGCGATTCTGCTATCGACTATGATAGTCACGTGGTTAGAACGTTTGCGGATGCGGTGAGCGCGGCCCTGTGGTGCCGGCTGGATACGTTTGAGCGTACGGCCCTCATCGACAAAAATCTCTTTTACGTACAGGTTGGCGTCTTCGATGCGCTTCCCCTCGTTCTTGGCTTCCCAGTTGGCGATTGCCGAGCGGAGTAACTTGTACACCGGTTTGGCTGCTGCCTTAGGTGAGTATAATAAGGCATGAAGTGCAAGTTCCACTTTCATCCCTCTGATCATGTCAGCAACAAGGCGCATCTTGAATGGTGATGTCGGCACATCGCTCAGTCTTGCCATGGCGACCTGCTTCTTTGCTGCCTTTCTTGCTTCTGCTGCGTTATGTTTTCTTGCTCCCATCTTACTTATTATTTAACATCTTTTCTATTTCCGGAGTGGCCTCTGAATGTACGTGTCGGAGCGAACTCGCCGAGTTTGTGACCGACCATGTTTTCTGTGACATATACCGGGATGAATTTATTACCGTTGTGAACAGCTATTGTTTGTCCAACGAAATCAGGAGAAATCATTGAAGCTCTTGACCAAGTCTTGATCACGGTCTTCTTTCCTGTTGCTACATTATCCAGAACTCTCTGTTCGAGTTTATAGTGGATATATGGTCCTTTTTTAAGTGAACGACTCATAATTTCTTTTTTTTTACTTGGTTAATTACTTCTTACGTCTCTCGATGATATACTTGTTCGACGCGTTCTTTGGATGACGTGTCTTGTAGCCTTTTGCCGGCAAGCCTTTGCGGCTTCTCGGATGGCCACCTGATGCACGGCCTTCACCACCACCCATCGGGTGATCGACAGGGTTCATGACGACGCCACGGACGCGCGGGCGACGGCCCAACCAGCGGCTGCGGCCAGCCTTACCCGACTTCTCGAGGTTGTGGTCTGCGTTCGACACTGTGCCGATTGTGGCTCTGCATGCCTGGAGGATGAGACGTGTCTCGCCTGAAGGCATCTTAAGGATGGCGTACTTGCCATCACGTGACATCAGCTGAGCGTATGCGCCTGCACTGCGTGCCATCTTGGCACCCTGACCCGGACGCAGCTCGATGTTGTGGATGATCGTACCGAACGGAACATCGCTCAAGAACAATGTGTTTCCGATGTTCGGCGTGGCATCCTTGCCCGACATCACTTTTTGTCCGACTTTCAAGCCCTGAGGTGCGATGATGTAACGCTTCTCTCCGTCGGCGTAGAACACCAACGCGATGCGTGCTGTGCGGTTCGGATCGTATTCAATACTTCTTACTGTACCCTCGATGCCGTCCTTATCGCGCTTGAAGTCGATAATTCTGTATTTCTGCTTGTGGCCGCCGCCTATGTTGCGGACAGTCATTTTACCAGTGTTGTTACGGCCGCCGGTGCTCTTCTTCGGTGCGAGCAGCGATCTCTCCGGCTTGTTGGTCGTAATCTCGTCAAATGCGCTGATAACTTTGAAGCGCTGACCTGGAGTTGTCGGTTTATATTTCTTTAAAGCCATCTTTAAATGTTGCTAAAAAAGTCAATTGTTTCACCTTTCGCCAATGTCACGACTGCCTTCTTGTAAGCATCTCTCTGTCCGGCGACGACGCCAGCCTTCGTGTAACGTGACTTGACTTTTCCATCATATCTCATTGTGTTGACTGCTGTCACATTCACATTATAGAGTTCCTCGACAGCTGCCTTGATCTGCAACTTGTTTGCACGGACATCAACGATGAATCCGTACTTGTTCAGCTTCTCGCTGATTGCAGTCATCTTTTCCGTAATAATGGGTTTCTTTATGATAATCATCTCTTTCAATTTTTAATGGGTTATCCAAGAATGTCTTCAATAGGTTTGATTGCGCTCTCCAAGATGAAAATGTTCTTGGCGTTCAGAATATCATAAGTGTTGATGTTACGGGCAAGGGCGACTGTAGTGCGCTCTATGTTTCTTGCTGACAGAACGACGTTCATGTTCGTTTCCGGGAACAGGAACATGTTCTTCTTTCCGTTCACTTTGAGGTTGTTCAACACTTCGACCATCTTCTTTGTCTTGATGGTGTCGAATGTGAAGTCTTCGAGGATCACTATCTCGTTTGCCGCCATCTTTGTTGACAATGCTGAACGACGGGCCAAGAGTCTGACCTTCTTGTTCAACTTGAAACTGTAATCGCGCGGCTTGGGGCCGAACACGCGTGCGCCGCCTCTGAGCAATGGTGAGTTGATGTCACCACGGCGTGCGCCGCCTGTGCCTTTCTGACGGAAGAGCTTGCGTGTGCTGCCTGACATCTCGCTGCGTTCCTTTGACTTGTGTGTGCCCTGGCGCTGGTTTGCCATGATGAGCTTCGTGTCAAGGTACATGCAATGGTCATTCGGCTCAATGCCGAACACATTGTCATTCAACTGGACCTTGCGTCCTGTTGTTTCACCGGTAATCTTTAAAACTTCTAACTCCATCTCTCAATTTTTAAATAGCCGTTCTTTGCTCCCGGTACCGAACCCTTAACAACTAACAAATTCTTCTCCGGAATGATTTTCATAATTTGGAGATTGATGGCTTTCACTTTCTTGTTGCCCATCTGGCCACCCATGCGGAGACCTTTGAACACTCTCGAAGGATAAGCGCAAGCTCCAATTGAACCTGGTTTTCTCAAACGGTTGTGCTGACCGTGAGTTGATTGTCCGACACCATTGAAATGATGACGTTTCACTACGCCCTGGAAGCCCTTACCTTTGCTGATGCCGCTGACATCAACAAATTCGCCTTCCATGAACACATCGACGGTGAGTGTCTCTCCGAGGCTCTTTCTGTGACCTTCCTCGAAACGTGTAAATTCCCTAACCAATTTCTTAGGCGTCGTGCCGGCTTTCTCGAAATGTTTCTGCATAGCCCTTGGGGTGTTCTTCACCTTCTTCTCATCATACGCCAATTGGATAGCATCGTAACCGTCTTTCTCTTTTGTCTTAACTTGGGTTACTACACATGGACCTGCTTCGATGACTGTGACCGGCACGTTCTTGCCGCTCTCATCATAGATGCTGGTCATCCCAATCTTTTTTCCTAGTATTCCTGACATTGCTAATACTTTAAGCTTTTAATTACTAGATAGTTTTACAATAATTTAATTTCCACGTCCACGCCGTTAGGCATCTCCAGCTTCATCAAAGCATCAATCTGCTGAGAGGTCGCGTTGTAGATGTCCAACAATCTCTTGTGGTAGCACAACTCGAACTGCTCACGTGATTTCTTGTGAACGAATGTGGAGCGCAAAACCGTGTAGATCTTCTTGTCGGTCGGAAGCGGAATAGGACCGCTGACGACTGCACCAGTCATTTTGATGGTTTTCACGATCTTCTCGGCTGACTTGTCAACCAAGTTGTGGTCGTGCGACTTGAGTTTAATTCTAATTCTTTGGCTCATAAGAATTTGTCGTTAATTTTATTTTTTGTCTTACCTTTTTATTCTTATTTCCTGTCTTCCCTAAAAGAAGAAATATATTCCCTTCGCCTTCTTGATGACCACATCGGCAAGTGCCGCCGGAACCTCAGCGTAATGGCTGAACTCCATGTTGAACGTGCCTCTGCCCTGCGTCAGGGTGCGAAGTGTTGTGATGTATCCGAACATCTCCGCCAACGGCGCGTCGGCCTTGACGACCTGAAGCCCGTGGTCGATGTCCACGTTATGCAGGACTGCCCTGCGCCTGTTGAGGTCGCCCGTCACGTCGCCGAGGTAATCGGCCGGGACGTGGACTTCAACTTTCATTATCGGTTCCATCACGACAGCACCCGCCTGTGCGCCCGCCTCCTTGAAGCCGATGCGTGCCGCACTCTCGAATGAGAGGTCGTCACTGTCAACCGGATGCGAGCTGCCGTCGATGAGGCGCACCTTGACAGAATCCATCGGGAAACTTGCCAAGATGCCGTTTGACATCGCGCTGCGGAATCCTTTTTCAACAGGTGCGATGAACTCCTTGGGAATGCTCGCGCCTTTGATGTCGTTGACGAACTGTAATCCTGACATGCCGTCATCAGCAGGCCCGATTTCGAATTCGATGTCTGCGAACTTGCCCTTGCCACCGTTCTGTTTCTTATAGACTTCGCGGTAGCGGACAGTCTTCGTGAACGACTCTCTGTATGCCACTTGCGGCTGGCCTTCGTTTATCTCAACGCCGAACTCTCTCTTGAGACGGTCAACGATGATGTCGAGATGAAGTTCGCCCATTCCAGAAATGATTGTCTGGCCTGAGTTCTCGTCGGTCGTCACCTTGAATGTCGGGTCTTCCTCCGAGAGTTTCGCCAGCGCGATGGTGAGCTTCTCCATGTCGGCCTGTGTCTTAGGCTCGACGGCGACCTGCACCACCGGCTCCGGGAACTTGATGTTCTCGAGGACGACCGGTTCTTTCTCGAACGCGAGCGTGTCGCCCGTCCTGATCTCCCTAAAACCCACCGCGGCGGCGATGTCGCCAGCTTCGATCTTGTCGAGCGGTGTCTGTTTGTTGGCGTTCATCTGGACGATCTTATTGATGCGTTCGCGTTTGCCTGTGGAGACGTTGAGGACTGTCTGGCCTGCTTCGAGTGTGCCTGAATAGACGCGGAAGAACGCGAGTTTGCCGACGTAAGGGTCGGTTGCGATCTTGAATGCGAGTGCGCTGAACGGTTCTTTCGGGTCGGCCTTGCGGGTCTCCTCTTTCTCTGTCTTAGGATTGATGCCTTTGACGTCATCGATATCAAGCGGGCTTGGAAGGTAGCGGACTACACCGTCGAGGAGCGGTTGTACTCCTTTGTTTTTGAATGAAGCTCCGCACATCACAGGGCATATACGCAGTTCTAATGTTGCCTTTCTGATTTCCGCGATAAGTTCCTCCTCTGTGATGGAGTCTGGATCGACCATGAATTTTTCGAAGAGAGCTTCGTTGTCCTCAGCAGCGCCTTCTAAGAGTCTGAGGCGGTATTCTGCTGCGAGTTCTGCCAGTTCCGCGGGGACCTCGACTTCGTCGAATTGGGTGCCGAACCCGTCTTCGTCCCACACGAGAGCTTTGTTCTTGATAAGGTCTATGACGCCAATGAACCCGTCCTCCTCTCCAATCGGAATTTGGACAGGGACAGGTTTAGCATTGAGTTTGTCTTTGATTTGCTCCAAGACTTTGTAGAAGTCAGCGCCGCTGCGGTCCATCTTGTTGACGAAGCAGATGCGTGGCACGTTGTATCTGTCGGCCTGACGCCACACGGTCTCTGACTGAGGTTCAACACCGCCCACCGCGCAGAAAATGGCAATGGCGCCGTCGAGCACCCTCAGCGAGCGTTCCACCTCGACGGTGAAATCGACGTGTCCAGGGGTGTCGATGATGTTGATCTTGAACTGGTTGTCGTCGTGATTCCAATACACCGTGGTGGCTGCCGAGGTGATGGTGATGCCGCGCTCCTGCTCCTGGACCATCCAGTCCATGGTGGCGGCGCCGTCATGCACCTCGCCGATGCGATGGTTGCGGCCCGTATAATAGAGGATACGCTCGGTCGTAGTCGTCTTGCCGGCGTCGATGTGTGCCATGATGCCGATGTTACGGGTGCGGTCGAGGGTCGTCATATTATTCGTGTCGTTAGCCATCTTATGGGATATTGTCGTTCGTTAGAATCTGAAGTGTGAGAACGCCTTGTTAGCGTCTGCCATCCTGTGGATTTCCTCTTTCTTCTTGAAGGCTGCACCTTCTTCTTTATAAGCCTGCATGATCTCGCCTGCAAGCTTCTCGCCCATTGATCTCTCGTGGCGCTTGCGTGCGTAGCCGATAAGGTTCTTCATGCCCATGCTCTGTTTGCGTGAAGGGCGGATTTCTGAAGGGATCTGGAATGTCGCGCCACCGATACGACGGCTTCTTACCTCGACCTGTGGTGTGACGTTCGCCAACGCTTTCTTCCAAACCTCGAGCGGGTCCTCGTTCAACTTAGCCTGAACGATGTCCATCGCCTGGTAGAAAATCTCGTAAGCAAGGTTCTTCTTTCCTTCGAGCATGATGTTGTTCACAAACTTCGTGACGTTGACATCACCGTACTTCGGATCCGGAAGGATGATTCTTTTCTTCGGTTTAGCTTTTCTCATTTCCTAATCGTTTTACTAAGTTCTACTTCTTACCTTTTGCTGGCGCCGCACCCTTCTTCGGGCGTTTCGCACCGTACTTTGATCTGCGCTGACGGCGGCCTTCGACACCTGCTGTGTCCAATGTGCCGCGGATGATGTGGTAACGCACACCCGGAAGGTCCTTCACACGGCCTCCTCTAATCATCACGATTGAGTGCTCCTGAAGGTTGTGGCCTTCACCAGGAATGTAAGCGTTGACTTCCTTTTGATTTGTCAGACGGACCCTCGCGACCTTACGCATGGCCGAATTAGGCTTCTTAGGTGTGGTCGTGTAAACACGGACGCACACACCGCGGCGCTGTGGCGAAGAATCCAAGGCAGGAGACTTGCTCTTGTCTTCCAATTTCTGACGTCCATTGCGGACTAACTGTTGAATTGTTGGCATTCTTTAATTGCGTTTAAATTTTTAATTTTGTTATTAAACTCTTCAAGGCTTTCGGCCTTTACTCAATTTTTTCTCGTGAAATCGATAGAAAATCTGTGACATGCAATCACATATAGCAAGGAGTGATAAGTCTTGGCTCAAGACTTCTTCGCGACAAATCCCTTCATCGCTCTCTTTCTAAACACATCGCGAAGATATATTCCGAACGTTTCGCGATGAAGAAACCTTTCACGTTTAACTTATCAGGTCCCTTACTATTTGTAAATGAGGCAACATTTACTACCTTTTTCGGGGTGCAAAATTACAACATTTTTCAATAGGTTCACCAAAAAACATAAAAAATTTTCAAAAAATATTTCTTTGATGATAAATAATTGATAATCAACAATATCAGAACAATTATCCCGCATTAATCCCACATACAACAAAACACATACGTTAAAAAGGGCGTATGTTTTCATCCTTCGCTCTTTTTTTTTATACTTTATCATTGAAAATGTGTATCTTTGCACGTTCAAAATTCATCAGGATATGGGTACGTATATTAATAAAGGTAATGAGGCATTCCAAGGTGCGCGAAACAGCGAGTATGTTGACAAGTCAGGGCTGATAGCTGTCGTCAACAACACATTAA
>CALBNV010000016.1 GCA_937896895.1 uncultured Bacteroidales bacterium | reverse complement strand
GACGACCACCCTCTTCCTTCTTCAAAACGTAGATCTGAGCCTTGAAGTGATCGTGAGGAGTTACGCTGTTTGGCTTACAGAGAACCATACCACGCTTAACCTCGTTCTTGTCGATACCACGGAGGAGAAGACCTACGTTATCACCAGCCTGACCCTCATCGAGGAGCTTGCGGAACATCTCAACACCTGTTACAACTGAGTTCTTATCCTCACCGAGACCGAGGAGCTGAACTGGGTCACCTACGTGGATAACACCTGTCTCGATACGACCTGTAGCAACTGTACCACGACCAGTGATTGAGAATACGTCCTCAACTGGCATAAGGAATGGCTTATCAGTGTCGCGTGGAGGATCCTGAATCCATGTATCACAAGCATCCATGAGCTCCATAACCTTCTGCTCCCACTTCTCAACACCGTTGAGGGCACCGAGTGCAGAACCGCGGATGATTGGAGTATCCTCTTCGAACTCGTATGAAGTGAGGAGTTCAGTCATTTCCATCTCAACGAGCTCAAGCATTTCTTCGTCATCAACCATATCACACTTGTTGAGGAATACAACGAGGCGAGGTACGTTTACCTGACGAGCGAGAAGCACGTGCTCACGAGTCTGTGGCATAGGACCGTCAGTTGCAGCAACTACGATGATAGCACCGTCCATCTGAGCAGCACCAGTAACCATGTTCTTTACGTAGTCAGCGTGTCCAGGACAGTCAACGTGTGCGTAGTGACGGTTAGCTGTCTCATACTCTACGTGTGCAGTGTTGATAGTGATACCACGCTCCTTCTCTTCTGGAGCATTATCGATCTGGTCGAAAGACTTAACCTCTGAAAGACCAGCCTTTGCAAGCACTGTAGTGATAGCAGCTGTAAGAGTAGTCTTACCGTGGTCAACGTGGCCGATAGTACCAATGTTGACGTGCGTTTTATTACGCACAAACGTTTCTTTAGCCATAGCTTATTTTAAAGTTTTATAGTTAATTAATCAATTGAGTTTAGACACATAAACCCTATGTAGCCAGCCCTTTATTGGAACCTTTAACATAGGTTTTCTTTAGTGGAAGAGCTGTTACCGAGACTTGAACTCGGGACCTCTTCCTTACCAAGGAAGTGCTCTACCGCTGAGCTATAACAGCGTAGTTTAGAGCGGAAAACGGGGCTCAAACCCGCGACCCCCAGCTTGGAAGGCTAGTGCTCTATCAACTGAGCTATTTCCGCGAATTTAAGTGGGCAGTGATGGATTCGAACCACCGAAGGTAAAAACCAGCAGATTTACAGTCTGCCCCATTTGGCCACTCTGGTACTCACCCAAATGTTATGCTTATGCGATGGAGCCGATAGGGGGAGTCGAACCCTCGACCTCGAGATTACAAATCACGCGCTCTGACCAACTGAGCTACATCGGCAGCTATTTCAAAGAATCCCTTTCTTTTAGGGACTGCAAAGTTAGGAACTATTTCCTATTTTCCAAATAATTTTCGCAAACTTTTTTCAATGTTTCTGTATCAAGCCCGCAATATGTCCTCTGGGCGGCCTGGGTGTCCTGCGCTATGAATTCGTCAGGTATGCCGATCCCCTTGACAACGGGGGCGTTCTCCATACCCGACATGAACTCGCTTACCGCTCCGAAAAGTCCTCCCTTGAGGCACCCGTCCTCTACAGTCACTATATAATTGTACGTGCGCGCGATATGTCCCAGCATGTCTGTGTCGAGCGGCTTGATGAATCTGAAGTTGTATACACCCACCTTTCCGGGGAAAGCCTGTGCGGCCTCCATGGCTCTGTTCAATACGGGGCCAGAGCAGATCACTGCAATCTCGCTGCCTTCCGCCATTTCCACCGCCTTGCCGACCGGCAGATCCTGGAACGCAGCCTCTCGCCAGCGTGCGCCTTCGCCCATGCCTCTGGGATAGCGTATGAAGAAAGGACCCCTTTCGCTGTGAAGTGCGGTGTACATCAGGTTCTTGAGCTCTGTCTCGTCCGAGGGTGCGGATATCGTTGCTCCGGGAATGCTCCGGTATGCGGCCATGTCGAATGCCCCGTGGTGGGTTGCACCGTCCTCACCTACCAGACCCGCCCTGTCGAGGCAGATCACAACGGGAAGGCCCTGCAGGGCCACGTCGTGAATCACCTGGTCGTAGGCTCTCTGGCTGAATGCCGAATATATGTTGCAGAAGGGCCTCATCCCTCCCGCTGCCAGTCCTGCCGAGAAGGTCACCGCGTGCTCCTCCTCGATGCCGACGTCGAAGAATCTGTCCGGGTAGATCCCGCGGAAGAGCGAGAGTCCACAGCCCTCTGCCATTGCGGCGGTAACTGCGACGATGCCTTTGTTCTCAGCCGCCCTCTCACAGATCAGCTCGGAAAACTCGTCAGTAAAGGTATGCGTTTTTTCTTTTTTCGGCAAGCCGTTTTCGATATTGAAGGGAGGCGTGCTGTGATAATTCTCGGGGTGTTCCTCTGCAGGCGCGTAGCCGAGACCTTTTTTCGTCATCATATAGACGACGATCGGGCATTTTCGGGTCTTCGCTTCTTCAAGGACGGTGCAGAGCCTGCCGATGTCGTTGCCGTCCACCGGGCCGATGTAGCTCAGTCCCATTGCCTCGAACCACGTCTCGGCGCCGACGCTTCGCTTGAAGAAATCGCGCACGGCGGACGCAGCGTTCACAAGGTACTTTCCTACGAACGGAATCGCCGAAAAGATGCGCTTGAAACGCATCTTGAAAGAGAAATATTTTTTGCTTGTGCGCACTGCCGTAAAATAGCGCGAGACTCCGCCGACGTTCTTTGAAATCGACATTGTATTGTCGTTGAC
>CALBNV010000015.1 GCA_937896895.1 uncultured Bacteroidales bacterium | reverse complement strand
GTGGGAACAATTATTTTGGACGGTTGGAGAAAGAAAATTAGATGTTCCCAAACCTCAATCACTTGAATTAATGTTACAATATGCAGCAAAGTTGGGGAGGGATTTCCCCTTGGTGCGTGTTGACTTTTACGAAGTGAATGGAAAACCATATTTGGGAGAGTTGACATTTACTCCTCGAGGCAATATGGATGATGATTATTTGCCAGAAGTGAATCGTGAATTGGGAAATCTTTTGAAAATACAAAATATGAACATAAAACTTTGGTGGTTAATTCACACACAAACAAACAGGCGTTGTTACTACAAGTCATGGCGAAGGTATTCATTGCGTTCTTTGCCAAGGCGATTATATGGGAGGTTAAAACATATTCTTAATTCTAAGTTGTTCTTTGCCTTGAGTTTGCCTTGGAATAGGAGATATAACACACAACAATTCCCTGGAAATAGAAAAAGTAAGTTGAGAATGTTATGGGAAAATTTTGTGTGGTATATTAAGTATAACGAACCATGTGAATATTATTTTGCTTATGGATTAGATTTAAAAGGACATAAGCTTAATGATTACGTGGGATATTCAGAATTTCGAATAATGCGGAATATTTTGAATATTCGTCAACGAGAAAATTTGCAGACGGGATATACATTTAATTATTTGGCGTTGACGAGAGATAAGTTTGTCTTTTACCAATATTGTAAAAGTTTGGGGTTCCCTTGTCCCGAGACGATAGCTTTAGTTTCTAATAATCAGATTTGTTATTTTTTTCGGGGGGGGGGGTAAATTGTTGTTTATCAATATGTTATACACGCTAATTCATCCCTAATCTCACAATCTGCTCATATCGGCACACGTTGTAAACCAGATTGGTCAGGGTGTTCCTGGCGGCATTCCGCGCGAAGCCGATGACGCGGCTGAACATACCGTGCAGGTTCAGCTCGCAGTAGCCGAACACATGCTCCACACGCACCCTCGTTTTGGAATTCCTCCGGTTGACCGTCTCCTGCTTCTTGCTCAGCTTCTTGCCTCTCACGCCGCGCTTGATGACACGGTCCTTCATCTGGTATTTGCGCATCACGCCTTTCACCTTTTTCCCGACATATGCGCTGTCGGCATGCAGCTCCTGCCCTCTGTCGTCATTGTCTATCAGCAACTTGACCGTAACGGAGTCGTGCTGCTCCGCACTCGTGGTCACCGACTTCTTTATCAGCTTGCTCTTGGCGTCGACATTCGTGTGGTTCTTGTAGCCGTAATATCTCTGACCGCCCTTCTTCGTCCAACGGGCGTCCGTGTCCTTGTGCCTCTTCTTGTTGGCCTTTTTCTTTTTATCCTCCTCGGTGTCTCCTTCCTCCTCGTTCCAGAGCTCGCCGCCGCGCGCGCCCTTCCTTTATGGCCCTGTTCTCCTCGCGGGTGTTGCGCTGGCGGGGCACCTCCACGAAACTGCCGTCTATTATCACGCCCTGGTTCATTATCAGGTTCCTCTCCCGCAGGAATCTGTCGAAGTCGCAAAAGAGTCTGTCGTAGAGCGATTTCCTTGTCAGTTGCTCTCTGAACGCCCAGATGGTTCTGGCGTCCGGCACCCTGTCTCCGCTTGCCAGACCGAGGAAGCCACTGAAACTTGTGCGGTCAACTATCTGGTATTCAGCCTGCTCGTCGCTCAAATTATACATGCGTTGCAGCACAAGGATCTTGAACATCAGCACATAGTCGTACGGTTTTGCCCCTGCGTTCGTCAGACGCTCACGGTACAAGCCCGCCTCCAATGTCTCACGGAACATCTCGAAATCAACCGTTTCCGCAAGCCTCTCAAGTGGATTCCCTAATGAGGACAACATGGATGTCCTTTCCTCCGAATCAAATAAACCTTGGTTGCCAAGCTTTCTGTATGCCCTTTTGTATGTGTCCATTTTCTCTTCAAATTTTCGGCAAATATACAAATATTTATCTGAATATCAAAGAGTTTTATTTAGAAATGCCCTTAAGTTTACTTAACCATTTTGTTACTTTATTCTTATCCATAATAAACAATTCTTTAGAAATCACATTATCTTCTGCACCTCATTCCAATAATAAAACGCCTCCACATTGCTCTTCTTGAACTTGTTCAACCTCTTTGGCAATGGCTCTGTTATCACAGCATCCGCCAACTGCTGTTCACTATCTGCATTGAAGTGATGAACTTCTGTTATGCCCTTCTCTATAAGCTTACTTAAGTATGCAGCCTTTGAAGCATTGACAATAGCACTGTCAAGCGCATAGTATTCGCTATGTATAAAACTACGCACTCTGCCTATACCATCCTGAAGCAACTTGAACTCCTCTGGATTCTCCATACCTCTAAGGCATATACAACGAGCCGTATTGAAGATATCGTCAAGCACTTCCTGCAGTTTTGTTGGATCAGCTTTACGATACGACAATTCAACTGCGGCAAACTTTCGGAAGGTTTCAGTGGTAATCGTAAGATCGTCTGTCAAGTCAAACAAAGAGGCGATGTCAAACAACTGCTTGTTTATCTCCATTGAGCAATCTTTCTCGCCCTTAAAGAAAGGTATTCCAGTAGTATGAGGTGCAAAAGCTGTAAGCTTGTCACCAAGCATATCATGATAGCTTGGCAATTTAACCATTACAGGTTCACCCTCTGTCTTCAAAAATGGACTTTGGATTGGCAATGACACTACATTGGAATAGTGGTTCTCTTCAAACAACACATCCAACAAAATCTTCCCCTGACTCGCTCCTGCCGGATACGAAACCTGATAGTAATACTTTGCGTGCTTTTTTGGAACGTTAGTCCTCGACACTCTTTCCACCAACTCAACATCACCAAAGCCATACTCTTCCGAATAAACTTTAAGATAATCTTCAATTTGTGTGTCTGGCGGGCAAATGATATCAATATCTATAGAGAGTCGCTTTGCACTGTTTAGATGCAACATTTCTGCTGTTCCGCCCTTAAATAAAAGCGGACATCCTGCACGAACCAATGCTTCAAGCAACGAAAAAGCCCTTATGGCCTTTTCTGCCAATGCTATGTCTTTTACATTGTTGTCTTTGGCAACTTTCTCAATCCAAGCCAAAGTTCTACTATCCGGGTGTATCATTATTTCAAAGCATTAATTATTCCAAGTATATTTTCTTTACGATTACGACGTTTAGCATATCGCAACAAACGTGCCGTGTTGATTATGTTTGTATTGAAAGCATTCTCATATATCGTGCAGAGCTCTGAACCTTGTGCGAAGCTCAGCTCTTTGTCTCCTGCAGCATCTACCAAAACCTTCTCTATAGTAGGAACAGGAATATCTTCCACCTTGGTGATGGGAGCTTCATTAACCAATGCACGCACAATAAATAATTTATCGGTGGTAATATATCTCTCACACTCCTGTGCATTAGGATTAAGCAGGATATGCTGTGATGGAAACATCTCTTGCAAAAAATGGAATACCGATTCCATTGCCACACGTTCAACGTCAATCAATATCATCCCAAGTGCTGGAATATGGTGCATATATTGAACCAAAACGGATGGTTTCCAAACGCAGAAATCCGCAAAAGGAAACTTCTTTTTCACCTGCGCAGCCATTTCCTTCTCCTCTTCCGAAAGCTTGTACACAAAAGGCAGTTTGGTTTTCTCAGGAACCGAATATAACCCATATCCTGCCTTAACCAATAATCCCTGTTCCACAAGACGATTCAACAACACATGGGCAGATGATTCCGATACATCATTTTTACCCAAGAATTCCATCAGATTACTCCGTCGGAATGGTTGTTGCTGCATGGATGCATAATCTAATATCTGTTCAGCTATTGTCATTGTATTTATATCATAATTCGACTGCAAAGATATAACATTTCCGGCATATTTTCACATTTTTTGCCGAAAAAGTTACTATTTAATGACAAATAATCTGTTTTCCTCTCCACTTTCATTCTTTTTCACTAACTTTGCCCCGTGAAAAAGATCTACTATAATGCGTCCCGAAGTTTGAACCACTAATAGGTTAGATTAAGGTGGTTTTCGTTTGCGGGTTAACGTTGCAAATATACAAATTGTTTCTCATTCGATAGTGTTTTTGTTCTTTTTGCGTCAAGCAGCCTCTTTTTGATGGAGATAGCAGCTTGCCGGTGTCTTGTATCCAAGGCTCTGGTGAAGCCTCTCGTTGTTGTAGAAGCGGAAGTATCCGTCCAGGCCACGCCATAGCTCGTCGCCCGTCTCGCAAGGGCTCAGGTACACGTACTCCTGCTTCACGCTACGCCACAGCCGCTCGATGAAGATGTCGTCCAAGGCACGGACTCGGCTGTCCATGCTGATGGCAATGCCGTTGTCTTTCAACAGCTCCACATAGTCCCTCCTTGGAAACCATCGACTTGCGTTCTTCCTTGCTCATGGCGACAGCTTTTTTTTAGGAACTCCACGTCCATCGTCAGCGATCCGATGGTCTTGTACAGCTGCTCTATGAGCTTGTCCTTGGCATCGTCCGTTGCCTCTCCGCGCTCCTTGAAAACGCTTGTGCTTTGCTCTTTCAACTGGTTCTTCCATTTCGTGATCAGATTCGGATGGACTTCGTACTTCTTGCTCAACTCACTCAGTTTCTCCTGTAATGCTTCCATGGCGACTTTCGCCTTGAACTCCGCCGTGAACTTCCGGCGGCTCCTTGTCTTCGTGTTGGTCATCTTTTTTCCCTTTCGTTTCTGCAAAGATAACCACTTTAACCTTTGGTCTAAATTTTAGGGAGCATTATAGTACACCGCACCGCGAAGCGACGTGTGGGAGATGCCTGCGGCATTATTCTTAATAGTTTAAAACTAATGAAAAATCACTTGCCAAAAAAGAAGATTTGTTGTATCTTTGCATAAAGTTTTATTTGCAGGGTAAAATCTGTTGAACTTACATAGACGAGTCGGAGTTTTCCGGCTCGTTTTGTGTTTGAATCCACCTTTTGTACAAAAGATTTTTGGTTTTGAAGTCAAATTTTTTGACATCAAAACTGTCATATCTTTGTATTTTATTGATTAACAATATGCTGTAAAAATTTTTGAGGTCGAAATTTTCGGCCTCAAAATCATCGCTTATGCTTTGTTTTTGCATAAGCTGTGGTTTTCTTTGCATGATTAGATTTTAATAAATATATGGAAACGAGCACGCATATAAAAACTTTACTGAAAAAGCTTTCGGAGGGTTTGTTTGAGAAACAGAATATCCTGGCAATGGCGTTGCTGAGCGCTGTGGCTGAAGAGAGTATTTTCTTGCTGGGCCCTCCCGGGACGGCTAAGAGCCTTGTGGCCAGGCGATTGAAATTGGCTTTTAAGGATGGAAAATCGTTTGAATATCTGATGTCGAGATTCAGTACTCCAGACGAAATTTTTGGACCTGTTTCGATATCGCTTTTAAAAAACGAAGACAGATATGAGAGAGTGGTTGATGGTTTTATGCCAACAGCTGACATAGTGTTTTTGGATGAGATTTGGAAGGCTAGTCCATCAATACAAAATTCACTGCTGACAGCAATCAATGAAAAGATATATCAAAATGGCAACACAACCTTGCATTTGCCGATGAAGGCTCTAATAGCGGCCAGCAATGAATTTCCAGCTGAAGATGAGGGATTGGAAGCTTTGTGGGACAGATTTTTGGTTAGGATGGTTTCGAACTGTATTCAAAATGAAACAGAGTTTTTCAAAATGGTGAGACAGTATATTGTGCCGGAAATAGAGATTCCTGAAGATCTGCTGATTACAGAAGAAATGTATAAAGACTGGCAATCGAATATTTATAAGATAGTTATTCCTGATGATGTTTGTTCTGTTGTGTCGAATATTAGAAAAGCGTTAAATGAGGAAGCTAAGCAGGAGGATGTGAATGCGATGGATTACTACATTTCAGACCGCAGGTGGAAGAAGTGTTTTCATTTAATGCAGGCATCGGCTTTTTTGAATGGAAGAAAATCGGTTGAGATGACAGACATGATACTTTTGATTCATTGCCTTTGGAACAAAGCGGAGACAATACCGACGATAATTAAAATGGTTATATCGAGTCTTACGGCACATATTGACAGGTGGTTGGTAATTATGGGGAAAGACATTGACTCAGCACTGGGGGTCAAATCACAGAAGCGTACTCCGGCAGCGAAAAAAACAAATAATGTCGGACAGTTTTCGGTGACTAACTATTTTTATTACACAATCATCGACTATCCAAATGGTAAATGTCTTTTCTACAAAGCTGATTATGAGTACTTGTATGAAGTGGAGTCGGGGAAAACGACGAATGGAATCATTTATAGGGATGAGGAAAAGAAAGCTTGGATTGTGCGCGCTTTGTACAACGGGACGCCATTTGTTTATAAGAACACTACAGGTGGAAGCAAGACCTTAAAAGTGACGCTCAACAAATGCCAGGGAGGAATAATTATCGGCAAGATGCCATACGGTTTTGAAAGGCAGACTTCGCTGGATAATGAATTTGATAATGTAGCACCGAAAAAGAATATTGCAGAAGTGGCATTAAAAGAGATAAGCGAAAAAATATATCCTAACATTGATGAGTTGCACAATATATTTGACAAACCCAAGAATATGTTTCTGTCGGATAATGATTTGAAAGTGGTAAAGAAATATCTTAATGAATGTGAAGGCCGTATTGACGAAATGCGAGTGAAAGCCCAAAATGCCAAGCAACTGATATGAGCATAGATGACGACATAGAAGACAGGATTAACGAATATGACGCAGCTTTTGACTATTATTTGCAAAATGGTGAAATGCCTGACAACATCCCACAAGATGATCCATTGGGAAATTTTATGGTGAGAACGTTTGAAGACAACCCGCAATTGGATAGTCAAGAGCCTCTGTGGATAGAGATATTGAAAGACGAGATGATGAAATTCATCGCGGCCATGCTGGATTTGTTTTTGCCTATTGAGAAGCGACACAGGCAAGAGAAGATCTTTATATCAGCATTTCAGGATGAAGATGTTGAATTTAAAAGAAAGATGTGGTCTAATGCATACGGAATAATTAAAAAGACTTACGATAAGCTGGAAGTAAATGTAGATGGCTATGTGGAACAGATGAAAGAGCAAGATACAATTCCAGTTCTTGCAGCATTGACGAAAGACTGGAATAATGCATGTAATGCGAAACTGATAAGAGACGAGCAAGAGATTATAGATAAAAACCAGCTGAAATTTGAGGCACATTTCAAGTATCATGGAAATGAAGATTTCAAGGAGAAAGTAAATCTGGAACGAATTTTTTTTTCATATCCTAAATTGGGAAGGATTGTAGAAATTATCGGGCGAGAGCAACCGCCAAAGAAAAAAAAGGAGTTTGATGACACAATCAAACATTATCTTCCACTACTTCCTTCGCCTCCAACACCGGCTGCTGAAATAGAAGAAATTGCTCTGGGCAACAATTTGCGATATCTTTTGCCGATAGAAACTGCTGTGATGGCCGACAAACAAACTGAAGATTTGTTTCTGTTGAAATATGCGACACGACAACTTCAGCTCTTTGCCAACAGGCCAAAAGAAGAAAGCAACAAAAAGAAAGAGCAGAAAAACAAAGACAAACCGAGGAATGAAAAGGGGCCAATTATTGTGAGTTTAGATACAAGCGGTTCGATGCAAGGTGAACCAATAAAGGTGGCTGTCAGTTTATTGCTTCAGCTTGTGAGAATGGCGAAAAAACAAAAACGGAAATGTTTCCTTATAGAATTCTCGGTACATGCACAATGTTTGGATTTGTGCGGTGCAGCTGCATGGCGCAAGCTTGATGATTTTCTTGACGATCATTTTACGGGAGGAACAAATGGAGAAGAAATGATTGATGCAGCATTATCGATGCTGAAGACAAAAAACTACTCAATGGCTGATGTTTTAATAATCAGCGATTTCTTATTTCCACGACCATTAGAAGAAACTTACGCGAAAATGATGATGGAGCGATATAGAGGCACTCGTTTTTATGGATTGCAAATAAACAGTGCATCAAAGACTTATGATGAAATCCTCGACAAGATTTGGGATGTTAGGACTTGAAGTGATTCTCTATCGAGATGCTCCATTGATTCCAATTTTTTAATAACTTCTTTTATCCATTCATTGAATGCGATAATGACTGAGGTGTGGCCGAGTTTTGAGAGTGACCAGAGCGTGAGACCTATGCTGCTGTATTTGTAATCACGAAAAACGATATGGCCTTGGAGGTTGCGGACAAAATAAAAATGCCAATTCAACTCGTTGGTTATGACCCAACGGAGAGTTGCAGATGCCTCTTCTTCGGTGATGGAGCGGTCGGTTTTGGCTGAGATATAGGCGATTTGGAATGGCGTTAGCCTGCCTTTTGGAAGAGTATAGTTTTTGTCTTCGCAGACTTTGATTAGTAATTGTGGATAGGCCACGTCGTCGATAACTCCATCACTATAGCTTTCAAGTTCATTGATTTTTTCTTTCATATACTCAATGGAATCGAATTGGAGGATTACTTTCAGCAGCTTGTAGTTTTCAATGTCTGCTTCCCAATAGCGTTTTACGATGTCGAGATATTTGTCTTTCCAAAACAGCTGGCCGACTACATCAAATGCTTGATCCTGATAAATGACGGTGTCGGCATAATATTCGATAAAGTATTTTGAACACCACACGACATCGGTTTTAGTACCTTTTTTCATAAAGGCATCGATGATTAACTCTTGATCGGAAAATGATTGGCCGTCGAAACGTTTTTGGAGTTCACGACGTGTTGTCTGCAGATGCTTGCCTCGGCTGTTTGTAAACTCATCGAGCAGCTTTTGGAGTGGAGCGTTTATGTGCTTGACTGTGTCTTTTTTAGGCTTGGGATTTATCAAGTTATTTGTATAAATCCACAAATCTTCGTTGATGGTGTTGTTACGGATTTCCATGAGCTGATCTTGTGGCAATGCATTGACCAGGTGCTTCAAGATGTCGAAACTTGAGCTGGGGTTGTCGAGGAGGTATTGTGTAATTTCCATGTTAAAAAAGTTTAACATGGCAAAAATATAATAGGCTTCCGCAAAAAGAACGTGGAAGCCTAAGATTTTTTAAGATTATTGCTGATTAGCAATACTTTGAAAGAATGTCACTAACCATTCCTGGTTTGATCCTTTCGGAATCTCCGCATCTATGTTGGCCAGTTTGAAATAATGTAAATAAAACCTTTGTGCCTGATAATCTGGTTTCAAAATCGGATTCTATTTTTCCAATTGGACCGTCCTTAAATATGCCATTTTCATAAATTGCATCTTTCAAACCTTCAATTTCCAATAATCTCATTTTTTCAGAATAAACTTTTACAGGTTCTTTTTTGAATTTGTATCCCATCCAATATAAGTTATCAAGAACACCCCAATATCCCCATTGAGCTTTATTAGCTACAATTATCAACTTTGGAGATATCAATTCAATTAGCTGTTGAGTTAACCAAAGATGTATTATCAGGAATTTCATCAAGTCAGTATTTTTAAAGCATTTGTTTTTCAAAAAACTTTGAATAGATTCCCTAAATGCGAACAAATCAATGGCTTCCACTTTATTAATTGGAATATCGTTAACTATGTTATCACGAATATTAGACCAATACTGTTTTTTAGCATTAATTGATTGTTTAATGCCTGGATATTCTCCTCCGTCATATCCTTTAGGGCATGAGGGATTTATACCACAAATAAGGACATCAATTCCATTTAATTCAACGTTTACGGGAACGGCATATCCTCTTTTTATTATTTCAGAAAACTTGTCAAAACCATTGCTATAGTTTTCCGCATAATCGGAAAATAAGTGTTTTATTTCAGTTAAATAATCTTGATAACTGTTTATTATTGGCATCATATTCTTAAATTTTTGCAAATTTATTATAAACTCATGCAAAGATGATGTGGAAGCGTAATCATTTGTAAATTTTTCTCATCTTTTCGATTTCATTTTGAATGTCGTTTCGGAATGAGGCTGGCTCGAGAACTTCGATGTTGCTCATGTAGGATAGGACTTTCTGTTTGAAATCGAGGGTTGGGCAGATGTAGTAGGAAAAGACGGTGTAGTCGGCATCGTCTGAGATAATCTTTTGTGAATGGTGGAGCGGCAAAGTTTTCAAGTACTGGGCTTGGAAATGGTTTGCCTTCAGTACCACTCGCTGGATTGGAGTTTCATCTTTGATGATGCCATAGCAGCCGCTGAAGAAATCGGTGATGGAGAAATCGGACGGCATTCGGAAGGTGATGCTGCTTTTCTGCAGGCTGGTGATGCGGTCGAGAGCAAAGGTGTGGAGCGAGTCGTTTTCGGGGTTGCGTGCCAGCACATACCAGCGACGCTGGAAGATTTGAACTCCGTAGGGCTCCATGTTTTTGTACAGCTTCTTATCATCGGAATAAAATTTCTGATATTCCATGTCGAAGGTACAGCTGTTGTTCATCAAATCGATGATGTCGATTAGCGTGTCTTGCCCTGCAGGGATGTCTTCGAGGCCGATGCGGTTTTTCAGGCTTTTGCTTTGGCCGATGATATTGTTGAGATTGAAGGTGTTGATGAGCCAACGCAACACGAGGTTCTGATTTCGTAATTCTTCACGGTCATTTATGTAATAGCGATTGGTTTTGCGGTCGCAGCAGATCTCGACGTTGAAGGTGTCCTGGATTTCTTCTTTGTGTTGCTCGAATGTGCGCTTCGGGTAACGCTCGCCATCTGAAAGAAGGTCATAGCGTTGCCATTTCTCGTTGATTTCATCGAAGGTGATGCCTGTTTCGCCGGCACGATAGATGGTATCGAGCAGCCAGACATAGCGTTTGATTTTATCGACTATCATGGTTGGAGTTTTTTCGAGGTAAAATTAGTAAGGGGACTTCTATTTTTAGCATTTTCGCGCCGCCCCTCTGAACTTCGTGAAGTCCGTCAGCCAAATTTCAAAGTGAATGACACGGCAAATTTACAAATTTTCTTTCAATCTCTAACCTTTCATTATTATTTTATATTTTATATAAAATGTTGTTAATTTACTATTTATCAATGTGATAAAAACATCAATTCATTCCTAACCGTACTATTTGCTCATATCGGCACACGTTGTAAACCAGGTTTGTCAAGGTGTTCCTGGCGGCATTCCGGGCGAAACCGATGACGCGGCTGAACATCCCGTGCAGATTCAGCTCGCAGTAGCCGA
>CALBNV010000014.1 GCA_937896895.1 uncultured Bacteroidales bacterium | reverse complement strand
TGGTTTTTGATTGTTTACGAAAAATGGCTGCCAAACGACCGCCGTGAGGCGACATTATCTGACAACCATGTCATCACTGCAAAAGTAAGGATATTTTTTCGGATTGAGGTTGAAAATCATATAAAAATTTATTCCTTCACCCACTTTCTGCTCTCGGCCTCGCTGCCGTCCTTGATTCACGAATCATCATATAACGGAACTGAGATTTTTGTAGTTGACGACTTTGATGTCGCCGGCGGTGTTTTCAAAGTCTCCGGAATAGACCACGATTTTTCTTGCCACCGGCGTTTTCACATAATCCTGTATCTTCTTGAGCGACTTCTCGAATTCAGCGGTGTATGTTGACGACGACTTGACTTCAATGGCTGTTATTTCGCCTTCCTGTTTTAGAAGGATGTCAACTTCGTTCTGGTTTGAGTCGCGATAGAAGAAGACGCCGTTTTCCAGGCCTTGGTTGAAGCGGTGTTTCAAGATCTCGAGCACTATGAAATTCTCAAATATACAGCCTCTCATCTTGTCGCGTGAGAGTTGCTTCGGGCTTTCGATGTCGAGAAGGTAGCACGCCAGTCCGGGGTCGTTGAAATTCTGATGAATTTTATGTAATTTCGGAATTGCGTGCCAAAATTACATAAAATATCAATGCCATTTACTGAAAAAGGCAATTTATTTCAAAAACTTATTCCTTCACCCACTTCCCGCTCTCGGCCTCGCTGCCGCCGGAAATCACTTTCCAGACCTAAATTATAACTGCATGAATATTGTTGGTTATCAATCCTTTGTAATCTTCTTTCATGTCATCAGGCAAAAATGAATTGTCTATGAAATCGAACCACGAATCTCTTGAACCTATTATTTTTGCAAATATATTTTGAATGGTTTTTTCGTTGAGTCCCGAATTTTTCATCGCATCGACAAAATCATTTTTTGTGAGCTTCCTTTTCTTTGCATTCAAAGTCAGAGCAAGTTCCTCTGTGTCTTCTGGCATCGCTAACTTGGTGGAAATCAAGTCGTAAGCAGGTGTGAGATTGTATTTCGCATCAGAATTTTCAAACAAAGAAAAGTTTTTCAGATGCATATCTGAATTTCCTGTCAAGAATGAAAAAAAAACAATTTCCCAGAAATTTGCAAGATCCAAATACGGACTGTCGGAAAACTTTTTAATAAGTTTGGCGATTTGCTCGTATGAACCTTTATATTTGTATTCAGTCAGTTTCTCTGACAGCTGGCAGAAATCCTCCATTTGGATTTTTTCGCCTTTTGACGTTCGGTCGATTCGGCGAGTGAGATAGCACAATTCCCCGTCGGCGAAACGAATCAATGAATGAGGAACGACTTTTATTCCGGAAAGCTCGGCGAGATGCATGGTAACATCCTCAAGTTCAGGAAGATGCTGATACGAATCAGTTTGCGGCTTGAGAATGAAACGTCCCCAAAGACCGACGATTGTGAACCTTTGAGCATGACTCTCTTTGTCTTTTTGCAAATCGAGAGACAACTTTGCCTGAACTCCCGTGACGGTAGTCTGGCTGCGAACCACTTGTTCTGCAAGTTTGGTGATTTCCGAACGTGAATAAGGTAAAAATGGTGGAATCTTTGTCCCGAAAATCTTCACGGCACACGATGGATGAAAATCTATTTCATTGTCATTCAGTTCTTTATAACAAAACAGACATCTTTTCATATTATATCCTCCATGTTTTTTGGAATGATACTTACCGCACCGATACAGTCTTTGCAGCAAGCCATCAGCAATGACATTCTGTCTCTTTGGTTTATTTTCCAACTACGTTCAGCAATGTCGAGAAGCCAACCTTCAGGAATGAGACCGTCAAAAAATGGGAACAAGATATTACTGTGGTATGGTTTTTCTGTCAGAGGCAAAGTAAGGCTGACGGGTTTTGCACCTTTTTGTTCAAGATATTGATTATCATATTGAAAAGTAAAACCTTCCTCATTTTCTACAAGAGTTCCGGTCAAGGATTTTTTCAGAAAAACATCAGCTGCTTTCATTCTTCATCCTCCCTTTGCATCTTGACCGGCCCGACTTCCATGCCGAAAAGTCGAAGGACATCATTCACCTTGTCGAGCCGAATCGTTGTTTTACCTTGTTCCAAGTCTCTGACGAAACGCAGTCCAACACCAGATTTTTCAGACAGTTCCACTTGAGTCAGATGGTATTGTTTCCGCATTTCTTTCACGTATTTTGACAAAACAGTTTTCATATTATACCTTTTAGGGTGCAAAAATAATACATTTTTTTTGTATTATATCAAAAAAGGTATAAAAAATATCAAAACGCTATATTATACATTCCTTATTCCTTCACCCACTTCCCGCTCTCGGCCTCGCTCCCGTCCTTGATCACTTTCCAGACATAGACTCCCGAAGGCCAGTCGGCGGCATAAATCTCCGTCTCATTCCTCGTAATGCCTTGGCTGTGGACAGGCCTACCGTTGACCATATATCGGTCACTCAAATAATTGCTCCATATCAATCTCGTTTTGGACGACACCTGCGTATTTGTTTCTTTTCAATCCGTAAGTGGTCACCATGGTCAGATGCAGCGTTTTCCTTGTGCGCGTCATGTCAGCGAAAAAGCCCATCCTCTCGCGCAGGTGCTCGGCATAATCCTTCGTGATTTCAAATGAATGTGTGCTGAATTTCATCTCACACAAATTCATTATTCCATCGGCACGGTCAATGATCAAATCAATTTGGGCGGTCTGTTCCTCCGTGCGGCCGTACCATGAGCAAATATCGTTGGAGATGGCCGAAATGCCCAAGGCCTTTCTGAGTTGCGGAAGGTGGCAAAGGCACACTTGCTCAAAGGCATAGCCTGACCATGCATTTTTTGCTCCGCTTTCCATTTGACTCCATGCGTTGGGATTGGCTCCTTGATAAGCATTGACAAAACGTAGATAAAACAGGGTGTATAAATCTGTCAGCTGGTAAAGCATTCCTTTTTGTCTTTTTCCGTAAGGACTGTATTTCCGCAGAAAATCACAGTTACAAAGGTTATCCAATATGACGGTGAGACGGCCATTGTCTGTGATTTTCAGTTCATCGACCAATTCTTGCCGTGTCATGCCCTTCATTTTCCTGGCAAGTGTTTCGACAACACGTTTGTAGCCTATCGCCTCATTGAACAGCGAACGGAAAAGGAAGTCATATTCCATTTTCAATATATCTTCAACCCTTGCGAAATCTCAAGAAAAAATTCACTTTTCGCAACCCATTAGTCCAAAAGGGTAGAAGTTTTAACCTTATTCCTTCACCCACTTCCCGCTCTCGGCCTCGCTGCCGTCTTTGATCACTTTCCAGACATAAATCCCAGATGGCAATTTCTCGGTATTTATTGAGGTTACGGCACCGGTGATTTCCTGCCTGCCGACGAGCCTCCCGCCCGTGTCGTAAAGCTCTAAATTGTTTATCGCAAAATTCACCCGGAGACAGTTTCAAGATATTTTACCACGGAATAAAATTTAGCATCTCTGCTTTTGCAAATCAAATCACTCAATTCTTTTTTCATTTCAACCGAACGGTTTTCTGATATTTTAGAAAGGATATATGATACCACACGAATAGCTCCAAATAAGTTATTGCATTCATTTCCTGCTATTTCGGAAAGCATTCCTCGTTTTATTGATTTTTGAAGCCGCAAATCAAAAATGTTATGTCCATGCGCACACAAATTTCTAAGCACCCTGACTGTATCAAAAAAAACTGAAGAAGACATCAATGTTTCTGATTCCGTAATGACAAGCTATTTCCTTTTGAATTGACTTTTCTTTCAAACTCTTACATAGTGCTATAATGTCGCCAAAAGTTGCATATTCCAGTGTTTTCCAAGCCGGAGCATACAGGTCTTTCGGATGATTCTTATGATGTTGTTTGATTGCCGAATTGTTTTTTATGCTATCCTATTGTCCGCCACCTTCATTTTTCGTGATTCAAGCAGACTAATCTGTTCATCAACTGTTGTTGCTTTCTTTGTCACCATATTTAATATAAAAATGGGATGCTCGCTTGGGGCATCCCTTCAATCCTTATTATAGTGCAGACATCCGGCCTGCGGAAATCGGCACTTTTATCGGCTGCAAAGATATAACAAATTTTTATACTGACAATGTTTTTTGAAAAAAATTTATTCCTTCACCCACTTCCCGCTCTCGGCCTCGCTGCCGTCCTTGATCACTTTCC
>CALBNV010000013.1 GCA_937896895.1 uncultured Bacteroidales bacterium | reverse complement strand
AGCCCGCCTCCAATGTCTCACGGAACATCTCGAAATCAACCGTTTCCGCAAGCCTTCCCAGCGGGTTACCCAATGAGGTCAACTTTGAAACCATATCTTCCGAATCAAATAAACTTTGGTTGCCAAGTTTTCTGTATGCCCTTTTGTACGTATCCATTTTCTCCTCAAATTTTTGACAAATATACAAATATTTATTTGATTATCAAAGAGTTTTATTTAGAAATGCCCTATATTCTGCGGGGACATAAAAGTTATTTGTATATCCGGTATGATTTTTAATAGTGCCACACATATCCATATATCCAGCCATATAATATTCCATGTAAGAATAATCCAATGCGGCACGTTCAGATTTTGACTTAAAACTCATTTGCCTGTTTGGATTTTGGGGGATTGTTAATGCGTAATAATGGTAAGCATGTGTGAGTTCGTGTCCAGTGACAGCCCTAAACATAGTCGGGTCATGATGGGTGGAGGCGTATGGCGATATGTACATATTTGACGAGCCGACATGCGGGTTGTGCACGACACGCCCGAATATTTGCTCTCCTTTCCCATTGACATATACGCCTGTCATCGGGTCTATTGAAAAGCCATCCGGGGCGTTTGTGGTGACATTCAGTCCAAATTCACCAATTACATCAGACCCGTATGTCCAATCAATTTTTCCTGATAAGGGCATTGTCTTCCATGGCAATATTGTCGTCGTATCCGGAAAAGTTACGGATATTAGGGTGTTCATACATTACCACACCATCAGCCAGGTAATCGTTGGTGATTATGCCATTCCAAAAATTGCCGCCATAGTCCAAACTGTTCAATCCCATTGTGAATCCTCCGACGACAGCACCTGTCACAAAACCTGTAACACCTGCGACACATGCTGTTTTCAAAGATTCTCCAATAGTGTTCCCTTGAAGCCTTGAGAGTAACATCAGCTTTTAGAATTTCATTCCCATCTCATCCTCTCCACTATGGCGTTGATGTCGTTCAGCCTTGCCGGGATGTCGATGTGCTGCGGACAATGCGACACGCATTGACGGCATCCGATGCAATGCTCTGTCTGACGGTCGGCTTCGAGCTGACGGTTGTATTCTATCAGGAAACGACGGCGCGACTTCCTGTATTCGGCCGACTGCTTGTCTTCCACAATTGCGCCTTCATTCACACATTTGTTATAGAAGCTGAAATTCGCCGGGATGTCGATGCCGTAAGGGCAGGGCATGCAATACTGGCAGCTGGTGCACGGGACGATTGGGTATTTCAGATACATGTCGGCGACGTTCATCAGCATGTCTATTTCCTTGTCGGAACACGGCTCAAGCGGGCAATAAGTGCGCAGGTTGTCCTGAAGGTGCTCCATGTATGTCATTCCGCTCAAGACGGTCATGATGTTCGGGAATGTGCCGGCGAAGCGGAACGCCCACGACGCCACGCTGCGTTCAGGGGTTCTCTGTTTCAATGTGTTTGCGAGAACGTCCGGCAAATCGGCGAGACGCCCGCCGAGCAACGGCTCCATGATGACGACGGGAATGTCGAGGTCGGTGAGGCGTTGGTACAGATAATCGGCGTTGATGTTGTCGGCATCAACAGTATGGGCGTGTTTCCAATCAACGTAGTTCATCTGGATTTGCACGAAGTCCCAATGATATTTCTCTTGATTGTCAAGCAGATACTCGATTACTTGCTGGTCGCCGTGGAATGAGAACCCGAGGTTGCGGATGCGTCCGGCCTTGCGTTCCTCCATCAGGAAGTCGAGCATTCCGTTCTCGATGTAACGCAGGTTGAACGTCTCCCAGCCGCTGCGATTGCGGCTTCCGTTGCCCACAGAATGAAGCAGGTAATAGTCGATGTAGTCTGTTTTCAAGTTTTCAAATGAGTTTTTGTAGATCTGCATCGACGCCTCGCGGCTCCATGTGCTTTCCGCGAAGTTCGACAGCTTCGTGGCGATGAAATATTTGTCGCGCGGGTAGCGGCTCAACGCGATGCCCATTGCTTCTTCCGATTTTCCTTTGCAATAGACCGGTGCGGTGTCGTAGTAATTCACGCCGTGTTCCATCGCGAAGTCGGTAAGCTTGTTGACCATCTCCTGGTCGATGACGTTGTCTTTATGCGGAAGCCTCATGCAGCCGTAGCCGAGGATGGAAATGCTGTCGCCGTTGTTGTGGTTCGCGCGGTAAGTCATCTTATCTTTCGGGATGTCGCCTTCAGAATATGTCGTTGTCTGTTCCGAAGTCTCTGATTTGCAGCCTGATAACGCTATCGTTGTGACAGCCGCCGTCGCTCCCAATGTCTTGAGGAAATCCTTTCTCGTTATATTCTGTTTCATTTTTCTCTATTTTTAAAACCTAAATACCTAATAACCTAAACACCTAAACACCTGTCAAATCATTCTGTGAACTTCGTTGCCTTCTACATAAATTGCGCTGAACGGTCGGGCGGGGCAGACGTGTTCGCAGGCTCCGCAGCCGATGCAGCGTTCCTGATTCACAATCGGCACCATCGGTGATGATTCGTCGTCGGCGTCGCTGTGCATCATGGTGATTGCGCCTGAAGGACAGCGTCGTGCGCAGTTGCCGCATTCCACCTCACCGTTGAAAGAAACGCAATTCTTGGCGATGAAAACCGCGTGTCCGATCTGAATTGACGACTTCTCTTCTTTTGAAACTTTTCTGATTGCGCCGGCGGGGCACACTTCCGAACACGCCGTGCATTCAGGGCGGCAGTAACCGCGCTCGAACGACATCTCCGGCTGCATAAGGTTTTCGAGTTTCGTTGATGGTCTCAACACATTGTTCTCGCATGACTGTACGCAAAGCTGACAGCCTGTGCAACTTGAAGTAAAGTTCTTAAGACTTTGAGAACCAGTGGGTTTTAAAGGTGTATTGCGTTTCGGTGCTTTCTTGTCTTCGATGATGGCAAGTCCGCCGTCAACGATTTTTTCCTGCGCCTTGACTGCGGAAAACGTGGCGAGACCGGCTATCGTTGCAAGGAACACCTTCCTTGATGTCGTCGAATTGTTTTCCGGCGACTCGGCACCTTTAACTTCACTCTCAACTCTCAAAACTTCGCTCTTGACTCTTCCATAGCTAATCGCCCCGCGGTTGCATTTAGCAATGCAATTGAAGCATGTCACGCATTTTGAATAGTCGATTGTCTTTGATTCTGAATCAATTGCGCTGCATCTGCAGTTCTTCTCGCAAAGTCCGCATGACTTGCATTTTTCGGTGTCGATGTGTGGTTTCAACAATGAATATTTCGCGAAAATACCCAAAACCGTTCCGACAGGGCAGATGTTGTTGCAATAGCCACGACCGGAAAACATTCCCGAAAGGGTGATGCCGATGAAATAAACCAATGAGATGATGAAAATCGGCAGGCTCTTGATATAGACATCGACGTGATAGAATGCGTAACTGCCCCATCTTTCAGCAAAGTATGCGAAAATATTGTTAATTGATTGATAGACAGGCGCAAAGATGTTCGAGGCGATTCTTCCGTAGATGCTGTAAGGCGCGATGAGAATGGCGATCCAGTTCAGTCCGAGGAAGAGCAACGCGGCGAAAACTATTGCTATTGAATATCTTAGCCATTTGCGGCTTTTCCTGTAACGGAAATGATTCTTGTGGATTTTCTCGCCAATCCACGAGATGCCGTCTTGATAAACTCCGAGAGGGCAAATGATTGAGCAGTAAACTCTTCCGAAGATCAGCGTCATCACGATGATTGCCGCGACAACGATGAAATTGGAGGCGAGAAGTGCCGGAAGAAATTGAAGTTTCGCCATCCAGCCGAACCACGCGTGCAACGCACCCGTGAAGTCGAGAAACAGCAACGTTATCAGTGAGAAAAAGATAACGGCTAAAGTGATTCTGAGTTTTTTTAACATTTTATTTTAGTTATACATTTCAAATTTTCTAATCGTAGATGTCGTTCTTATTCGATATGTCGGACTTGACTTTCGGCGCGTCGTTGATGTAATTCACCTTCTCGTCAATTTGCAAATCCTTACATTGTTCGACGTAATTGTCATAAAACCAGAGTATTTCCTCAATGTTCTTATTGTAGAAACCCGCCACGGCGTGTGCGTAGTTCTCGTATCTTCTTATGAAATACGGATAGTCGTATTTCTCAAACCGCTTGACAAGTTTGTCGGAGCCGATGAAACCGACGTTGAAAAACTTGATTTGTCTGTATGGGACGAGTTTGTCTTTCATGCCGTGGAAGAACATCGTCGGGGCGGGGGAGTGCATTTTGTATTTCGCCTTGCCGTTGACGGAATATACCGCGCCGGAAAAAGGAATCACACCGGCGAGGTGGAAGTCATCGGGCAGAATTGCCGAGTTGCCTTTGCCGTTGCAGATGAAATAATCGGTCTGCAAAGCAGTGATGGCTCCTGCACTCGAACCGCTGATTATTATTTTCCCCGTATTGATTTTCAACTCTTTGGAATGTTTTATGATGAAGTCGATGGCTGAAATGGCATCTTCTGTGGCCATGTAAATGGCGTCTTTCACGGGCTTTTTGTTGAAGATGCCGATGTGTTTTGCGCCTTTTAATCCAAGTCGGTAGTCGGCGGCGATAGCAATGAAGCCGTGTTCGTAAGCCATTGTCTCACAGAATTTTACGACGGTCGAGTCGTTCCGCGCCCCAGTGATGAAACCGCCACCGAAATAAAACAATATGCATGGATGCTGTGCCATGCCGTCATCAGGGAAATAAACGTCAAGGCGGAGAGTCTGTCCGTCTTTTTCTGCGAAATCATACGTCTTTGAGTGTTGCGCGAAGCAAATACCTGCCACGAACAGGCAGATAATCAATGTGATAATTTTTTTCATAATAACTGATATTTTTTAATGTGTTAAAATAATGTTCCTGTTGTTATCGTCGGCGCCGGTGTCATGCCAATCATCTCCATGAATTCCGTCTCGTTCAAAATCCTGACTCCGAGTGTCTCTGCTTTTTTCCGTTTCTCCGGCCCCATCTTGTCGCCAGCGACAACGAAGTCGGTCTTCGCGGAAATCGACGAGACGTTCTTGCCTCCGAGGTCTTCGATGACTTGTTTGATGACGTCTCTCGAGAAATTCTCGAACACGCCGCTGACGACTATTGTCTTTCCGCTCAAAACCTGATTCTCGGTTGTGGCTTTCTTTTCCTGCTTAAATTGAAGTCCGAACTTCCTTAATCTGTTGATGATGTTGATGTTGCGTTCGTCATCAAAGAACTCTCTTATGTTATGGGCGATTGTCTCACCCACGGTGTTTATCTGCTGCAATTCCTCGACGGATGCCTTCATGATAGTGTCGATGTCGCCCATAGTGTTGGCGATGATTTTTGCGGTCACTTCGCCCACCTCTCTGATTCCCAATGCGAAAAGCACCTTGGCGAATGGCACCTCCCTCGATTTTATCAGTGAGTTCAGGATGTTGTTGACGGTCTTCTCCTTGAACGACACTTTCTTTGTAACTGATTCATTCATAAGGCTGTACTCGTCTTGCACGACCACAACCTTCTCAAGTCCGTAGAGTTTGTCGTATGTCAGGTCGTACAGGTCGGCGTAGTTGTTTATGAGGTGGTTGTCGAACAGCACTTCGACCTTGCCTTCGCCGAGGCTCTCTATGTTCATGGCTTTTCTGCCGATGAAATGTTCGATTCTTCCCTTGATTTGTGGAGGGCAGCCAAGGCTGTTGGGGCAGAACCACGCCGCTTCGCCGTCATTCTGAACGAGTTCCGCGCAGCATTCCGGACATCTTCTAATAAATTGTATCTCGCTGCTGTCGTCTTTTCTTAGCTCTGTGTCAACACCGATGATTTTTGGGATTATCTCGCCGCCTTTGACAACGATGACGGTATCATCGTAATGCAAGTCAAGCTGTTTGATAAAGTCGGCGTTGTTCAAGGTGGCGCGTTTCACCGTCGTTCCGCCGAGCTGCACGGGTTCGAGGTTCGCCACCGGCGTTATCGTTCCGTGTCTTCCAACCTGGAAATCAACGCTTAACAGTCTTGTCTTGACTTCTTCGGCTTTGAATTTATATGCTATCGCCCAGCGCGGCGACTTCGCCGTCAGCCCGAGTTGCTCGCGTTGCGCGAAGCTGTTCACCTTTATGACAATGCCGTCGATGTCGAACGGCAACTCATGCCTTTTCACATCCCAATAGTTGATGAATTCTTCGATTTCGCCTATGGTCTTGCAGACTTTCATGTGGTCGGAGATGTTGAAGCCCCATTGCTTTGCTGCCATAAGACTTTCATAATGAGATGAATACGTGATGTCATCCATCATCATGTAGTAGCAGAAGTTATCAAGATGCCGGTTCGCGGTCTCCTTTGAGTCCATGAGTTTCAGCGAGCCTGACGCGGCGTTACGGCAGTTGGCGAAAACCGGAAGCCCGAGGTCGTCGCGTTCGGCGTTGATGCGGTTGAAGCTGTCGTGCGGCATGATGACCTCGCCGCGCATCTCGAAGAAATCGGGATAATTCCCTCTCAACTTCAAAGGTATCGTGTTGATTGTCTTGACGTTGCTTGTCACCTCGTCGCCTTGTGCGCCGTCGCCGCGCGTGACGGCACGGACCAGCACGCCGTGTTCGTATGTCAGACTTATCGACACGCCGTCGAACTTCAACTCGCAGACAAACTCCACGGGCTCGTTGTTGTCGTCGAGTTGTTTTTTTGTCCTGTTGATGAAGTCGATAATCTCGTCTCTGTTGTATGAGTTCGCGAGCGAAAGCATTGGATACCTGTGCTTTACGGTCGGGAACTCGTTGGTGATGTCGCCTCCGACACGCTTCGTCGGTGACGTCGGCAATGCAAGTTCGGGGAACTCTTTCTCCAACTTGATAAGCTCATTCATCAGCATATCAAAGTCGTAGTCGCTGATGGTCGGCTGTGATAGAATATAATAGTTATAGTTGTGATTGTCAATAACTTCGCTAAGTTCAGTTATCCTTTTTCGTGCTTCATCAATATTCATGGCTCACTTTGTATATCGAAACACAACCGTCTGTTGTTGAATGATTTAGCCATTTGTACATTATATATGCAAAATATGGCTTGTATGTGACTTCGTGTTTTATGTTCGGATAATAGGCTTTCATGTTTTCAACGCGTTCATTCAAGTCTTTATTCCCCCTGAAAACAATGTAATCAGCTTCTTTGTTCAACGATGAAACGACGTTGATATTCTCTTGATTTACAATGATATAGTCCGACCAGTTCTTTTCATAAAAGAGCGGAGGACGTTTGGCTTCGCAAGAATCTTCATCATTGATAATGAATAGATTGACGTTTTTATCTTTTGAAAGATACGTCATGGCTTTCACCTCGGGCTTGTTTGAGTACATCAACGTGGTGGTTATCAGAAGAACAGTGTTGACAAAGATACAAATGGCATACAAATATTTTTGTAACTTATTGTATTTGTGACATTTGTAATGTAAATTGATGTATCTTCCGTAAACCAAGAAACAAACGGTCATCAATATTGTGACAATCGCGATGACGTAATAGCTAATTGGTATTATTAGATTGATATTCAAGATATTAGAAAGGAATGCACGCAGTTCGACTAACGGGCGTCCCCATACGATGAGGTCTGGGACCGTTTGCGTCACTCCGATGGTAACAAGAAATCCGATTAAGGTCATTGTGCTTCCTTTGACGTTTTTCTTTGCCGAAAGAACAATGATTATTGTCAAATACAACAATATGCTGTAATACCAAATTGAGAATCCGAGTGCGAAAAACACTCCGGCGACTATGAATGAACTGCGATGTAAGTTGTTGCTTTTAAATTCGTTACGCAGCTTTTCCTGTTTCACTACAAGCAATGTCCCGTACAATAAGAACGGCAATGAGACCGCCTCTGCAATTGTGTGAACGCTGATGTACGGAACGAACCAAAGCAGCCCGAGGACCCATGCGACATTAAGCGCGAAGCGTCTGTTGGAGACAATCTTTGTGATTCGGTATCCTAAAGTGATGACTGTCAATGATAAAAGGCCGTGGATGAGTCTGCTGAAAAACATCAACCACTGCGGATTGTGGATTCCGAAAAGTTTGAAGAAACCGAATATCAGATAGTTGATTGTGACGTACAACAGACTTATGCCTTGGGGCGTGCTGTATCCGTCGTTGTCAATGTTGTCGAGCCAAGCATTGGGTGTCTCCACGTAATAAAAATATTCGCTTTCAAAACTATAGCCCTTTGAAAAAATTATGGCAATGATTTTTAAGAACAACGCCGTCAGCAAAACTATTGATAACGGATGTTTATTCTTGATATTCAACAGTTTATCCTTCATAGCTATTTCTTTTCGTAGATGCATTCAATGTCATGGCCTTGCGGATTGATGTGCGTGTCTGTCTTGTAGTATTTGTCCCAATCCTTGCAGTCACTTCTTGAGTATGAATTGTACATCACTGAAGATGAATTTGTTGTGTAATTATAGCAGACGCATTGCTTCTCGCATGATGAAAGCAATAATCCGAGTAATGCCATAGCAATCAATGAAATTTTTTTCATGTTTTTCTTGAATTTTTAACTCGCAAAAATACGTAAATTATTTCAAAAATCAATAGGCGACCGCAAAAATAAAATGAGAATTAATGCGCTTCGATTATGGAAAAAATATTATTTTCGCAAAAAGAAATTAATCGTATTTAATATGAAGATAAAGTTTTATATCTTATTGATTGCTTTTGTATTACAGATAAATGTTAAAGTAATAGGTCAAGAAATAGGTGAGTGGTGGAACGACGTTTCAGTTTGTCAGGTGAACAAACTCGCGCCGCGTGTGAACGTGATTCCGTATTCGGATGAGAACGGAATTGAGGGCCTTGAGTATCAGAAATCGTCATACTACAAATGCCTTAACGGAAACTGGAAGTTTGACTGGGTGGAGACGCTGTCGTCAAAGCCGCAGGGATTCCACGAACAGGGATACGATGTTTCGGGTTGGGCTGAAATCCCCGTTCTGGGCAACTGGGAGCTGAATGGCTACGGCATTCCGGTTTACACCAATGTCTCAAATGAGTTCCCGGCGAATCCGCCTTACGCGCCGGAAAAATACAATCCTATCGGATGCTATGTGCATGATTTTCAAGTTCCTTCAGGGTGGGACGGACGTGATGTCTATATCAATTTCGGCGCGGTGAAGTCGGCGTTTTATCTGTGGATTAATGGAAATTTCGTCGGCTATTCCGAGGACTCGAAGACTCCGGCGGAGTTCGACATCACACCTTATATTAATGTTTCGGGTTCAAACCGACTCGCGGTGGAGGCTTATCGTTTCTGCGACGGCTCGTATCTCGAAGACCAAGACTATTGGCGCATGAGCGGCATTACACGCGACGTTTTCATCTATTCAAAACCCAAACTGAATGTCGCGGATTTCTTTGTGAACGCAGGCCTTGACGAGAATTACGAAAAAGGCGTTTTCGGCATCGCCATCGACTTGAATTTCAATCTGAAAGATGTCCCTTCAAAGTTCTCTGTCGAAGTTGAATTGAAAAATGATGAGAATAATAATTCCGAGTTTAACAAGTTGTTTGTCAATCAATTAACCAAGAAAGAGCTGAAGAAACACAAAAATTCCTCATGCTATTCATTGGTTATTGAAGATGCTGTTTTGGATGGCGTGAGACCATGGTCGGCGGAGAAGCCGAATCTTTACAACATGATAATCCGTATCAAGGACAAAGACGGTGACGTGATTGAAACAGTCGGCTCGAAAGTCGGTTTCCGCACAACGGAAGTCGTTGATGGTCAGTTGAAAGTGAACGGAAAGGAAATCATGGTGAAAGGCGTCAACCGCCACGAGCACAGCGGCTTCACCGGCCAGTGCGTTGACCGGAAAACGATGGAGCAGGACATCAAAATCATGCTTGAAAACAACATCAACACAGTCCGCACATGCCATTATCCCGATGATGTCTATTGGTATGAGTTGTGCGACAAATACGGGCTATATGTCATCGATGAGGCTAATAATGAATCACATGCGCAGGGGTATGGCGAAAACAGCCTGGCGAAGAAAGACGAGTGGAGAGAGTCGTTCATGTACCGCTGCCGCAACATGCTTGAGCGCGACAAGAACCATCCGTCGGTCATCGTGTGGTCAACGGGCAACGAGTGCGGCAACGGAGTCTGCACCAAGGCCTGCTACGACTGGATGAAACAACGCGACACGCGCCCCGTCATCTGCGAACGCGCACTCTATGACTACAACACTGACTTCATCGGAATCATGTATTCAAGCGTTGATTACTTGGAACGCTTTGTAAATGAACATCTTGACTCGTTGAACCGCCCGTTTGTCCTTGTCGAATACTGCCACGCGATGGGCAACAGCCTGGGCAGTCTCGCGGATTATATGGAGGTCTTCAAGAAATATCCTCAGCTTCAAGGCGGCTGCATCTGGGACTTCGTTGACCAGACAATCGTCATGTACGATGAAGAGAAAAATGTGAAATGGTACGCCGCCGGCGGTGACCTTGGCTCGCTCGAAGGCATCGGCAACGACGACAGCTTCTGCGTCAACGGACTGATTACCAGCGACAGAATACCACACAACCACATGGCCGAAGTGAAGAAATGCTACCAAAACATCGACGTGATTCCTGTTGACGTTGAAAAAGGCGTTTTCAAAATCATGAATAATTTCAATTTCACAAACCTGAATGAGTTGGATTGCTCTTATAGCATTTATTCAAATGAAAGAAAATTTGAATCCAAGACATTGAAAATCAGTTGCAATCCAGATGAGTCAACTCAAATTACAATTCCTGTTTTAAATTTAAAAGAAATTGAAATCAGACCAAGAGAAGAATTTTTCATTGACTTTTCATTTAAGTTGAAGGAAAGTAAAGGCATGTTGCCTGAAGGATATGAAATTGCATACGATCAAATTAAATTATTGGTGGAATCGACTGATGCTGAAGCTATTAAAAACGCACCAACCTTGGAATTGCATGTGAAAATGAACAAAAACAAGCCTTCAACAATCACTTTCAGCAACGAGTCTTTCTCTTTTGACATCGACTTGGAAAATGGTGCTGTGCCAGCCTCGTTTGTATATGAAGGAGAAGAACTTCTTTCAGGAAACATCACTCCTAATTTCTGGCGTGCCCCGACGTTGAATGATGATGTCGATGGAAACGGACGCCGCCGCTGGGAACTCGCCGGACTTGACAACCTTACAGTTGGAAATGCCATTTCTTTCCACATCGACAAAATTGATAGTGGTCATGCATACGCCACCATTGAGCTTGAGTATTTTAACAAAAACAATGATTTAGTATTGAAAACCAAACAGTTATATCAAATTGACGGTTGGGGTAATGTCGTTGTCACGATGAATGTCCAACCGACAGACAAGGTGGTGACCTTCCCGAAAATCGGGACGCAATTCTGCATGCCATTGTCTTTCAACAAGGTTAAATATTTCGGTAAAGACACTGAAAATTATCCCGACAGAAACGCTTCCGGCAGGTTTGACGTTTATGAAAAAGATGCCGGTGATTTCTTTGAGATGCACGAAGAGCCGCAGGAAAGCGGCAATCGCTCGGATGTGCGTTGGTTTGCGGTGACAACCGAAGACGGCAATGGACTTTTCGTCTCCGGCGAGGAGAATATCAATTTCAGCATTTACCAATATTCCGACAAGGCGTTGACAAAAGCCGAGAGAATCAATCAGATAGAGAAAAATGACCGCTGGACGGTCAATGTCGATCACAGGCAGGCACCGCTTGGGACAGCTACTTGCGGCCCTGATGCGCTCGACAAGTATCTCATAAAAAACGGAGTTTATGAATATACTTTCAGACTGAGACCGTTCAACCTGTCAAACGAAAATGTTGATGAACTTTACAGACAAAACGTTTTTTCAATGAAAAAGCATGTTAAAACGCCTGTGATTTCGTCTGAATTTGAAGAGTTTAACAAGCCGATGAAGGTGACGATTTCCGTTGATGAACCTGATGCGAAAATCTATTACACTGTGGACGGCAGCGAGCCGACCGAGAAATCAAAACTTTACAAACAGCCTTTCACGATTGACGAAACTACAACGGTGAAGGCGAAGGCGTTCAAGAAAAACGCAATTTCTTCATTTACAATTGAAAAGAACTTCAAGCGGATTTTAATTGCAAATACGGTTTACAAAACTGAACCTCATAAAAACTATTCGTCGAACAAAGAAACGGCGTTGATGGACAACAAGATAGGCGTTGTCGGGAACTGGAGCGAGCACTGGATCGGCTTCTCAGGCGATGACATGGACGCCACGATTGAGCTTTCAAAACCAACTGATATATATATGGTTTTTGTTGGTTACGCCATTCATCCTGATGCATGGGTGCTGTCACCAAAGGCGATCTGGATTTCTACTTCAACTGACGGCATCAATTTCTCGAAGCCGGTGCGTGCGGAGTTTCCGATGTTTTCCGGCGAGAACGGCCTCCGCGCAGAGGCAAGGGCGAAAGTCGATGCATACGAGGTGAGATATATCAATGTGAAGGTCGAGAATTATGGTGTTCTCCCGGAGAGGCACGCGTGCGCCGGCGAGAAGGCCTGGATAATGATTGATGAGGTTCGGGTTGAGTAGAAATTAATAATCTAAAATTTAAAAATATGTTCAAAGGACATCCTAAGGGATTGTACGCCTTGGCGTTGGCGAACACAGGCGAACGCTTCGGCTACTACACAATGCTTGCGATTTTTGTACTGTTCTTGCAAGCGAAATTCGGTCTGGCTGCCGAGACTGCCGGACAGCTGTACGGCGGTTTTCTCGCTGCCGTTTATTTCATGCCAATCGTCGGCGGCTTCATCGCCGACAAGTTCTGGGGCTACGGCAAGACTGTCGTCACCGGCATCGTCGTGATGTTTGTCGGCTACCTTCTTCTTCTTCTTCAGAAAGACGCTGTCGGCGGAGTGGCGTTGACGATGATGATTGTCGCCTTGGTCTGCATCGCCGTCGGCACCGGCCTTTTCAAAGGAAACCTTCAGGTCATGGTCGGAAACTTGTACGATGACCCGAGGTACGCTGCCAAGCGCGACGGCGGCTTCAGCCTGTTCTACATGGCAATCAACATCGGCTCGATGTTCGCGCCGACAACGGCAACCGCTGTCACAAACTCCTTCCTCGCCAAGAGCGGTTTCACCTACGACGCCAACATCCCGTCGTTAGCTCACCAGTTCCTTGACGGAACGATTACCACCGACGGCATGACACGTCTTGAGGCACTCGCGGCAAGCCAAAGCAGTTTCGCCGGTGACATGACGACTTTCTGCAACAGCTACATTGACTCATTGTCAAATGCTTACAGCTACGGATTCGGCGTGGCTTGCTTGTCGTTGATTTTGTCGATCGGCATCTATTTCGGCTTCCGTCGTTTGTTCAAGCATGTCGATGTACGCAAAGACGCCAAGGCCGCTGCCGAAGAGAATGTCGCAGAACTCACTCCGAAGCAGACGAAAGAGCGCGTCGTGGCACTCTGCCTCGTTTTCGCTGTCGTCATCTTCTTCTGGATGGCGTTCCAGCAAGCCGGCCTGACATTGACATATTTCGCCCGCGACTACACCGCGTCAACTGCAACAGGCTGGACCAGAATCGGCTTCGATGTCTTCACGCTCGCAATCATCGCTGTAGGCGTATATGCTTTGTTCGGACTTTTCCAGAGTGAAAATAAAAAAGGGAAGATTGTTTCCGCATTGATTCTCGCGTTGTGCGTGGCGGGTGTCTGGTACAAGGCGGCGAATGTCGAGGATACGGTCAACCTGCTTCCGCAGATCTTCCAGCATTTCAACCCGTTCTTCGTGGTGGCTCTGACACCGGTCTCGATTGCGCTTTTCGGAGCTTTGGCGAAGAAAGGCAAGGAGCCGTCGGCGCCACGGAAGATTGCGTTGGGCATGCTTGTTGCGGCACTCGGTTACTGCGTGATGGCGGCTGCTTCGTTCGGGCTTCCTTCGCCGAAGGAGCTTGAGGTGACTGGCGGTGTCAGTAACATACTCGTATCGCCCAACTGGCTGATTTCCACGTACTTGATTCTTACATTCGGCGAGCTTTTGTTAAGCCCGATGGGAATATCATTTGTGTCGAAAGTCGCGCCTCCGAAACTCAAAGGCCTCATGATGGGCTTGTGGTTCGGCGCCACGGCAATAGGCAACTACCTCACGTCGGTCATCAGCTCGATCTGGAACACGGGTCTTTCGCTCGTGATGATCTGGGGCGTGTTGATTATCTTGTGCGTGGTTTCCGCGATATTCATGTTCGCAATGATGAAACGTCTCGAAAATGCAACAAAAGAATGTTGATTTGACAATAAGTAAATCTCAGGAAATAGCGGGCAGCTGGATTAAAACGATCGATGTCCGCTATTTCAATGAGCTTACGAACATGGCGATTCTCACCGAGGAGGTGGTGCGTGTTATCGCGCGGACGTGACGGCGAGCAGCACAAAAACAACGTGAAGTTGAAAAAAAGATTGAATCTCTGGCCGAAAATAATTATCTTTGCATTGAATTAAATAAGCATAATTATTTTCTTTAAATCATTAAATATCAAATAATTAAGAAGAAGAAAATTTATAAAATTAACATAGTATTAACATAGCGTTTGCTATTTGTTCTTCAAACGTTGAAACCTAGGAAATTTCAAAATGAAGCAAAGACAAGTATCAAATGCCTTCGCCATAGGCGTGGGTATTACTTGTTCGCTTCATCAGCTTCCTAGGGCTGCAACGTTGGCAAGTTTGCCCACGTTCTGTTTTAGGAAGTTTCGTTTTATTGAAGTGATGAAGGCAAGTGCTACCAATAGCAATTGTCTATGAATGCAACTAAACAATCACTTATCGCCGAAATCGAGAGACGTGTTTCGGACAGAATTTTGGAGCAGACCAATGCCGATTTGCTCATCAAATTGATTAACAATGCCGATTCGCTTGATGAGGCGATAAATATTGCTGCATTAGGCACAACCTACCGACGCACTGGTTTGCATTTCGACAAGCGTTTGGAAAAGATGAGTGATGCCATCAAGTATTTCAGAAAGAACGAAGCTCTCTCGTTCCATACTGACGACAGCAAACCCACGCACAAACTCATCATTGGCGACAACTATGAAGCGCTGCAAAATCTTCTGATTCAGTATCGTGGCAAGGTAGATGTAATCTACATCGACCCACCATACGGCAAGGATTCTATGGGCGAGTTTGCCCAAACCAACTACAACAATGCCATCACGCGCGACAACCTGCTCTCCATGCTCTATCCCCGTTTGGTTTTGGCAAGGCAACTTTTGTCGGATGACGGCGTGATTTTTTGCTCCATTGATGATAAAAATCAAGCGTATGTGAAGTGTTTGATGGACGAGGTATTTGGAGAGGAAAATTTTATTGCTTGTGCTCCAAGAAAAACGGGTGCTGGTGATGCAGCTACAAGGTCGTCTTCCGAACTTCGCAAACCATTTGATTATCTTTTGATCTTTAAAAGAGGAAATGATACTGAATTACAAAAGAAAATTGTAGGCGAAAAAGAATATAAGTATAGCGATAAACTTGGTAATTATAAATTAGATAAGTTTCAAGCGAGTGGTTCTGATGCGACTCGACAAGCAAGACCTAATTTATATTATCCAATTTATGTTACAAAAGAGAAATATTTAACATTGAAAGAAACAGAGGATTGTATTAAAACAATATTTCCACAACAAGTAAATGGTGTGGATGGCCGTTGGATGTGGAAGCCTGAGAAGTTTGAAAAAGACAAAGATGATTATCTTTTTTACGATGGAACAACCATTTATCGTAAAACATATTATGATGAAGAACAAGACCAAAATATCTATCAAGTTGAAAAGGCTTGGATAGATGGTGGCGATTGTAGAAATGCAAAAGGAACTACAGATTTGAATGAAATTGTTGGCAAAAGTATCTTCAAAAATCCAAAGCCAATAGGTCTTATTGAGTGGTGTATAAATCTTGTTCCCTACAAAGAAAATCAAATAATTCTTGACTTCTTTGGTGGAAGTGGCACAACAGGCCATGCCGTTTTAGACCTCAATCGCAGTGAGGCCAAAGATGGAGATCTGCTCAATGAAAAAACACCGGAAGGCAACCGCACCTTTATCCTTTGCCAACTAAATGAAAAGACCGACACAACGCCTAACGGCATCGCCTATGACGTAACTGCCAAACGCTTGAAACGAGTGATGACTGGTGAGTGCTACGACGGCACAAAAGATTTTGAATGGATCAAGAAAAACAAGCCGTACGGAGGTAATCTTGATGTGTATGAAATAGAGAGCGTTTCTAACTTTGAGTGGACAGAGGGTAAGACACCTTTCGATGTGATAGACGAAACACTCTACGGTAACGAAAAATTTGCAACCATTAGGGAAAAAATCGATTGGGTTTGCAGCAATTTCGACAAAACGCAACAATGCCTCGAAAGTGGCGAAGAATGGTTAAAAAGGATTATGGAGGAGTAGGACATGTTACAAGAAGCAAAAGACCTGCAAAACCAAGCTGTCACTAAATTGGTTTCCGTGCTTTCGCAAGGGAAAAAGGAATACACCTTCAAAGCACCGACCGGCAGCGGCAAGACCTACATGATGGCGGATTTTATGAACCGCATTCTCGCTGCCAACAAAAATATAGTCTTTATTGTGTCGTCGCTTTCAAAAAGCGAATTGGCGGAACAGAATTACAATTCCTTTTGCGCGTTGGTGCAAAACGGAACATTTCCCAATCTGAATCCATATTTGATAAATTCCGAATCGAGTGGCGAAGGTGCGTTGCATATTCCTATGGATTACAATGTGTACGTGCTACCACGCGATTTGTACAAAGACAAAAGCAAACTCAAGGAGGAAGGAACTTTCCTGAATTTCCTGCAAGCAACCACAGGCGATTTGCAAAAAGGCACGGCTGGAAAATTTATTTATGTCATCAAAGACGAGTGTCATATCGCCACCTCAAATCTCGATGAATTAGGCTCCTATTTCTCCGTTGTTATCAATTATTCCGCAACGCCAAAGCTGTCACGCAGACAATTGCCCGATGTGGAAATTTCAAACAACTCTGCCCAAGAAGCAAAATTGATAAAGCAAGTTGAGTTTCAGCCCGAAACAGATTCTCTTGATATGGCGCTTGATAAATTTGAAAGAATCAAAGCCGATTATACAAATAAATTGCGTGTAAATCCATGTTTCATCATTCAGATATCAAATAAGGAAAGGGCAGAAGAAGAGTTGAATAACAACATATTCCCAACTCTAAACAACATAAAACACCAAGATTTGAAGTGGGTTTATATTACTGGCGACAAGTCAGGCAATGGCTGCAAAACCAACGACTCCGGGTTGAACAAGCTCAAGGTGTCGAAGTGGAAAGAGTATATGAAAGGGAAAGAATCAAGCATTTCGGTTATCATTTTCAAGATGGTTATTTCCGAAGGTTGGGATATTCCGCGAGCATGTATGCTCTATCAAGTGCGTGATACGCAAAGCAGGCAACTCGATGAGCAAGTAATGGGACGAGTTCGCCGCAATCCGCGACTGTTGGATTTTGAGCGTTTGCCGAAAGATGCGCAGGATTTGGCCTCAACAGCTTGGGTTTGGGGCATAAAACCAAAGGAAATGGGACTTCCCAAGCAGGTAAATTTATTCAAAAATTATGGAATTGAAACTGAAATACGTGTAACACCAACCAAATTGGAGGTGGAAAAAATCAAGAATGATTTGGATGTTGCTGCAATATTGGAAGATGCCAAACCAAAACTGACAGGAGACAATATTTTTGAGATGTATCGTTCTTTAATGAATTTGGGTGATGAAATTCAGGAAATGTGTTATGATTATGCCGACACATACCAAAAATGGCGTCTGTTTGTTGAGAAATCAGGAGAAATAAAAAAGAAATACCAAACGTATATTACTGATTATGAAAGTAGTATGAGCATTTGCAGTGATGTTACATTTCCTTATGGAAGTTGCTACAATGAAACGGAGAGAACATTGACACTTGATGATTGGGTTTGGTATAGAAAGGAAGGAGACGATATTTCCGATGAATTTTCATTTGATAGTGAAGCTGAAAAAAAGTGGGCTGAAGTGTTGAAAGATATTCGGCAAAAAAGTATCTGTGAAACAAGCATATTACAAAAGGATGATAATAAATTCTTGTGGGGCAAGAACTTTCCGCTCAATTCGGAAATAAAATTTGAATATTTTTCTGATGGCGTACACTCGTCTTATCCTGATTTTGTAATGAAAGACAAGAAAGGGAGGATACACATTTTTGAAGTGAAAAGCGTGAACGTCTCGTCAGCGCAAAATATCGGCAAAGAGGAGTACGAGGCAAAAATCAGAAGTTTGAAAGAGTGTTATAAGGCTTGTTCGAAAAAAACAAAACACATTTTCTATTTGCCTATTTTAGAGGGAAGCACATGGAAAATAACCAAGTTTGAGAAAGGAGAGGAAACAACGATAGACAGAAAAACATTTGCAGATAGTCTGTAGTACCGAAAACTATTCCGATTACATTCAAAGCGATGACTGGAAGTTGTTGAAAGGTGCGATGACTGCCACAATCTAAGACGAAAAACCCGGGGCTGACCTTCGATAATCCGCTCCGGGCTTGTTACTTAATTTGACGAATCGATTCTTTACCAATCGACGTCCTGTCGTTTCAGCGGCATCGTCATGCATCTTGCGCCGCCTCCTCCGCGCGACAGCTCGTTGCCTTGGAATGCCACGACGCAAATAATGTTAAACGCCCCGAATGACCCGCAACGCCAACAGCAAAGCCGAGAACCAATGCCTCGAATGGGAATGGTATGCCTCCAAACAAGCCTTGTGCGTCATTACTTGACCCAGAAAACATAATTGTCTTTCCTCGGTCTCGCCGTCGGGTAGTCGCCCTTCACGTAGCCGAGGATGCAGTTGCCGATTCCGACGTATTTCGTGTCGTCGATGCCGAGGCCGCGGAGTATCGCCTTGCCCTCTTCGGTCTCGAACACCTCTTTGGCGCGGTGTATCCAGCATGAGCCGAGCCCTTTGGCGTGCGCCGCGTTCAGGAGGTTGCCCATCACGAGCGAACCGTCTTCCTTCCACGTGAGTGCAGCCGTGGTGTCGGCCAAGACCACCAGCACCACCGGGGCACCGTAGAACGGGTCCGTGTCGTTATCTTTGCCGAACACGCCGGCGTTGAGCTTGCTCAGCCTGTCGCGCACCTCACGGTTTGTCACCGCTATGATTATTGGGGCTTGCCTGTTCATCCCTGTCGGCGCGTAAGTGCCCGCCTTGCAGATTTCTTCAATCACCTCCATCGGAGGCACCTCGTCGGTGTAGCTGCGCACGCTGCGGCGCGTCAGCAGGTCTTCCATTGTTGAGTTCATCGCTTTTTCGTTTGTTTTTTCGCATTCGCTGCAACTGCTTGACAACAGTGCCGCCGCGATAATTGTTAAGATTAACTTCTTCATTTTTATATTAATTTCGAGTGCAAAGATATGAAAAATTCGCATTGCAATCACGCAACTGAAAATTTTAAAATAACATGGTATTTATAAAGATTAATTGTCAAAAAAACATTGATATTGAGCAATAATTTTCACGGCGTCCTTGGACCGTTTTTCGATTATTTTTATTATCTTTGCAGCGTTTTTTAAACCTTTTTAATATGAAAAATTCGCATCAATATCCCGATTGGACGACCGTCGAGTCGTTCGGATTCGAGCTTCGGGAACAACAGGCCGACTACAACATCCCGCCGTACAAAATCACCGATGAAATCATGAATCAGGTGGCGGAGATTGTGGAACTTATTTCCGAAATGGAGTTCCTCAACCCTGACGGAATACATCCGCTTCTCCGTAAGGAAAACAGAATCAAGACGATACAAGCTTCGCTGGCGATTGAGAACAACACGCTGACCATTGAACAGGTGACTGACATCCTCGACGGGAAACACGTCGCAGGCTCCGAAAGGGAAATCAAGGAGGTGAAGAACGCGTTCAAGGCTTACGACCTACTTCCTGATTTGGACCCTTATCTTGAAAAAGATCTGAAAAAAGCGCACGGTGTTTTGATGGGCGACCTCGTGGAAATCAGCGGCAAATACCGAAATAAGAGCGTCGGCGTCACTGACGGCGTGAACATCATTCACATGGCGCCGCCAAGCCATATCGTGCCGGCCAACATGTCGAACCTGTTCGCATGGGTCAGAAACAGCAAAGTGCATCCGCTGATAAAAAGCTGCGTGTTTCATTACGAGTTCGAGTTCATCCACCCGTTCCTCGACGGCAACGGGCGCATGGGACGGCTCTGGCAGACGGCACTTCTCGCAAAGTGGAAGCCGATTTTCGCATGGATTCCAATCGAGAATATCATCAGGGAAAACCAACAGAATTATTATAAGGTGCTGCTAATCGCCGACAACCGCGGAGAAAGCACGATATTCATCAAATTTATGCTCGACTGTATTCTCAAAACATTGAAAACCATGCTTTTAAATGGCAAACTTGTCATCAACGAGAATAAGAAGAAGCAAAATAGGTTTGAAAATGCACTAAAAAATGCATTGAAAAATGCATTGAAAACTAAAGATTATGAAGATGACATTTATGGAATTGACCATCTTTTCGAGATAGACAAAAAACTAAACAAGGCATTCAAAAAGTCTATGGATATTTTGTCTATCATAAAGGAAAATCCTGTCGCGAGTGCTAATGACTTTTCGCTAAGATTACAAATATCATTGAGATATGCAATGAATTTAATCAAAGCAATGAAAGACGGCAACATAATCCGTCGAGTAGGCCCTGATAAAGGCGGTCATTGGGAGATTGTTGATATAAATTAAACTGCTAAATATGATCAAGAACATTATTTTTGACTTCGGCGGCGTTCTTGTTGACTGGAATCCGCATTATCTTTTTGATGATTTTTTCAAAAATGAGGAAAAGTCCGACTGGTTCATCAAAAACGTATGCAACAGCGAATGGAACGCACAGATGGACTGCGGCAAGCCGTTTTCCGTGGCGGTGTCGGAAAGAATCGCGCAATTCCCTGATTATGAAGAGGCTATAAAACTTTATCAAACCGACTGGATGAAAACGATGGGTGAGGAGATTCCCGGAATGTACAAACTTATCAAGTCATTGAAAGAGAACGGATTCCCTGTGATCTACGGACTGACAAACTGGTCGGCGGAGACATTTCCAACAGTTCAGAAAAAATACGGGATTTTTAAGTTGATTGACAACATCGTTGTTTCCGGCGAGGAAAAACTTCTGAAGCCCAATCCTTTGATTTACAAAATCTTACTTGACAGATACAACCTCATTGCAGATGAATGTCTTTTCATTGACGACAATCAGGCCAATGTTGACGGCGCGATAAATGTCGGGCTGAAATCTGTCAGATTTGAAGGTGCTGAAAAATTAAAGGATGACTTGAAGCGTTTGTTATAAATCTTTGATTTTAAATATATTGTAAGATATATCACTATCGAACGTATCTGTATCCTCGACTTTTTTAAGGTGCTTCACCAAACGTTTTGTGAATGGAAGCATGACCACTTCATAAAGCGTTTTTGCGATTATTTGTATAGCCATTATTTTCAGCAATTCGCGTAACGGCATCAGTCCGCCGAAAGCAATCGGGAAGAAGATTATCGAGTCGGCGAACTCGCCGGCAAGCGACGACAAGACGGCACGCACGGAGAAGTGTCGGCCATTGCTGGCAATCTTCATCTTGCTGATTACAAATGCGTTGAGGAACGAGCCGACCAAGAAAGCGCAAAGACTCGCGACCAAGATCCTTGGAGCCAGGTCAAACACGAACCTGAAAGCGTCGTCGCCCTCCCAAAACGGAGCCGACGGCAACACCACGGCAGCCTTGCAGAAAAGAACAAATATCAGATTCATCAGGAAACCGGTCCAGATTATCAGACGTGCTTTCTTGAAACCGTAAACCTCAGAGATGCAGTCGTTCAGAATGTACGAAATCGGGAAGACGAGGAAACCGCCCGTAAAAGTAATGTTCCAGACCTGTATCACTTTGGTTTCCAATAAGTTGGCAGTCAAAAGACTGATACAGAAAAGTGTACCTATCAGAAAAAACGGCACACTCACGCTTTTGTTTTTTGTTTTCATTGTCCTTGTTTTTAACGTGGTGTTCAAGCACACGGACGCATCTGCGTCAATGTCTGTTTCAGGGCGCAAAAATACTCAATTTTCCTTTACGCCAAATGTTCTTTTATATAATCCAACATTTTATCGTATTCGTCAATGCTAAACCACTGGTAATCATTGTTTTTCCTCAACCATGTCATCTGCCTTTTGGCATATTGCCGAGTGTTGATCTTGATTTGCTCAACCGCCTGCTCAAGTGTGGCTTTGCCGTCGAGATATTCAAACAATTCCTTGTAACCTACTGTGTTTAAACTATTTAGATGTCTTTTGCAGTAAACCGATTTCACTTCGTCGAGGAGACCGAGATTCATCATGCCGTCAACACGTCTGTTGATTCTCATTATCAGTTCATCGCGGTCCCAAAGAAGTGCGGTCTTGATGATGTTGAAATCGCGGTCAACGTGTTTGTTTTTGCGGAAAGTGGAGTAGGGCTTGCCTGTTTGCAGAAAGACTTCGATGGCGCGTTGCAACCTGCGCGGATTCTGCCTGTCAACAATCTTGTAATATTCTGGATCGGCTTTTTCAACTTCAGTTTGCAAAGCGGCAAGTCCGCCTTTCTCATAAATTTCATTTACTTTGTTCCTTGTTTCGGAGGAAATGTCAGGAATCGAATCGAGGCCGTTGCAAACCGCATCAATGAAAAGCCCCGAGCCGCCGGTCATCACAACGATATCATGTTGTTTAAACAATTCATTTAACAAACATAACACATCATGTTCATAATCAGCTACATCATACGATTGTTCGATATTCAGATTATGAACAAAATAATGCTTCACCCCACTTAATTCTTCTTCAGTCGGTGCTGCTGTTCCAATCGAAAGTTCCTTGTAAAACTGACGGCTGTCGGCTGAAATAATGACAGTATCAAAGGCTTTCGCAACCTTGATTGCGGTGGCGGTCTTGCCCGATGCCGTCGGTCCGGCGATGACTATGAGGTGTTTTTTTTTCAAAATGGATTATTTTACAGGAACAGGTCCGTTGTTTTTCACTTCCACATCCGTTTCTGAAATCTCTTTCACGACATGAAGTCCGAGTTCGGCGCCTTTTTTCTTCATGAAATCGTAAGCCTCGGCGAAATTGTTGCCGATAATTCCGTCAAGGACGGCTTCTCGGATTGCGGTCTTTATCACTCCGACCTCGCGACCTTCAGGGATGCCGAAAGTTTCCATGATTGCCTCTCCGTTGACAGGCGGCTGCCAGTTGCGAAGGTGGTCTTTGGCTTCAATCTCTTTGAGTTTCTGCCTGACAATCTGAAAGTTATGATGAAAACGGGCTTTTTTCTCTTCGTTTTTCGATGTTATGTCGGCATCGCAGAGGATCATCAAAGCGTCAATATCATCACCGGCATCGAACAGCAAACGCCTTACTGCTGAATCAGTTACGATGTCCTGGGCGAGCACGATAGGGCGGAGGTGGAGATAAACGAGGTTCTGTACGAATTTCATCTTTTCATTGAGAGGAAGTCTGAAATTTGCAAAAATCTTCGGCACCATCTTCGAGCCTTTCACCTCGTGTCCGTGGAAAGTCCAGCCGATTTCCTTCTCGAATCGTTTAGTCTGCGGTTTTGCGATGTCATGGAGGACGGCGGCCCATCTCAGCCAGAGGTCGCCGCCGCTATTTGCCACATTGTCAAGCACTTCCAAAGTATGATAGAAATTGTCTTTGTGGCCTTTGCCTTCATGCATTTCGACACCTTTCAGTGCGGCCATCTGCGGGAAAATCACCGGAAGCAGCCCCGATTTGTCGAGGAGCTTGAATCCGATGCTTGGGACGCTCGACATGAGCATCTTGTTCATTTCCTCCGTGACGCGTTCCATTGATATTATCTTGATTCTCTGAACGTTACGTCTTATCGACTCAAACGACTCGTCTTCTATCCTGAAATGAAGCTGCGTGGCGAAACGAATGGCCCGCATCATTCTCAGCGGGTCGTCGGAATATGTCACGTCAGGGTCGAGAGGCGTTTTGATTATCTTGTCTTCAAGGTCCTGCAGTCCGTTGAACGGATCGACGAGTTCTCCGAAAGTGTCGTCGTTCAGGCTGATTGCCAATGCGTTGATTGTGAAGTCGCGTCGGTTCTGGTCGTCTTCAAGCGTGCCGTTTTCGCACACGGGCTTGCGGCTGTCGGGGCTGTACGACTCTTTCCGTGCGCCCACGAACTCGATCTCATGGCCGCCGACGTTAATCATCGCGGTGCCGAAATGTCCGTAAAACTTAACCTCTTTCTTGCCGTTGATTTTCGATGCTACTTTCTTCGCCAAGGCGATGCCGCTTCCGACTGTAACTATGTCAATATCATTGGATTCGCGTTTCAGAAGGATGTCGCGGACGTAGCCGCCGATGACGTATGTCTGATAGCCCATCTCGCGGCTGCATTCCGCTATAAGTCTGAAAAACCTGTTGTTGATGTTTTCTGATAAATTCATTATGCTTCAGGTTCTTCAATTCGTTTAACTTCTTCATTGACAACAGGTTCCGGCAACTCAAGATGTTCGATGGCTGTCACCATTTCATCTTTTTCCTTGTCATAATCAATGACAATCTTGTCGCCTTTGACCATCTTTGTCTTGATGATTTCTTCGGCGAGGACGTCCTCCACATATTTCTGGATTGCGCGTTTGAGCGGTCGAGCGCCATACTGTTCGTCCCAGCCTTTCTCAACGATATAGTCACGGGCTTTGTCGGTGAGAACCAATGTGTTACCCATATCTCTGACACGCTCGTAAACGTTTTTGAGTTCGATGTCGATAATCTTGTTGATGCTTTCTTTGCTCAAAGAGTCAAAAATCACGAGGTCGTCAATACGATTCAGGAACTCAGGTGCGAACTGCCGGCGCAAGGCGTTTTCGATGATGCTGTGGTCGTGAACGCCTTTCGCATCTTTGACCGCCTGCGTGCCGAAACCGACACCCTGTCCGAAATCCTTGAGCTGACGAGAGCCGATGTTTGAGGTCATTATGACAATGGTGTTCTTGAAATCGACCTTACGGCCAAGAGAATCAGTGAGTTGGCCGTCGTCAAGAACCTGAAGCATCAGATGGAACACATCGGGATGTGCTTTTTCTATTTCGTCAAGGAGAACGATGGAGTAGGGTTTGCGGCGAACTTTTTCGGTCAGCTGACCGCCTTCCTCATATCCGACATATCCGGGAGGCGCGCCAACGAGACGCGACACGGCGAATTTCTCCATGTACTCACTCATGTCGATTCTTATCAAAGCCTCTTCAGAATCAAAGAGATACTTGGCGAGAACCTTGGCGAGATACGTCTTTCCGACACCTGTCGGGCCGAGGAACATGAACGTTCCGATGGGTCTGTTCGGGTCTTTGAGTCCTGCGCGGTTGCGGCGGATGGCACGGGCCACTTTCTTAATGGCTTCATCCTGTCCGATGACAGTGCCTTTGAGTTCGTTTTCCATGTTCATGAGGCGGTCGCCTTCATTGCGGGCAATGCGCTGTACCGGCACACCGGTCATCATCGCCACGACTTCAGCAACATTCTGTTCTGTAACGGTTTCCTTGTGATTTTTCAGTTCGTCATCCCATTCTTTCTTGGCGTTTTCAAGTCTGTCAACAACCTTTTTCTCGCGGTCACGCAACATGCCGGCCTCCTCGAACTTCTGTTCGGATATGGCTTTTTTCTTGCCCTCACGGATCTGTTCGAGTTCAGCTTCAAGCTCGTTGATTTCAATCGGCACCTTGATGTTGCTGATATGCACCCTCGCTCCGGCCTCGTCCATTGCGTCGATAGCCTTGTCGGGAAGACAACGCTCTGACAGATAACGGTTTGTGAGTTTAACGCAGGCCACGATGGCGTCATTATCATATTTTACAAGATGATGGTCTTCGTACTTGCTCTTGATGTTGTTCAAGATCTGTATTGTCTCTTCCGGTGTCGTCGGCTCCACCAAAATCTTCTGGAAACGACGTTCGAGCGCACCGTCTTTCTCGATGTACTGTCGGTATTCGTCGAGTGTTGTCGAGCCGATGCATTGCAGCTCGCCTCGGGCCAGCGCCGGCTTGAACATGTTCGACGCGTCGAGGGAGCCGTTGGCGTTGCCCGCGCCGACGATGGTGTGAATCTCATCGATGAACAGGATGACATCAGGATTTTTCTCCAACTCATTGAGTATCGACTTCATGCGTTCCTCGAACTGTCCCCTGTACTTGGTGCCTGCCACGACAGACGCGAGGTCGAGCATGACAAGACGTTTGTTGTAAAGAGTTCTCGGAACCTTATGCTCATTGATTCTTATCGCAAGACCTTCGGCGATTGCCGACTTGCCGACGCCTGGCTCACCTATTAATATCGGATTGTTTTTCTTCCTGCGGCAAAGGATCTGCGCGATTCGCTCCAGTTCTCTGTCACGTCCGACGACAGGGTCGAGGCGGCCTTCCTCGGCGGCGCGGGTCAGGTCGCGACCGAAGCTGTCAAGGACAGGCGTGTTCGACTTCGAGTTGCTTTTGGGTTTCGGTGTTTCCGTTACTTTTATATCATCATCGTCGTCTTCGTCATCCATAAAGATGTTCTTTGGTGCCTCTGCCGGCTTATCATCTTTGGGAACAATGCTTTCAGGCATTATCTTTTTAATCTCCTTTTTGTATTTTTCAAATGTAACACCTTCGTATTCAAGTCTCTGTGAAATAATATTGTTGTCATCGTGAAGAATGGCAAGCATTAGATGTTCGGATGTCACTTGGTCGCTGTTAAACTCTTTTGCGACGAGATATGTGAACTTCAATGCGCGTTCGGCCTGTTTCGTCAGGGGCATATTGTCGTTGTTTGACGACATTATCGGTGCTGATTTTATCGATGCCTCAAGTTTTTTTCTAAAGACTTCAATGTCAAGGTCCATGTTTCTCAAGATCTGGACTGCATTGCTGTCTTTGTCATCAATAATGCCAAGGAAAATGTGTTCCAAACCTATGTACGGATTTCCCATCTTCACAGCTTCTTCATGGCTATGAAACATTATATCGCGCACTCTTGGTGAAAATTTCTGATCCATTTTACAATTTTTTCGGGCTGCAAAGATACAAACAAATTTTGTTTTACGAGGTCATTTGACCCTATTTTAATTTGAATAAAAAATTCGCGCGGCTGTGTGCAACAAATCGAAAAAATGTGTATTTTTGTAACTTAATTTGTAATCTAAAAATTAAAGGTAAAAGATAAATGGAAGAACAGTTAGAAGGCGAAAGAATCGTACCCATTGGCATTGAAGATCACATGAAAACGAGTTACATCGACTATTCGATGTCGGTCATCGTTGCGCGTGCCCTGCCTGATGTCAGGGACGGTCTCAAGCCGGTGCACCGCCGCATTCTATTCGGAATGAACGAAATGGGTGTCTTGTCAAACCGCCCGTACAAGAAATCCGCGAAGGTTGTCGGCGAAGTTTTAGGAAAGTATCACCCGCATGGTGATTCATCAGTTTACGATGCCATGGTACGTTTGGCCCAGGATTGGAGCATGCGTTATCCTCTCATTGATGGTCAGGGTAACTTCGGCTCCATCGACGCTGACCCGCCGGCGGCTATGCGTTACACGGAAGCACGTCTCCGCAAGCTCGCGGAGGAGATGCTCGCCGATCTTGATAAAGAGACAGTTGATTTCATGAACAACTACGATGACTCGGAACAGGAACCGACAGTTCTGCCGGCGCTCATCCCGAACCTCCTCGTCAACGGCGCAAGCGGCATCGCCGTCGGCATGGCGACCAACATGCCGCCTCATAACCTCAGCGAAGTCGTTGACGGAATCATTGCATATATCGACAATAACGACATTACAGTCAGCGAGTTGATGGAATACATCAAGGCGCCTGACTTCCCGACCGGCGGCATCATTTACGGCTACGAAGGTGTCCGCGATGCGTTTGAGACCGGGCGCGGACGTATCGTTCTGCGTGCCAACACCACAATTGAGGAACATGGCGGACATGAGAGAATCATCGCCACATCGGTGCCTTATCAGACAAACAAGGCGGAGATGATCAAACGCACCGCCGACCTTATCAGCGAAAAGAAAATCGAGGGCATCGCCGACATCCGCGATGAGTCGGACCGCAACGGCCTCCGCATCGTGTACGAACTAAAACGCGATGCCGTGTCAAGCGTGGTGCTGAACAAACTGTTCCAATACACCGGACTCCAAAGCTCTTTCAGCGTCAACAACGTATGCCTCGTCAAAGGCCGTCCTTATACGTTGAACCTCAAACAGTTGATTCAATATTATGTCGAACACAGACATGAGGTTGTTGTCCGACGCACCCAACACGATTTGCGTGAGGCGGAGAAACGCGCACATATCCTCGAAGGTCTTGCCCGCGCTATCGACATCGTTGATGAGATCATCGCTACAATCCGCGCTTGCAAGGGTGGTTCGTTAGAGGCAAAACAAGCCATCATGGACAAGTTCGGGTTCGACGACCCGCAGGCAGCCGCTATCGTGGCATACCGCCTCGGACAACTTGCCGGCCTCGAAATCAAGAAGATTATGGACGAACTCGAACAACTGCATCAGACAATTCATCATTTGAAAGAGATACTTGCCAACACAAGCATGCAGTTCGACATCATCAAGAACGAGCTTCTCATCGTCAAAGACAAGTACGGCGACGAGAGGAAGACAACCATCGAGCGCACGGCCGATGACTTCAAGATTGAGGACATCATCGCTGACGACGCCGTCGTCGTGACAATCTCACACCTTAATTATATCAAGAGGACCAACCTGAGCGAATACCGCCGCCAGAGTAGGGGAGGCAAAGGCTCGAAAGGTTCCGACGCACGCGACGAGGACTTCATCGAACAGATCTTTGTGGCCACGAACCACAACTACATGCTCTTCTTCACCGAGAAGGGCAGGTGCTACTGGCTCAGGGTGTTCGAGATTCCTGAAGGCACAAAGTCGAGCAAAGGCCGTGCGATCCAGAATCTCATCAGTCTTGACAAAGATGACAATGTCAAGGCATACATCAACTTGACGAACATGAGTCAAGAATTTGTTGAGAATCATTATCTTACACTTATCACCAAGAAAGGTATCATCAAGAAGACGACACTTGAGGCGTATTCGAGACCACGCGCGACGGGCATCATTGCGCTCGGCATCCGCGAGGGCGACGAGCTGCTTGAGGCCAAGATGACAAGCGGCAACAGCGAGATACTCATCGCCTTGAAGTCGGGCAGAGCCATCAGATTCCCTGAATCGACAGTAAGGCCGATGGGCAGGACAGCTTCGGGCGTCCGCGCGATTTCGATAGATGATAATGACAATGACGAAGTCGTTGGCATGATCTGCATCGATGACCCGCAGACCAACGTCCTTGTAGTTTCTGAAAAAGGTTACGGCAAACGTTCGGAACTCGAGGAATACCGCATCACCAACAGAGGCGGCAAGGGTGTCAAGACAATGAACATCACCGACAAGACGGGACAGCTCGTGGCGATCAAGGACGTTGTTGATGGCGATGACCTCATGATTATAAACAAATCGGGTATTCTTATCAGAATTGCCGTTGACACTCTGAGAGTTATGGGCCGCGCGACACAAGGCGTGCGTCTTATCAACCTTCGCGATAACGATGAAATTGCGGCTGTCACTAAAGTCAAAGCCGAACATTTTGAAGATGATGAAGAAACAGATGAGAATGCTGACACCACCGAAAATGTTGAAGGTGAAGAAAATAATGACAGTCAGGTGAACAAAACAGAAGAATAATTGTATAATTTAAAAAATCAGAAAAATGAAAAGATTAGTTTTAACATTAGCGATTGCATTGATGAGTTCATTCGCATTCGCACAGAACATTCAGGTTCAGAATGCTTTCAACTTCCAGAAGACCGCAAAGCAATACATTGAACAGGCTGATGCTTTCAAGGTACAAAACAAAATTGAAAAGGCTGACAAACAGATGGCTAACGCAAAATTGGCTCTGCAGAAAGCAAAAGATGCTATCGATGCTGCTTCAATCCATGAGGCTACGATGAATCAGGCAAAGACTTGGCATTACTACGCGGTGGTTTATTACTATATCGGCGCATATCCGGAATTTGCAAGCATAGATATAGAAGCCAATGCAAAAGTCCTCAGTGCTGTTGAGAAAATCAGACAACTTGACCCTGAATATTACGTTCAGATGGGTCAGGAACTCTCCTCATACGTGAGAAACATCGGCAACGGATTCTATCAGCTCGGCGTTGACAGCTTTAACAACGGCAACTATGAAGATGCCTGCACGAATTTCCAGAAGGCAGTATTCGCCTCGCAAAAGATTGGTCTCGTTGACGATGCTGCAATGCAAAACCTTGCATTATGCTATACAAAAACAGAAAAATTCAACGAAGCGGCTCAGGTTTATGAACAGCTTATTAGCAACGGAATGGATGAAGCTAACATCTATTCAGGTCTTATCAACGCATACAGAGAAGCTGGAAACGGTGAGAAGTCCGTCGAATTCATCACTATTGCAAGAGAAAAATATCCTGAAGATGCTCAGCTTGTCAATGATATGATTAACACGTATTTAACACTTCACAGAGAATCAGAGATCATCAATCAGATTTTAGAAATGGCCGAGAAATATCCTGACCAGCCCGTGTATTATTTCATTCTCGGAACAATCTACGGAAATGAGGAATCAGATCTTTTCAGTATTGAAAATGCACTCGTGTGCTATGACAATGTTATCAAAATTGACGCAAATTATGTTGACGCATATATCAATGCCGGCAGCATTTTGATTGACCAGGCCGCTGACAAATACAATGCAGCAAATGACCTTCCAATTGAGAAAGTCGCTGAATACAAGTCAATGATGGAAGAAGGTAAGGCATTCGATGAAAGAGCGTTACCGTATGTCGTAAAGGCATACGAACTCAGCCCGGAACCGGCAATCAAACAAGCACTTAAGATGTGCTATGTTCGTCTGAAGATGGCTGACAAAGCAGCTGAACTTAATTAATTTCAAATTAGTTTTTACTCTTTTCTTGTGATGGCACAGCCTAAAAGGTGTTGTGCCATCTTTTTTGTTGAAAATAACTGCATGAAGAAAAAAAGGTCAGATGTATTTTTCAAATATGCTATTTAACATAATGTATATTATTTCCAAAAATATACATTAATTTGTAAACGTTGGTTTACAATATCTAATATGAACAACGGTCTGATTGGGTCAAATGTTAAAATATGTAAAAAATGTTCATTTATCAAAATTTTGATTTATATTTGCACCGAGATTTTTTTTGGTAAAAACAAAGCGAAAAATCAAATTAATAAAGATATAAGTATATGGAACTCATTGGAAAAGTCGTACAGTTAGGAACTTTGACCGAAGGCAACAGCCCGCGCGGTCCATGGAAAAAACAGGAATTGATTATCGAGACAATTGAAAACTTCCCGAGGAAGATTTGTGTCTTATGTTGGAATGAGCGCGTCAACGAAGCCAACGGTTTCTTTGTCGGTCAGGTTGTCACGATTCAGATAAGCATTGAATCGCGTGAATTTAATGGCAAATGGTACACCGACGTTCGAGCCATCAGGTTCGACTTCAATCAAGGCCAGCCGGTCGGTCAGCCGCAGCAGCCGCAACAACCACAGCCGCAGCCGATGGCTCAGCCACAGCAGAATCTTGGCGGACAAGCCCCGTTGCCGCCAGTGAATGAGGCGTATTTCGCCAATTCCGACAACGGCGATGACCTCCCGTTCTAATTTTGATAGGACGAAAACTTAAAGAGGGTGATTTCAATCAGAAATCACCCTCTTTTATATGTGGCCGCATGTCACTCCTTTATTCTAACAACCTGACCTGTATTCGGGTTGAAGACAATTATGTGTCCGTTTGTCGGAATGGTCAGCGTTTCACCGAACTGACTGATTCTCAAAGAATATTCTGCAAGTATATCATTACCACATAAGATTTTTGCATTTGTCAACGCAGGAATTCTGTAAAACAACTTGTTGTTGAACATTGTTTTTTCCATGTCAGAGTCAGAATGAGCGATGTTTGATACAATCGTTTCTGATGTTGAAAACTGAATTTTGATTGCATTTCCGTTTTTTGCGGAAACATCCATAACACCTTCATTTTCAGATATTTTTGCAATAGAAATCATGTCGTTTTTATCACTTGCTTTGGGTGTGATATAAAATACTTTTTTGTAGATATGAGTTTCTTTTTTCCCGACAAACAGGCTGACATATTCATCCTCAATGAGTTTTGTTTTAATTGCCATATCATTGAGTGTGCTGCCATACGACACTTCCTGAAAGCCCGAGACAAGATCTCTATATAGATTCCTTATGTTGTAGATATTTTCAACAATCTGTTTCGCCTTGTCTTCCTTGGTCAGTTCTTTAGCAGAAACCTCCTCATCCTCGTTTTCTTCCGGTTCATGCTGCGCTCCGATAAAATTCATAAAATGAACTTCCGATTTGTCTGTTTTACTTAATTCAACATATTGATTTGCAGCCATATAGCTAATATCAGAACCTTCTGTTGAGATTTTGTCACCAAAAGACCGAATGACTCCATCGTCTGTCATTGAAAACTCCAATGTCCCATGTTCCTTTGACTTTTCATCAAGCCACACACAATATGAAGCATCTGGATCTGGCTGGCTAAAAACCTGAACATCAACGCCTTGAATTTCATATTTCGTTTTGTTTTCACTTATGTAATCATCGGTTCCAAAAACCGATTTGGCATATTCCGCGTATGGTCCGACGTAATAATCCGTCTCTTGGACAGTCAATTCCACTTTTAACACGTTACGTGGCAAGAAATAGACCACACCATCACATGTTGATGCGTCTTTTGTGCTCGAAGTGAAATATTGAGCCTCAGAAAATAATGAAGCAGACATCAGTAGAATTAAAAATAATTTTTTCATGCTATTGATAATATTTATTTGACTAATACTTGCCTTTTGCTTACTGCAAACAGCGCAGTGAACGTTATCAAGCCATTGACAATCAATATCTCAAAACCGAATTGGTATCCGTTGAACAGCTGTTTTGAATAGATGTTCAGGAGATAACTCAAAATCGGTGAAATAATTGCGATGTAAGGAACCAACTTGTCGTTTGGGACGCGGTTTTTGACGAAAAGACCAAACGAGTACAAGCCCAACAACGGGCCGTATGTGTAACCGGCTATTTCAAATACCTTGTCGATCAGCGACTGGTTATGGAATGGGCGGAAAGCAATGATAACCAACAAATAAAGTATCGCGAATCCGATGTGTATATACTTTCTGAATTTTGTTTTCTGTGATTCCGACAGATCATCTCTGCCATTGAAATTCAACAAATTATAGCAAGTTGTCGTTGTCAATGCCGTCAGTGTGCCATCGGCTGATGAATACCCCGCCGCCACAAGGCCAAGAACAAAGACAACACTTGTGAATTTGCTGAACGAGAACGCGATTGAGGGGAAAATCTTGTCGTTGACCACTACTCCACTTTCATTCACAGGCAGTTGATAACCAGTCTGTTGTGCGTAATAAATGAGCGATGCACCAAGACATAGGAAAATCAAATTGACAAAAATAAACAGCAAACTTGACGTCATCACATTTTTCTGCGCGTCACGCAACGACTTGCATGTCAGGCTTTTCTGCATCATGTCCTGGTCAAGTCCTGTCATGACAATGGTAATAAAGGCACCGCTGAGAATCTGTTTCAGCCAGAATTTGTTGTGATTCGGGTCGGTCTCAAACACCTTGGTCAGTCCGCTGTCTGATGATGCAGCGAGCAAATCAGGGATTGACATATCGAGACTTTTCAATGTGCAAACAACTGTTATTATTGCCGCAAGCAGCAGAAAAGTGGTTTGTAATGTATCGGTCCACACAACGGTCTTTATGCCGCCTTTGAATGTGTAAATCAAGATGAAAACGATGAAAACAACGGCTGGAATCCAGAACGGAACGCCCCATGCCCTGAACACAAATTCGTACAACACGAAGACAACCAAATACATACGAAGTGCTGAGCCGAAAAGCCGCGAGATTATGAAAAACAAAGCACCGGTCTTCTCTGACTGCTTTCCGAAACGCATCTCAAGATATGTGTAAATTGATGTCAGGTTAAGCTTGTAATACAATGGCAGAAGCAGAAACGCAATTACCGCATAACCAATGATATAGCCGAACACGATGCCTAAATACGTAAATTGGCTTGAATAGACATTGCCCGGTACCGACATGAATGTGACACCAGACAGTGAGGCGCCAATCATCCCGTATGCGACCACAAACCACGGCGACTTCATGTTGCCGGTAAAGAAAGTTTCGTTGTCTGATTTACGCGAAGTCAAATGTGCAATAAACAAGATCAAAATCGTGTAAATTACAAATACTGAAATAATTAGTGTTGACATATTAAGTGTTACTTTAATGTGTTAGCGAATAGAATCAGCGAGTCGAACCTGTCGTCAGCGACGGATTTTGTCACTTCATCACCTATTAATATAGTGTGCATACCAGCGTTATGACCAAACTCAATGTCAGAATTTGAGTCGCCAATCATTATTGATTTCTTAAAATCTATTGCCGGGAAATCTGCTTGAGCCTTATATGCCATCTTGGGGCTTGGTTTGCGGAAGTTGTCTGGTTCAGTCTTCAGCTGCGGACAAACATAAATGGCATCAACCCTACCCTTTTGATTTTCAATCTGTTTTTTCATGAAATCATGAATGGAATCAACGATTTCAAGCGTCATAAGTCCTTTGCCGACACCTTGTTGATTTGTCACAATTATTATTTTGCCAAACCTTTCCGCAAATATCCTAAAGGCATCCAAAACGTCAGGCATAAACTCGAACTCATTGATATTCTTGACATAGTCATCAATGAGGCGCACGTTAATCACGCCGTCACGGTCAAGGAACAGAGTCCAGTTGTTATCGATGATTTTTTTCCAATCCATTATCTCGGGAATATTGTTGCTTCAATGATTTCGCAGATTATATGACCGATCATTATGTGCGATTCCTGAATTCGCGGAGTGCAGTTGCTCGGGACATTCAGGAGGACATCGCATCGGCCGGCCATTTTTCCGCCCGTCTCCCCCGTCATACCAATCACTTTGACTCCCAAAGACTTAGCGACATCAATGGCATTCATTATGTTCGTTGAATTGCCCGACGTGCTGATTCCGACGAGGACATCGCCTTCTTTTGCCGAGCATTGCAGCATTCGGGAATATATCATGTCGTACGAATAGTCGTTTGCAACGGCAGTGAGGTAGCTTGAATTAACGTGAAGTGCTTCTGCGTTGAGAGGCGGTCGGTCGTAATAGAACCTTCCGCTGAGTTCCGCCGCAAGGTGCTGGGCATCAGCCGCGCTGCCACCATTGCCGCAGAAATGAATTTTGCCGCCTGCCTTTAGCGACTCAATGCAAATGTCAGCTGCTCTCTGTATTCTGCTGATAAATTCTTTGTCATTGATAATCAGGCTCTTTGCATCTATCGAATCCTTGATAATCTGCTCAATGTTTACCATTTTCAAAAATTTTTGCAAAAATAATAAAATTTGCTGTTTTTTTCTCATAATTGAGAAAATTTCACGATTTTTGCAGCGTCAAAATCAATGCAAAATGAAGGCATTATACACGATTTTATTATTGGTGATATCCAATATTTTCATGACATTTGCATGGTATGGCAACATCAAATTGGCCGACACGACCAAGAGTTGGCCTCTGATACTTGTCATATTATGCAGTTGGGGCGTGGCGTTGTTTGAATATAGTTTCATGGTCCCCGCCAACAGAATCGGACATGAGAACTTCGGCGGCCCGTTCTCGCTCGTGCAACTCAAAGTAATTCAAGAGTTTATTAGTTTGACCGTATTTATGATTATCACGATCAAAGTGTTCAAGATGGGCACATTCAGCTGGAATCACCTCATCGGCTTCGGACTGATGATACTGGCTGTTTATTTTATTTTCAAAAAATAAGACGACACATCATTAAAAAATTTATCTTTGCGGAAATTTTAAGTTGACTTTATAAAAATTAAAATATGAAATTTTACGATGTAGATGACATCTTCACCTCCGGGAAATATGAAGGTGAGACTTTGGCTGAAGTATTTGAGAAAGACCCCAAATATATCAAATATTGCCAGGAAAATATTGACGAATTTTATGTGGCCGCCGATGTCCTCAAGGAATTGAAGACCATGTCGCGCGACAACAGGCTCTTGACCGCCAATCTCGATGAGATGAGTGACGACGAGCTTCAGGAATTCATGAATGACATGAATGACATTGACGAATTTGACGAAAGCAAGCTTGAAGAGGATTTCGACTGGGAAGAAGGCGAAAACATGTTCGCTGAAGACGAAGAGGACATCTTTGATGAAGACGAGATTTTCGATGAAGATGAATTTGGCGAGCCTTTCGATGATCCGTTCAACGACAATTATTAAATCATTGTATTGAAAAATCGGGGAGCTTGATTGATTTGTTCAAACAGACTTCCCGATTTTTTTTGTAACCTTTTGTCTTTCAACTCATAACCTCTCCGCAATTCCATACACTTTTTGTTTGCCTGACGTCGATTGAATCAACTCGGCTAAGAAACCCGTCAGGAAAAGCTGTACTCCGACGATGATGAAAATCAATGCGAAATAGAACAGCGGGCGGTTTGTCATGCCGTAAGCTCCGAATGCGAATTTCTTGACTGTCAGGACGACACCGATGACGAAACCTATCAAGAACATCAAGGTGCCTAATCCGCCGAAGAGATGCATGGGGCGCTTGCCGAATTTCGAAATGAAAGTGATTGTCAGCAAATCAAGGTAACCCCTTAAGAATCTGCTCATTCCGAACTTCGAGGTGCCGAATTTCCTCTTCTGGTGATGCACGACTTTTTCTCCGATATGGCCGAATCCGGCGGCTTTTGCAATGACAGGAATGTAGCGATGCATTTCGCCGTAAATCTCAATGTTTTTCACCACCTCACTGCGGTACGCCTTCAGTCCGCAGTTGAAATCATGCAGCTTGATGCCGGTCATCTTTCTTGTTGACCAATTATAGAATTTTGATGGAATGTTCTTTGCAAGTTTTGAATCGTAACGTACTTTTTTCCAGCCACTTACAACATCGTAACCGTCTTCCATAATCATCTTGTATAAGCCGGGTATCTCATCAGGGCTGTCCTGTAAATCAGCGTCCATTGTGATGACAACATCGCCTTGAACGACCTTGAAGCCTTCGTTAAGTGCTGCCGACTTGCCATAATTACGTCTGAAGCGTATTCCTCTGATATTCTGATTGTTGGATTTCAATTTCTGTATGCAATTCCACGAACCGTCGGTGCTGCCGTCATCCACAAAGATAATTTCGTATGTGAAATTGTTCTCGGCCATCACACGGCTGATCCACGACTCAAGTTCAGGAAGCGACTCTTCCTCATTCAATAAAGGAACAATTACGGATATGTTCATTTCAATTATTTTTTTCGTGCAAAAATAGCGATAATAAGTGAATAAAACAGCGATAGAACCAGATTAATTATTAAAAAAGACAACGATATGGCTTTGGGCGACATGAAGTCTTTCAGACGCTCACCATTGTTGTAAATTTCCATCCTGCTTTCTATTCCAAAACACGTGAGAACGACGAAAATTACGCCGCTGAACAAAATTGATCCCAAAATTCCGGTGATTGTACTCAATAAAAATGCTTGTTTATATGTAAATTCTGAAAACACGAACTTCCACTTGAAGAAAGACAAAGTCAGGCTAAGCCAAACAAACGGAAACAGATAAATTATCGAGAACAAATAAGACGACTCCACATACATCCTGTCGTACATAAACATGTAAAATGCTGATAGAATAAGACTTAGCAGCATTCCTGAAATCAATGCTGTAAGCTGGTATTGCTTTTTTGTGTATGTGGGGTTGATATTCATAACATGAAAAAAGGGTAAGCTACTTGTATCGCACCGCTCGACCGCCTACCCTTGCTGCCTTCCGGCCCTGGGGGAGTTTGGCAGGAGCTGGTCGTATAAGACTTACCCGATGCAAAAGTACAACATTTTTTAATACAAGCAAGCATTTTGTGTAAATTTTTTCTTTATTCGTAAGGCTTTGATTCAGAACACCGTCTTCATCTTCGACATCGCCTTTTCGACAACGCTTCTCGGACAGGCGAGATTCATCCGCAGGCACCGCTCGCCTTTCCTGCCGAACTCTTTTCCGTTGTTCAGGCCAAGAACGGCCTCGAAAATCATCTTATGGCTAAGTGCCGGAATTACGTCAGGGTTTCCAAAGACATTGTTTCTTAAATCATATTTAACACATTGAGTGTCAATGTGATTTATCACTTTGTCAAAAATGTACTTCTTAGTTCGAGAGTTGGTAAAGTTTAAAAGTTGGTCAAACTTAAAGGTGTAAAATTGCAGATTTATTTAAAATTTAAAACATTTTTCAAATTTAAATTATTACCTTTGCAAACTTTTAAATCAAAAATGAAAAAGCGAATTTTTGTCATATTATCTCTTTTGTTTTTTGCCATGACGAACATCCAAGCACAGCAATCAAGTGTTTTTGGCGTTATTAAAGATGTTGAAACTCATGAACTTATGATTGGTGTAGCCGTTTATGTCGATTCATTGCAGGTCGGAACGACGACCGATGAAAACGGTTATTATGAGTTGCAACTAAACGCAGGGAGATACAAGATTAGGTATTCTTTTTTAGGTTATCAAACATTTGAGCAGACTGTTATTGTTGAAAAGACAAGGAAAAGGCTTAATGTTGAGCTGAAGATGGAAAGTCAGCTTCTCGAGAATGTCATTGTCACAAGCAAGAAAAAAGACGCCAACGTCCGCGAGCTTGCCATGAGTGTCCAGAAGTTGGAGATGGTGAAAATCAGGAAGATACCCGCACTTATGGGTGAGGTTGACGTCATCAAGGCGATACAGCTTCTTCCGGGTGTTCAATCTTCCAGCGAAGGCTCGTCAGGCTTCAGTGTCAGAGGCGGCTCCCCCGACCAGAACCTCATCACTTTGGACGACACCCCTGTGTATAACGCCTCTCATTTCCTCGGTTTCCTGTCGGTTTTTAACAACGATGTCGTGAAAGAAGCAACATTATATAAAGGTGACATTCCGGCGAACTACGACAGTCGCCTCTCGTCGGTGCTTGACGTGAAGACTCTCTATGAAATCCCCGACAGGTTCACAATGACAGGCGGCATAGGCATACTCACAAGCCGACTGATGCTGAATACGCCGTTCAACAAACAACGCACCTCCGTAATGCTCGCCGGACGAATAACTTACGGTGGGATTCTTGCGTCATACCTGCTCAAGGATCTGACAAAAACCAAGCTTTATTTCTACGACCTTAACGGTAAAATAATTCATGTCTTCAATAAAAATAATCGAATATTCCTTTCGGCGTATAATGGTTATGACCTCGTGAAGATGGACAAACTGATGGGGCTTGGTTATGGCAACACCACTGCGAATTTGCGCTGGAATCATATTTTCAACGAACGGCTTACCTCAAATCTGTCACTCGTGTACTCAAAATACAGATACAACATTGACGTGATGGCTAATCCGTATGATTTCACTGTTACTGCAGGTATCACCGATTATTCTCTAAAATATGATTTCGTCTGGATGACAAATGATAAAATGACTGTAAGATATGGATTGTCATCTACTTATCATCAATATCTTTTAGGAGAACTTGAAGACAGAACTGGTGTCGTCGCAACATATATCAAGACTGCTGATGACGAGCGCCTCAACCGCAAAGCGTTGGAATCGGCATTGTATTTTACAAATGAGCACAAGATAACTCCTTTGTTTTCATTACGTTATGGACTGAGATTGTCAATGTTCAACAATATTGGAGATGAAACGCTCTATCTTTTCGATGACAATCACAGATGGGTCGATTCGGCCATATATAAAAAAGGTGAGATCTTCAACACCGAATTTAATCTTGAGCCGCGCATGGCGATGATATACCGCATCAGCGCGATGTCATCGGTCAAGGCGTCGTACGCGAGGACGGTGCAATATGCGCAAATCGGGTCGAATTCGACAGGCGGTCTGCCGTTTGATATCTGGTTCCCCACCAGCCCGAATATCAAACCGCAGAAATGCGACCAGTTCGCCGTAGGCTATTTCCGAAATTTAAGGGGCAATGACATAGAAACATCGGTGGAGGTGTTTTACAAGAATCTGACTGATGTAATAGACTTTACGGATGATGCCTTTTTAATTGCCAACGCATTGATTGACGGAGAGGTGCGCATCGGCAAAGGACGTTCATACGGAGCAGAGTTCATCGTAAGGAAAAACTACGGCAAACTGACCGGATGGGTTGCTTACACCTACAGTCGAGCCTTCAGAACTGTCAAAGGTATCAGCCATGACGAGGAATACCAGTCGCCCTACGACAGACCGCACAACATCAGCATCGTGGTAAATTACGCTTTCTCCGACAGGTTTGATGTGTCGGCTACTTGGGTTTACAATACAGGTCAGCCGGTTACGCTGCCTTACGGTAAATACACCGTCGATGGCGTAACCTACTCAATTTACAACGGCTATCGCAACAAGAGCCGCTACCCTGATTATCACCGGCTTGACCTTGCCGCGAACCTCAAATGCAAGCCGCACAAACGCTGGCAGGGCGAGTGGAGTTTCTCGATTTATAACGCATACGCGAGGCATAACACGTGGGCGATAATGTTCAAGAGCGAAGACAATGGCACAATCACAACAGATAAAGTTTATCTGTTCTCAGTCGTGCCGTCTGTGTCATACAACTTTAAATTCTAATGTGATTATGAAACAGTTGAAACATATATTTAACATATTTTTATTTTCTTTGCTCATCATGTCATGCAAGGAGAAAATAACAATCGAGCCACAGGAAGGTCCGCAACTTCTCGGAGTTTACGGCTCAATCACCGATGAATACAAAAACCATAAAATCACTTTGAGCCGTACATCGGATTTTTACGCCACAGGCGGACCGGAAATGATTTCTGACGCCACGGTCTTTGTGTACGACAACATCGATACTGTTTTGTATGAGGAGACCGCAGAAAACGGTGTCTATCAAAGCGTTGAGAAGTTTTCAGGCAGGGAAAATCATACATACAATCTGTCGATTGATCTGCCAGAGCATGAGGGTGGCGGGCATTATTATGCGCAGGCCGAGATGCTTCAGTGCATAACAGACGTTGATTCTATTGTAATAAAACAATATCAAGTTGCCAATGTCTTGGTTGATAATATGTTGGGGTTGTATCCGTATTTCCAATCATTGAAGAATGAAGATGCGAACTATATGGTCAGGGCATACGTTAACGACAGCCTTTTCGGTGGCGAAAAACTGACGAATTGCGGAATATACAATCTCGGCGGGATGTCTGGGTGGTACGTCAACGGCCCGATGATGGCATATCTCGCCGGCGAGATTCCCGTCTGGAGTTTCCTTACGGAAGAATCAGGTGCTGATTCGTTGAAAGTTCTGCATCATGGCGACACGGTGAGGCTGGATTTGTCGGTGATAACATCCGATTATGCCGCTTATATTTCCGGCATTTCTTCAAGCAACGGAAGTAATCCGATGATGGGTTCTCCTTCAAATGTGCGTACAAACATATACCCGGAAGGCACTGCTGTCGGCTTTTTTTATGCCGCGGCAATACGGAGAAAAACAATAATATATTGATTTTCAGATTTTTAATATCATAATATTTTTTTTTGAAAATATTTGTTGAAAGTATTCAAAAAATATCTATTTTTGCACTCGCAAATCCAAGGGGGAGTCGCATAGCGGCAATTGCAACAGACTGTAAATCTGTCCTCGGATGAGTTCGGTGGTTCGAGTCCACCCTCCCCCACGAGATGCAAACTGAGAACGGTCAAAAGCCGTTCTTTTTTTTGTAAAAAAATTCTGTTTCAAGCGTCGATTCCAAACATTTTATTTACCTTTGCATTTTAAAATCATTCATATAATGGCAAAGAAATTCAACCCGGAAGACTACGCACTCCCATTGGAGAAGGCTCTCAGTGAGCAGATTTACAACGCATTACAAGGCAATGTCGTGGAACAGATAGCAAAGATAGCAAAGATTCAGAACCCGATAAACGACTACAGAAGCATACTCGAAGGCCACAGTTTCAAGGTCGAAGAAGGCACACTTCCCGACTATTACAAGATGTTTCACGAAATCAAGGAGAAGCTGTGCTTCGAGGGCGACATCGACTTCTACATCACCGGCGACTCAAGCGTCAACGCTTTTTCGATTTGCTCGATGAACCCGGAGGAGCCAAACATCATCAACGTCAACTCGTCGCTCATCGAACTCATGACCGACAATGAGTTGCGTTTTGTCGTCGGACATGAGATGGGGCATCTGATCAACGGCAACACGAAACTCACGCGGCTCATCAACTTCGTATATCCCGGCGACACGGAGGTGCCCGTCACGCTTCAATATAAGATAAGGCTTTGGGGGCAGCTCAACGAGCTCATCGCCGACCGCTACGGTTTCCTCGCGATGCCTGACATAAACGTCTGCATATCAGCATTCTTCAAGATGGCTTCAGGTCTTGACTTCGAGAAGATGAAAGTCAACATCGACAAGTTCATCGAAGAGAACCGCAAACATCTCGACTTCTTCCGCAACGACAAAGGCCTCAACTTCGACGTGCATCCCGTCAACCCGATAAGAGTCGAGGCGTTATATGATTTCTCAAGAAGTGAGTTTTTCAAGAAGGGCGGCACTACACGCAAGAAACTGCAAGAGGAAATGGACGATCTGATCTCTATCTTGCTGAGAGTCAGGAATTCGGAGCTTGACAGCCACATGGCCAACTTCATCGCCACGGCGGGATTGATGATGGCTGGCGCAGACAACGACAACAGCGACGAAGAGATAGAGGTTATACTTGAGGAACTTTCGGCGACAAAGATTTTCCCGATGCACTTCCTCGAGGACATCGCGCAGATGAAACCGGAAGACCTCGGCAAGCTGTTCACCGACTCCATCAACAAAATCATGGAGATCAACCCGAACATGCGCGAGGCGATGTTCATCTACCTCATCTCCATCGTCATGGCCGACAAAGAGCTCAGTATTGATGAGATAAACACTCTTTTGAACATGGGACAGAACGCGCTCGGCTACTCCCCGATGGAGGCCGCTAACATACTTTTAGCAGTCATTCAGCGTCATTATTCACCGAAAATGATCGACCTATATTGACAAAGTTCGCCCTTGATGGCCTATATCAGTTTGATTGTCAGACAAATAAACGGATGAAAAATATTTTTCATTTTTTGCTTGACAAATCTAAAAAAGATGTATCTTTGCCGCGTCAATCACGGAGGGAAAGTGAGCGGCAAAATTGGACTAGTAGCTCAATTGGATAGAGTCCCTGACTACGGATCAGGCGGTTGTGGGTTCGACTCCCGCCTAGTTCACTGAAGGCAACGAATTGAAGTCGTTGCCTTTTTCATTTTAAAATGTAAAAAATGGGAATTTACGTCAACGACACAATATGCGCAATCTCGACGGCTTCCGGAACGGGCGCCATCGCTGTCATCAGACTTTCCGGCGAGAGAAGTCACGAAATAGCACTTTCTGTTTTCAGGAAGAAGACAGGCGCATTGAACATCAATGATATAAAAGATTACAAAGCGTATTTCGGCGAGGTTTTCGACCCGAAATCAGAAGACAACGCAATGGTTGACGAGGTGCTTGTGACGTTTTTCAAAAATCCCCATTCCTACACCGGCGAAGACACCGTTGAGATAAGCTGCCACGGTTCTGTTTACGTGCAGCAAAGAATCCTCGAACTCCTTGTAAACCAAGGCGCACGCCTCGCCGGGCCGGGCGAGTTCTCGAAACGCGCCTTCATCAACGGGAAGCTCGACCTCACACAAGCCGAGGCCGTCGCCGACCTGATCTCATCACAGAACGAGGCGTCGCACCGGATAGCCGTCAACCAACTCAAAGGCGGCTTCTCGAAAGAACTGAGAGAACTTCGAGCAAGACTCCTCGACCTCACCTCGCTCCTTGAACTCGAACTCGACTTCTCGGAAGAAGACGTGGAGTTCGCCGACCGCACGCAGCTGCGGGAAATACTTGACGAATCGCTCCGTCACATCGGCAAGCTGACCGACTCCTTCAGACTTGGCAACGCCATAAAGAACGGAATCCCCGTGGCCATCGCCGGCGAGACAAACGCCGGAAAAAGCACGTTGCTGAACGCCATCCTTGGCGAGGAACGCGCCATCGTCTCCGACATCGAAGGCACCACACGCGACACCATCGAGGAGACGTTCAACATCAACGGGACGCTTTACCGTTTCATTGACACCGCCGGAATCCGTGAGACATCGGAGACAATCGAGAAAATCGGCATCGAACGCACCTTCCGCAAGATCTCCGAAGCCGACATCATACTCGGCGTGCTCGACCTCACCAAAGGCTACGAGAACGTCTGCAAGTCGGCGGATCTGATAATCTCAAAAATCGACTCGCGGAAGCAGACATTATTGCTGGTCGGAAACAAACACGACTTGGCCGCCTCCTTCCCTGTCGCAAAGTTGCAAGAATCATACCGCAACATTCCTCTCGCTTTCATTTCCGCCAAGGACACGACCGATATCGAAACATTGAAATCATTGATTATCAATCACAGCAACATTCACAAACTGACCTCAAACGAAGCACTTGTGACCAACGCACGTCATTACGAGGCGTTAGTTCACGCGGCGCAAAGTCTGCGCCAAGTCAGCAACGGCATGGACATGAACCTGTCGGCCGACCTCTTGGCGGAGGACTTGAAGCAAGGACTTTATTATCTCGGCAGCATCACCGGCGAGGTGACGAACGACGAGGTACTCGGGAATATCTTCGGAAGGTTTTGCGTGGGAAAATAGCCAAACATTCAGTACCAATCGTTCCGTTTTCATATTTCACAAGTGAACTTACACACCGTCACTTCGCCTAAACAAAAAGACCGACAGCTTTGCGCTGACGGCCTCTTGCAGACAAAACAAGTCTTTATGACATCATGTCATTATTCATCAACCTTCCAAAATTTTGACAATCTCCTCCTCAATCTCGTCTGGCGTCACTGAAGGCGCGTAACGCTTCACCACATTTCCTCTGCGGTCAACGAGGAATTTCTCGAAGTTCCACTTGATGTCGTTGTCCTTCTCACTCTTTCCGTTGAGGTGCGATGTCACTGACAGTGCCTTTTCCTTCATCCAATGACCTTTGTCGTCGCGTGTTGTCATTGCGTTCTTGAGGAAAGTGTACAGCGGCGACTCCCCCGCCCCGTTAACCTCGATCTTCTTGAAGCGCGGAAATGTGGTGTCGTAATGCAACGAGCAGAACGAGTTGATTTCCTCGTCGGTGCCTTTCGCCTGCTCCATGAACTGATTGCACGGAAAATCTAAAATAACAAAGCCCTTATCGCGATGTTTGCGGTAAAGCTGTTCCAAAGCCTCATACTGCGGCGTGAAGCCACAGCCAGTGGCGGTGTTGACAATCAGCATGACATTTCCTTTGTACTCACTGAACGAAACCTCGGACTCCTGTCCGTTTTCGATTTTCTTAACTTTGATGTCGTAGATATTCATATTGTTATTTTTTCACATCTAACAACAGAAAGTCATAATTGTTTGAGATTCGTAAATATTTAATTCCCTAAATACAGTTTACAAATAACGTTTTACGGCATCACGCCAGATCAAATAGCCTTTTCCAGTAAGGTGAAGTCCGTCGTTTGAATAATTAATGTTCATCTTGCCATCCTCATCGGCGAAAAACGAGAACAGGTCTATATATGTGACGCCTTCTTCCTCCGCGACATGCCGCAGCAACTCGTTGGTCACCGGAATATCTTTCCAGCGTGCTGTGTGGCCACCGAACATGCCATAATGGTCGTTAGTCGGCAGAATGCTCTGGATATAGATTTCTGTGCGTGGCGATTCTTCTTTTATCCTTTTGATAATCAATCGTGTCTTCATTGCTACAGTGTCAGGGGTACCGCCACGCCCGAGGTCATTGATGCCGATCATCAGAAAGACTTTGGCGGGCTGTCCGTTGGTGATTGTTTCGAGCCGGTCGAGGACGCCGTCGCATACGTCGCCGCTGATGCCGCGGTTCTTGCAGTGTCTGTTCTGGAACAGTTCGCTCCATTCGCCGCCGTCGGTGATGCTGTTGCCCAAGAAAATGATGTCTTTTTTGCTTGTCGGCAGCTCATCGAACAATGAAGCCCGCTGTTCATAATAAGTGGTGTGCTTGCGTTGCTGTGCAGAAGCATCTTCCGACAAGGAAATAAGGACGGCAAAGCAAATAAGACCAAAGATTAAAACCAAGTTTCTTTTCATTTTACCTATTCATTTTTAATAACTTATCCGAAAATCTGATATACTCCGAATGCCACGACCCAGGCTAAGACAAGTGAATTGATCACCGAGAAAAAAGCCCACTTCCCTCCTGCTTCGCGGCGCAGTGTCGCTATCGTCGCTATGCAAGGGAAATACAAAAGCACAAACAACATGAACGCCCAACTCACCGCCGGCGTGAAGACGTGTTGCCCGACTTTCGGCCCTGATGTATATACTTCATCACGCATGGCTTTCGTCAATGCTGCTGTTCCTTCCTCATTTTCAACATGATACAGAATACCCATTGTGCTGACGATTGCTTCTTTCGCCGGAAGGCCTGTCAGGATGCAGACGTTCATTTTCCAGTCGAAACCGAGCGGACTCATCACCGGCTCCATGCTGCGGCCTATCATCGCGAGATACGACTCTTCCTTGTTCGCCCCGTTGTCAGTCTTGTCAATCGGGAAATATTCCAACGCCCAGATAATCACCGATGCAGCGAGTATCACTGTCGAGATTTTCTTCAGATAATCAGAGGTGCGCTCCCAAATGTGCGCACCCGTGTTTCGCAATGTTGGCTTACGGAAAGGCGGCAATTCGGAGACATAGTCGTTCTCACCTTGTTTGAAATATCTCGTACGTTTCATTATGAAGGCGAAAATAATTGAAAATATTATGCCAACAACATACATTGAAATCATTACCAGCGACTTGTATCTTGCGAAAAACGCCGCGACGAACAACATATAAACAGGCAGTCGCGCCGAACACGACATGAATGGTATCATCAGCATGGTGAGCGTTCTGTCTTTTTTGTTGTCGATTGATTTGGCAGCCAGGATTGCAGGGACGTTACAGCCGAATCCGATGAGCATCGGAATGAATGAACGACCGTGTAATCCTATGACATGCATTATCTTATCCATCACAAAAGCCGCACGCGACATATAGCCAGAGTCTTCGAGCATCGAGAGGAAGAAGAAGAGGATGATGATGTTCGGCAGGAAAGCGAGCACCGCCCCCACTCCCATCACGACGCCGTCGATAATCATGCTGCTTAGCCAGCCGCGAGGCATGACACCACGCAGCCAGTCGGCAACGAGGTTCACTCCGCTGTCGATCCAGTCCTGCGGATATGCGCCGAGAGTGAATGTGGCTTCAAACACCAAAAACAACACCACAAGCAGAAGCGGCAGCCCGAGCCAGCGGTTTGTCAGCAACGCGTCGAGTTTCTGCAAAAACGTGTGGTCGCTGTCGTCATTGCTGTGACGCAATGTCTCCTGCAGCGCGCCGTGGACGAAGCCACGACTTGCGGAGTTCAGCAGCTCGGCTGGCGACGTGTGAAACTCACGCCTCAGCACTTTTACTTCGCTACTCACCACATTTTCCATCTCTTTGTCGTGACCGTTCAGTAACTCGCGACAACTCCCGAAATCCTGCAACAGTCTGATTGCCACGTACCTTTGATCGTAATCAAGCAAATCGGGGAATGACATGACAGCCTCCTCAATCCTCGCAATCGAACGTTCAAGGTCCTGACCGTAAGGCACATGCGTGTGCTTGACACCTTCGTTATTCACGATGGCGCCGATTATCACATTCAAAAGCTCGTTTATGCCTTTCCCGCTCGATGAGTCGGTCGGTGTCGCCTTGAAACCCATCATATTGCCAAGCTGTTCATAGTCAACGGAGTGGTCAGTGGCGAGAAGGTCATCGTAATTGTTAAGCGCCACGACGAGACGCGAGTGCATGTCGATGAGATGTGCCGTGAGATGAAGGTCTTCCTCAAGATTTTTCGAGTCAACGACATTCAAAATCAAGTCGGGTTTGTGGTTTTTGACGAAACCTGCCACACGCCGCGCGGTAATATGCGGGTCAGCGGCGATGTCAGCGTCCTTTATGTCAACAAACCTGATTGTCTGTCCGTTATGTATTACGACATCAGGCTCATCTGTTAGTTCGGCGTTTCTGTATATCTGTTCGAGCAATGCGGTGTGGCCGCTGTCGGGCATTCCGACAACAAGCACCAACAACCTGCGTTCACGGAGGTTTGCCATTCTGATGCACGACAACCCGCTATGGCATTTCTCGCACTGTCCGCTACATATAAAATTCAGTTCGTTCATCTTAAAATAATTCGACTGCAAAAATACGATTTTTTAAGACAGAACGATCTCTTATTTAGAATTATTATAAATAATTTTTTCAATTATCATTTCAGTCATTCCAATAACCGAAGAAATGCTTCACGGGTCCGAAGCCGTGACCGATTTCGTAATTGGCACCTGCGATGATTGCATTGTTAATAAACTTCTTTGCTTCTGCGGCGGCTTCCTGCAACGAAAGTCCTTTTGCAAGGAAAGAAGCCAAGGCCGATGACATCGTGCAGCCTGTCCCGTGGGTGTTTTTCGTGTGGACACGCACCGACGGGAGCTCGCAAACGCATTTGTTTTCAATGTCATAGAAGATGTCAACGAGTTTGTCTTCGGTAAGATGCCCTGCCTTGAGCAGCACCGACGTGCCGACTTTCCGCGCGAGTGCGACCGCCGCGTCAGGCAGTTCCGACTGATGTTCGAGTTTCACGCCGCCGAGGAGGATCTCGGCTTCAGGGATGTTCGGCGTGATGACACGCGCCAGCGGCATGAGCTTTTCGACAAGCGTGTTCACCGCGCTTTCTTCGATGAGGCGATGTCCCGACGTTGACACCATCACCGGGTCGAGGACGATGTTTCTGACCTGGAATTTGGCAATGGTTTTTGCCACGCATTCGACAACTTCGGCGGAGTGCAGCATCCCGATTTTCACAGCGTCAACGCCGATGTCTTCGATTACGGCTTCAATCTGCTGTTCGATTATTTCAACTGGGACTGGATGCACCGCCTTGACACCCAATGTGTTTTGAACTGTTATCGCCGTTATTGCCGATGCCGCATAGCACCCGCACGCGGAGATTGTCTTGATGTCGGCCTGGATTCCGGCACCGCCGCCGGAGTCACTGCCGGCAATTGTCAATACTCTGTTGTATTTCATTTTTCACGAGTTTTTATAACACAAGTTTCACGAGGTTTTATAGCACAAGTTTCACAAGTTTTTATAACACAAGTTTCATGAGTTTTCTGTTTCTTTCACCTTTGTAACTTTTCGCTTCAATAGCACTGTTCCCAGAAACACAATTCCATTTCCGTTGAAATCACAAATGCCTCTCTCATTGCGGCGCGGCGTTGCGGTGATTCTTTTTCAGCCATTTCATTTATGAGATTCAATGCGTTACGCACACCATTTTCCATCATGTCGGAGGCATAGCATGAAATCCATTCATGATACGGGTTCTTGTCACCGTCTTTTTCAATGCTGATGATGTACTTGCCAATCTCGCTGTAAACCCACATGCATGGCAACATCGCCGCCATCGCCATGCTAAGGTCTTCAGGTTCAAAATATTGCCGTGTGTGATTTATGTATGCTGTCGTGCCAGGCATCGGCCTGATGTTTTCAGCGGCCTTGTCACCAATCATCTGCTCGTGCATGATGTGTTCTGCCTCCATGCCCTCCTTTGCGAACTGTCTGAACAGCTCTTTCATCACGCTATCCGGCAGCATGTCGGCGAGACGTGACATCTCATCGCAATAATTAATTAGGTATAAATCATCTTGATAAAGATAACGCAGGAATTTCTCGTAAGGCAGTGTGCCTGCCGCCATTTCCTGCAAGAATGGAAGGTTTTGAATGCGCTCCATTATTGGCCGGATCACGTTCCAGACATTGTCAGACCAACGCCCCTGCGCATCCCTCACTATCTTGAGAAGCGTCTCGGCCGATTGCCTCGGAGAGTCGGCGGAAACGATGTCGGAGACGACAGCAATTCCATCCAAACCACTGAATATCACGTCTTTTGCAGTCGTGCGATTCATTCCTCCGATTCCAACTGTTGGATGTTTTGACATCGCAGCAACACGCCTGGCACCATCAAGAAGGAACGGAGTCTTGGTGTTTGTCTTCGTAGGAGTTGGAAAAACAGGGGAAACACCGACATAGTCAACGTCCAAGAGGTTGGCGGCCTCGACATCGGCAATGCTTTCAACGGAGAGACCAATTATCTTGTCGGGGCCGAGAAGTTTCCTCGCAATATCGTATGGCATGTCGCTCTGCCCGATATGCACGCCGTCGGCATCAACAGCAAGTGCGATGTCGATACGGTCGTTGATGAGAAGCGGCACGTTATAATGACGAAGAATATCCTTCAGATCTTGTGCGATTTTCAGGAAATCCCTTGTGCAGCAATCTTTTTCGCGAAGCTGAACCATCGTGCAGCCGCCTTTCACAGCCTCCTCGACAACCCAGCGGATGTCACGGCCTTTTGAAAGTTCACGGTCGGTGACCAAATAAAGCGACAAGTCGAAATTATTTCTAATCATTGTCTTAAAGTTTTTAACAAAATATCTGGTGTTAATAAATAAAGTTCATCAATAAAATTGGCAAACATTGAGCCGGGGCCGGCTGATTTCTCAGCGGCGAGTTCACCGGCGACGCCCATCACCGCCATAGCGTGGACGGCGGCCTCGAAGATGTTTTCGTTCACTGAAGCGAAAACGCCTGTCATCGACGAGGCAGTGCATCCCATCGCGGTGACGCGTGTCATCATCGGAGAGCCATTGGCGACTGTCTCGACACGCTCACCATCGGTGATGTAATCAGTTGGTCCACTGATTGTTACGACAGAATTTGAAAGTCTTGCTAAAACTCTTGCTGCATCCAACGTGTCGTTTGGTGTTTTAGTGCTGTCAACGCCGCGGCTTCTCACACTTGAGTTTGTCAACGCCATTATCTCTGAAGCATTTCCGCGGATGACATCGGGGTGGCATGTCTCGATAATCCTCCATGCCGTTTGGGTGCGAAATGTTGTGGCACCGGCTCCGACAGGATCTAGAACTATCACGCCGTCGCGTTTTCTCATCGCAATCCCAGCTTTCAGCATTCCGTCAATCCATTGAGAATCAAGCGTTCCGATGTTAATCACCAAGGCGTCGGCGATGGCGGTCATCTCTTCCATTTCTTCAATAGCGTGTGCCATGACCGGCGATGCACCAATTGCGAGGAGCGCGTTGGCACTGAAATTCATCGCTACATAATTGGTGATGTTATGTACCAACGGCGACTTTTTCCGGACGGCGTTTAAATCATCAACAAGATGTTCTTCGTTTATCATATTGTAAATCAATACTTTTATTCAAAGAAGCATCCGATTTGGAGAATTTCAAGAAATCTTGTGACTCAATTCCTACGGCAGCATTACCTGCATCAGGTTTTGAGGGTATAATCTCAGTCCGCGAGGACACCCCTTTGATATTTTGACGGTGCAAAAGTAGTAATATTTTTTCAATTAAATAGAAATGTTTAATTTTTTTTACATTTCATCAATTGATTTCACAGCAACTTACCGAACTTCTTCAGAATCAACATTTTAACCTTCCCCGCCTTGCCGGAATATGGATGTTCACGCAACGAGAGATTGAGGAATGTCTTGCCTTTGAGAACTGTCTGCGGATGCGTGAATTCGCGGAAACCCCACTCGCCGTGATAGGCTCCCATGCCTGAATGACCTGTTCCGTTGAACGGTACTCCCTTGACCATCAAGTGAATACAGACCTCGTTGATGCAACCGCCGCCAAATTGCTGGCTGCTCATGACATGATTTGCCCAGCGGATGTCTTTGGTGAAGAGATACATCGCCAACGGATGCTCGCGACAAGCTATCGTCTCCATCAAAGAATCAACGTCGTCGTCTTTAAACGGAACAACAGGCAGTATCGGGTTAAAAAGCTCATGTTGCACGATGTCCTCATCAATATTGACCGGATATATTAATGTAGGCGAAAAACGGCGCGAGTTTCTATCGCCTTCGCCGCCGTAAATAATTCTGTTACTGTGGTTTTCAGCGATTTTCGCGCATTTTTCGTAAGCGACATCAGTGATGAGCTTAGGGTAATCTTCATTTTCCGTCGGATTCTCCCCGATCTGCCGCATAAACTCTTTTTTCAACTCCTCAAGAAACTGCGTCGCAACCTCTTCTGCAATAGCTATCTGATTGATATTGATACATATCTGTCCAGCGTTACATAATTTGAAAAATGCGATTTTCCGTGCCGCGTCTTTCAAATCAGCGTCTTTGCGGACAATGCACCAGTTGCCGTTCTCGCCGCCGAGTTCCAAGGCGACGGAAGTGAGGTTTTTGGCGGCTTCAGTCAATACGTGCTTTCCGACCGACGGAGAGCCGGTGTAGAAAATCTTGTCGAAACGCTGTGCCAAACACATATCAGCAATGTCATGGCCGCCGTCGATGACCGTAACATAGTTTTCAGGGAAAACTTCCGCGATGAACTTTTTCAGCACCTCGGTACATGCCGCCGACTTAGAGCTTGTCTTGATTACGGCTGTGTTTCCGCCGGCGATGCTTGCCGTCAAAACGCCTAATGTGAGCAGTATCGGGAAGTTGAACGGACTGATAATCAACGACACACCGTAAGGCATCTTATACACTTTCGTCACGATGCTCGGAAAACATAGCATCCCGCTGAAATGTTTTTCGGGTCTCGCCCACTTCCGTAGTCCGCGAATCGTCTCGTTGATTTCAATTATCGTCGGGATGACATCGCAGAGATAGCCTTCGACATCAGAGCGGCCAAGGTCGGTTTTCAACGCCGCCATGAAATCGTTCTCATGAGCGATGACAGCTTTCTTGAGTTTTTTAAGTTGAGCGACACGCCATGAAACGTCGAGCGTAGTCCCAGTACGGAAAAACGATCTCTGTCGTTCCACTATCTCTTTGATTTTCTGTTCGTTGTAATTCATATCAAGATTTTATCAATCAACTACTCGCTCATTCTCTGACGCACGACCTCGAATGTGACAATGCCCGTCGCCACTCCGACATTAAGCGAGTCAATATCGCCAGGCATTGGTATAACAAGGTGGTTATCAGCACGTTTCAGATAAGCCTCACTGATGCCATCTTCTTCAGACCCCATCATTATAGCGACAGGTCCTGTAAGGTCGGCCTGCCAGATGGTCTGTTTTGCTTTTTCAGAGAAAGCGACGACTTTCAGTCCGCTTGCCTTCAGGAAATCGATGGTGTCTTTCATATTTTCGACGCGGCACACATTAATTAATGACAGTGCGCCGGCAGATGTCTTCATCGCGTCGCCGTTTATCAAGGCCGAGCCGCGCGACGGAATAACAATTGCGTCAACGCCGGCGGCGTAACATGTTCGTGTTATCGCCCCGAAATTGCGCACGTCGGTGACTCGGTCGAGAATCACCACAAATGGCATCCTGCCTTCGTCATACACAGCAGGTATCACATTCTCAATGTCTTGATAAGAAATCGGGCAGACAAAAGCCACAATCCCCTGGTGATTTTTGCGCGTCAGGCGATTCAGTTTCTCAATCGGCACAAACTGCACGGGGACGTTATGTTCTTTTGCATAGCCGCATATCGCGGAGATCTGCGGTGAACGCAGACCGTTCTGAACGAAAATCTTCTCTAATTCCTTGCCTGCCTTGATGACTTCCTCAACGGGATGGACGCCGAAAACCATGTTGGAATCTTCCTTTTTCAACTGATGCTCCATATCAAAAATTTATCTGACAAAAATAGTACAAATTTTGTAACATCAGATGAATATTTTGCACTATATTTGTGCTTTGAAATTTTGATGAAAATGAGTAAAGAATTTACAATATTTTTGGCGATTTTCACAGTGCTGATGTCATTGAATATAAACGTCAATGCTCAGGTCACGTTGCCAGAGCCAGTCGCCGGCAAATCATTGACCAGCAAAATAATAAAGAATCATCAGGTATATCCCCAAAAGGCATTGGACCAGAAGAAAGGCGGGAAGGTCGTTGTGGAGTTCACCGTCGGGCGAGACGGTGTCGCAAAGGACTTCAGAATCGCTAAAAGTTTCGATGATGAATGCGCCGAAGAGGCACTGCGATTAGTGAAGATGATAGAATGGAATCCGGCGACTGAATTAGGCAAACCAATTGAATATCATACAGATTACACAGTGAATTTTTCAGCAAAATCTTATCTGAAGTCAGAAAGCAAGAACAAAAGAGTCATGTTGCCGGAACAGGCTTATCCGGCGCAGACAAGCAATAAGATTTACGAAACCAAAGGACTATACATCCAGCCACAGCCATATTTCGAGAACAAACAGGTCACCCTTGCGGGGTATCTCCGCGCAGAGCTTCAGTATCCTGAGCTGGCGAAACAGTTTGAGATTCAAGGCACTGTGAAACTCAACTTCGTCATTGAAACCGACGGAAGAGCATCGAACATCGTGGTTGAAAACAGTGTCGGCGGTGGTTGCGACAATGAAGCCGTCAGATTGGTGCAGAATCTATTATGGACTCCTGGGGTTAAGAATGACAGTCTTGTGAGAACCCGCACATCGCAGGAAATCACATTCAAGATTGGCGCGAGAAATTATTATGATGGAAATGCCTATTAAGTTGTAAAGTAGAAAGTTATAAAGGTGGAAAGGTGGAAAGATCAGGCAATTTAAGAACTTATATTAAAATTGAGGCAAGAAACGAATTTTAAATAAAATTACAAACAAAATGAAAAAAGTATTTTTACCTTTGATTGCGCTCCTTATGACAGCGCAGATGGCATTCGCACAGGATGCAGAGACAACATCACCATGGACACACGGCGGAATGGTCGGACTTAACTTCGCGCAAAGTCATTTCGACAACTGGGCGGCAGGCGGTCAGGACAACATCAACCTGCTCGGGACATTCATCTACAACATTGACATGAACAAAGGCAAACACAAATGGGAAAACGACATTGACCTTCAGCTCGGTTACAACTACTTTGACCTCAAGAAGATGCCTATCAAGACTGACGACCGCCTGTTCATCGGGTCACTCTATGGACTCAACGTCGTGAAAGACAAACTGTTCGTGTCAGCGAACCTCACCTTCCAGACACAGTTCACCGACGGTTATGATTACGCGGCAGACACCTTGAAAATATCACAGTTCATGGCACCTGCGTACACCACACTCGGTCTTGGTGTCGATTGGACCCCCACCGCATCTGACGCACGTGTGGTGTTCTCATTGAACGTCGCCCCCGTCACTGGCAAACTGACAATCGTAAACAACCAGACATTCGCCGATGAAGGCCGCTATGGCATGGAAGGTGCCAAATACGAAATTAACGGTCTCGACACTTTAATCGTACACAGCAAGAAGACACGCTGGGAACTTGGTGCCAAAGTGACAGCAAAATTCAAGGCCGAAGTCTTCAAAAACGTCGTCTTCACCTCAAAACTCGACATGTTCGTGGACTACATCAATGAACTCAAGAGAAATTACAACTGCCCTATCGACTTCGATTGGGATAACCTCTTGACCCTCAAGGTGAACGACTGGCTCAACTGCAACATCTCGGCGAGACTCGTCTATGACGAGGACGTTTTCCCGTGGGTCGATGGCAAATGCGCCGACAAAGTCCTTCAGTTCAAGGAAGTATTCAGCCTGGGTCTTTCATATAAGATTCGTTAACAATGAAGAAAATAGGATTATTATCCGACACACACGGTTGGTTTAATCCTAAAATCCTTGATTTCTTCAAGGATTGCGACGAGATATGGCATGCCGGCGACATCGGCAACACTGATGTCGCCGACAAGCTCTCGGCGTTTAAGAAATTACGCGCGGTTTACGGCAACGTGGATGGCAATGAACTGCGTCTTATGTTTCCAAAAATCCAAATATTTAATGTTGAAGATGTTAAGGTCGTGATGACACATATCGGCGGCTATCCCGGAAGATACGAGACGGGCATGACATTACTTCTTGCAAACGAAAGACCTGACATCTTCATCAGCGGCCACTCACATATCTTGAAAGTGATGCGCGACACGAAACTGAACCTTCTGCACATAAACCCAGGCGCAGCCGGCAACTCCGGATTTCATAAGATTATTACAATGGTGAGGTTCCAAATCGACGGGAAAGACATCTACAATATGGAGGTCTATGAACTCGACAGAAGACTCGCACCCGCCGATGCTTTCTGATTATCTGATTCTGTCAACAGAACGGAGAAGCTCAATGTCCTTCTTTATTCCCCTGATAGCTAAAATGTTGAAAATCAAACTTGCCATTGGCAAATAAATCCCTATTCCAAAAGCCAAAATTTCAGAATTGATACTTTTTTGAATGTCGGAAACATAATACAGCAACACCAAAACAGCAAAAGCCAAAGTGATGAGCATGTCGAGCTGGCAGAGTTTGACCTGAACGTGACGTCTTTTATATATAAATAAGGTGATGACTGGAAGAATTGTCATTATTGCAGCCAATATTTCGAGCGGCAGTGTATATAAACCACTGAAATATGTTGCATCTATCTGATTATCAACGCCAAAAACCGACAGGTTCATCATTATTTCGCCATAATCAAAAGATGCGAGGTTGAATTTAAAAAGCAATCCGCTGCACACGGCAGCAATGAATAGGAAGAGTGTTTGAATCCTTTGAATCATTGTTTTAAAATTTTTTGCAAAAATAATTTTTTTTTTATTGCAAAATTAAATTTATTTGTATTTTTGCGCCGCAAATGAACAACAATGTATTGTAGTTGTTCGATTGAGCGGTAACGGATCTGTTCCGCAGAATTTTCAAGAAAGTTCATTATTATAATTCACTGAAAAGGAAAGATTTATATCCATGTACGACATTTATGAACTAAACGACAAATCTTTGACTGAATTGAAAAAGATTGCTGAAGGATTTGGAGTTGACATCACCGACAAACCGAAAAACGACCTCGTTTATTATATCCTCAACGCCCAGGCGTCGATTCCTGACGTTGTCGTTTACAATGATTTAGATACGAATTTTAAGAAGGAAAATATGTCCGAAGACAGCAAAGATTTAGAAAAGCCTGCAAAGCCCAAGGGCAGACCTGGCAGAAAGAAAAAGATTGAATACGAAGAACCAACAGCCGACGCAGCAACTGTCATTGAGACAACCGCCGCGGCCGCCGAGACGCCGGTTGACATTGAAGCGCCGAGACGCGCCAAGCGTCCGAGGATCGGGAAACGTCAGGACGTGATAAAGACAACATTTGAAAACAAAGACGATGACAAGCCACGTCAGCATGTCTCATATCCAAAACCGAAGCCGAAAGCTGTTGTTGACACCACGAACCAGACATTTGGCAGCGACAATGAGCTTGAAGATGACGTCATTGAAAATTTTGAAATTGAAAATGAAGTCGTTGAGGAAAACAACATTGTTGAAAGCCAGCAGATGCAAGCTGAGACAATTGAGGAAGAGCCTGTACAGGTACAGCCTTCAAACTACAGCCAGCAGCCGCAAAGTTCCCCAAAACGAGACGAGCTTATATCGGAGTTTGACGGTGTCGTCTCCGCGGAAGGCGTCCTCGAAATCATGGCTGACGGCTTTGGCTTCCTCCGTTCGGCCGACTACAACTACCTCAACTCACCAGATGACATTTATGTGTCGCAGTCACAAATCAAACTTTTCGGTCTCAAGACCGGCGACACGGTTCTCGGAGTAATCCGTCCGCCAAAGAACGGCGAGAAGTTCTTCCCATTGGTTAAGGTTGACAAAATCAACGGACGCAATCCAGATGACGTGAGAGACAGGATCCCGTTTGACTTCCTCACGCCGTTGTTCCCTGATGAGAAATTCAACATTACGGGTCACAAAGGATGCACCGTCTCGACGAGAATCATGGACCTCTTCGCTCCTATCGGCAAAGGTCAGCGCGGTCTCATCGTGGCACAGCCGAAGACGGGTAAGACGGTCTTGCTGAAGGAAGTCGCCAACGCCATCGCTGCAAATCATCCGGAGGTTTACCTTATTATATTACTGATTGACGAGCGTCCGGAGGAAGTCACCGACATGGCACGCAGCGTGAAGGCTGAAGTCATTTCAAGCACATTCGACGAGCCTGCCGAGAAACACGTGAAGATAGCGAACATCGTCCTTGAAAAGGCAAAGCGTCTCACAGAATGCGGCCATGATGTCGTCATCCTTCTCGATTCGATAACCCGACTCGCGCGTGCCTACAACACAGTCTCGCCGGCATCAGGCAAGGTGCTCTCGGGAGGTGTCGAGGCCAACGCATTGCAGAAGCCGAAACGTTTCTTCGGCGCGGCACGTAACATCGAGAACGGAGGCTCGCTGACGATCTTGGCAACGGCGCTTATCGACACAGGCTCCAAGATGGACGAGGTCATCTTCGAAGAGTTCAAAGGCACAGGCAACATGGAGCTTCAGCTCGACCGCCGTCTCTCGAACAAACGCATCTACCCTGCCATCGACATCACCGCGTCGGGAACACGCCGCGATGACCTGCTCGTTGACGAACGCACATTGGCGAGAGTATGGGCACTGCGCAACCACCTCGCCGACATGACACCAGTCGAAGCGATGGAATTTATTAAGGACAGGGTATCAAAGACAATATCAAACGAAGAGTTTATAGCGACAATAGACAAATAATTAAAAACAAAGTATGTGCGACAAGACGTTGTAACTGATGCCCTGTCTGATTAAAATTTATACAATTATAACCCATTGACAATGAAAACGATAAAAGTTACTCTACTGTTCATCGGCATGATATTCTGCACATTGGCGGCTGCACAAAAGCCAATGATTGAGGTGAGCAATGACAAAAAGAAAATAAATGTCCACGAGTTAGGTCTCCCGGAAAGCACGCCACTGAATGATGTCCTGCGTATGTTGCCGGAACTGCTTTCGCGCCCGTCCTCTTGGATGTACGAAAACTACGCGATTGAAATCAACGGTATTGACGTCGGTGACGCAAGAGATGCCGTGCTGTCACAACTCCGAATTTCGGACATCAAAAATATTGAAGTCTCCGAAAACCCAATATCAAGTTATCAGAATAATGGCGAAGGCGGGTCGATAAGCATTAATCTCATTGATCTTGAAGATGACGGCAACGTCACCGGAAACATTTCATTGAGTGCAAGTTATCCGTTGGACATCTTCCCTACTCTTAACGTGGGTTATAAGAAAAACAAGTTCTCGATTCAGGCTCTGGCTATCGCTGAAACTTTCAACCAGAATAACATCATCAAAAACATTGACAACGAAACTGACAACGAACACACGTCAGAATCAAGTGATTACAGATTTATAACAGAACTGGCCATGGTTAAGATGGCTTACAACCCGACGGTAAACGACGAATTCAAACTGTCATTGTCGGAAAACTGGAGAAAAGAAGACAATACAACAAATGTAGAAACAACCACCTCAGGTACAGGACTGTTAACATCAAAGTATATTGACGAGAAAAGACTCACCAATCTTTTTGCTAAATTAGAGTACAACCATTATTTCGGCTCGGCATCGAAACCCAGAAGCGAGAAGTCGACACTGAAGTTCGAGACTACCATGACATACAAACCGACAAAAGAGTCGAACAAATGTGTGTCTTTCTCTTTTAATGATGATAACAGTTTCAAAAGCATAGCAGGCAAACTCGAATATCTGCTTCCGCTTGCGAGACAAGTCCGCTCCGACAAGATGGATTTGAAAATAGGAACAAACTTCAATATTGGCAATTCAAATGACGACAGCGACCTTGACATTACCGGCATCACACGATACAGCAACATTTCAGACACAAAAGAACTAACGACTTTCCTTTTAGACACAAAAGAACTAACGACTTTCCTTTCACCGTATTTTCAGGCGGAATACATCAATGACAAGCTGTCATTCAAAGGAATATTCGAATACCAATACTATAAATATGACGTGAAAAGTGACAACCCACCACATCCGTTAATGCAAATTCAGGGCCAGAACGACAAGTATCAGACCTGCAACAAGGCGTTTACCGGCAAGTTGATGATCGGCTACAGATTTGCGCCTAACCAGACGATCCGCCTGATAGCCGACAGAAAAATCAAACGTCCTTCGAGCAGCCAGATTTACCCCTACCCCGTCTTAAGTCCGAAAGACCTCGTCTTCATAAAGGGAAATCCTGATTTGAAACCAATTCTCTCGCATGAAATAACCATTGACTACATAACGGAAGTTGACAACACCACCAATTCCGTAATGATGAATGTCGGATTCAGCTTCATTCAAGTCAATGATGTGATTGTAAAGAGCAAAGAACAGTTACTGTCATTTCCTGCATTCGATGAGTATTACACATTCCTAAACAACGGCGACAACTACATTACAAAAACAAACTTCATGATGTTCTACAAGAGGAAGGTCTTTTCCATTCTTTTCACCGCCAATGTGTTCAACAATATCGGCAGCAAAGACTATACTTCGTCCAACCATTACACATATTTCAATTCAATGATCAGTCCGACATTCAGATTCAAATACGGATGGAGTTTCACGACAAGCCTGACGTACAACAGCAATGTCATCAAATCAAATGAAACATTGGGCAACAACCTTTTCGCCGGCATAGTATTAACCAAAAGTTTCAACAGATTCGACATCGGTGCTTCCGCAAATATTTCATTGCTAAAGAACACCAAGGATTTCAGCGACAAGGTCACAACCACATATAATGCCATAACCAACATTTTAGGAGTTGGATTCAGGTATCGGTTTTAAGGCATCAGATGCCGAGAAATAAAATTTGAGAAAATCATTGTGCAGTGTGCTTTTTTAATTAATTTTGCAACTCGTTGAGGATTTATGTTCATGAAACATAAATCAATGGAAAACAAATCGTAACATAACGACTACTTCAAAATATCATGACACTTTTCCTCTTTTTGAAGCTATTAGGTTGCCTTGCTCTTCTCATGTACGGCATGAAAACCATGAGTGAAGGCTTGCAGAAACTCAGCGGAAGCCACCTCCGCAACATCATGGGAACAATGACAAAGAACCGTTTTACGGGTCTTCTCACCGGAGTTTTCGTCACTGCGACCGTTCAATCCTCCACTGCCACGACAGTTATGACAGTCAGCTTCGTCAACGCAGGGCTTCTCACCCTGGCGCAGGCGATTTCGGTCATCATGGGCGCGAACATCGGAACCACCGTCACCGCGTGGATTATGTCGGTCTTCGGTTTCCAGATGAACATGAGCGCGGTGGTCTTCCCTCTTTTCGCGGTTGCCATCGTGCTGATATTTCAGAAGAAACCTACGGGAAAGTCTTTGGGTGAGTTCATTTTCGGATTCTCATTCATGTTCCTCGGTCTCTGCACCTTACGTGAAAACGCAATAGAGATGGACCTTCCGGGCAATGCGGCTGTCATCAGTTTCTTTGAGAAGACAGGGCAATGGGGCTTCGCTTCGACACTGCTGTATCTGATTGTCGGAAGCATACTCACGATGTGCGTGCAGTCGTCGGCGGCGATAATGGCGATAACACTCATCCTCTGTTCAAGCGGCGTTCTGCCTATCTATCAGGGCATTGCGCTCGTCATGGGCGAAAACATCGGAACGACAGTGACGTCAAACATCGCCGCACTGAGTGCCTCGACGAATGCACGGAGGGCGGCTTTGGCACACATGGTCTTCAACGTGTTCGGCGTCATCTGGGTGTTGTTGGTCTTCAAGCCGTTTGTCAACATGGTCTGCGGATTCGTCGGATTCGACCCGAACCCAGACTACGTACCTCAGTCGGAAGCCGAAATCGCCGAGAGACAAGTTACAGTCACATACGCGCTGTCGGCGTTCCACACCGCTTTCAACGTCTGCAACGTCTTGATCCTGATATGGTTCATCAAACCCATCGAGAAACTTGTATGTCGATTCATAAAGCAAAAAGAGGAAGACGAAGACTCACGCCTGAAGTTCATCTCAGGAGGCATCATGTCAACAGCCGAGCTTTCAATACTCGAAGCCCAGAAGGAGATAAGCCTCTTCAGCGCACGCACGAAGAAGATGTTCGGCTTCGTCCCCACACTGCTCTTTGACACCAAGAATGAAGAGGATTTCAGCAAGCTATATACAAGGATCGAGAAATACGAGAGCATTTCCGACAAGATGGAAATAGAGATTGCCAACTATCTGAACAAGGTGACGGAAGGCCGGCTGAGTGCCGAGAGTAAAACCGAGATACGTTATATGCTGCGCGAAGTCGGCGAACTGGAAAGTATCGGCGACAGCTGCTTCAACCTCGCACGCACGATTAAACGCAAACATTCTGCCAACGAACATTTCACCACCGAACAGAAAGATCACATCAGACACATGTTCGAGCTTTGCGACAAGGCTTTGGCACACATGCAGAAAGTCCTCGACGACGACCAGAACAAGATAGACATCAACGAGTCGCTTAACATCGAGAACGAGATCGACAACTACCGTTCGCAGCTGAAAGACGCTAACCTGACCGACATCAACGAGCACCGCTATAATTATCAGGCGGGCGTTCAATATATGGACATCATCTGCGAATGCGAGAAACTCGGCGACTACGTCATCAACGTCGTTGAGGCACACGCACACAAAAAACTCACCACATAAGAAACTTTTTCGTTCATTGTGTGTTTTGTTTCAGAACAACCAACAACACACATCATGAACGAAAAAATGTTTTGTTTCCAATGTCAGGAAACAGCCAAAGGCACGGGCTGCACGCTCAAGGGCGTATGCGGCAAGGAGGCGACGACCTCCGCTATGATGGACATGCTACTATTCTCTGTCAGAGGACTTTGCATAGCAACGAGCATGTTGCGTGAAAAAGAAATCGAGATTCCTGAAGAAATCGACAGGTTTGTCATCGACGCACTTTTCACGACCATCACCAATGCGAATTTCGACGAACAGACAATCCAGCGCAAGGCAGAGGAAGGCTTCAGACTCCGCGATTCTATGATCAAGGAAGCAACCAAGCATGGCGTAAAAGTACCCGGCTTTGATGAAACAATGTATTCCGGAAAATCAGATGACTTTTACAAGAAATCCGTTGATGTCGGCGTACTCAGAGAAGAGCGCGAAGACATCCGCTCGCTCAAAGAGCTGATAATGTATGGATTAAAAGGAATGTCGGCGTATCTCGACCACGCCCTGAATCTCGGTTTCAAAAGCCGTGAAAGTTGCGCCTTCATCCAGAACACCATTGCCGCAATCACGGTGAAAGACCTTGATACGACACAGTTGATAATGCTTGTCTTGGAGACAGGCAGCTATGGCTTCAAATCGATGGAACTTCTTGACGAGGCAAACACCAAGACGTTCGGGCATCCTGAGGCGTCATACGTCAACACAGGCGTGATGAAAAGACATGCAATCCTCATCTCCGGCCACGACTTGAAGGACCTCGAGATGCTGCTTGAGCAGACAAAAGACATCGGGATTGATGTTTACACACACGGCGAGATGCTTCCCGCCAACGCCTATCCTTTGTTCAAGAAATATCCGCATCTCGTTGGTAATTACGGCAATGCATGGTGGAAACAGAAAGAAGAGTTCGAGAAATTCAACGGCCCGATACTGATGACGACAAACTGCATCGTGCCGCCACCGCCCAAAGCAAACTATGTCAGGCGGATGTTCACCACAAACTCAGCAGGTTACCCGGGATGCAAGCATATCGAAGCCGACGAGAATGGCTGGAAAGACTTCTCCGACATTATCAGACTTGCCTACATCTGCGAACCGCCGGAGCCGATCAACGAAGGCACTGTGACCATCGGATTCGCACATCATCAGATCATCAAGCTCGGCGATGAAGTTCTGAAAGCAATCAAAAGTGGCAAAATCCGCAAGTTCGTTGTCATGGCGGGCTGTGACGGCAGGATGAAAGATCGTGAATACTACACTGAATTTGCAAAGGCAGTCCCCGATGACATCATCATCCTTACGGCAGGATGCGCAAAATACCGTTACAGCAAACTCAACCTCGGCATGATTGGCGACATCCCGAAAGTCCTTGATGCCGGTCAGTGCAACGACACTTACTCGCTGATAATGACCACATTGTGGCTGAAGCAGAAACTTGGGGTCGATGACATCAACGATCTTCCCGTCGTTTTCAACATCGCATGGTATGAACAGAAAGCCGTCATCGTGCTTTTGGCACTTCTCTCATTGGGAATCAAGAATATACACATCGGGCCGACACTGCCTGCATTCCTTTCGTCTAATGTCAGAAATGTGCTGGTTGAGAAATTCAACCTCGGCACAATCAACAAAGTGGACGATGACATAAAAGAAATGTTGGCATAACACAATGAAAATCAACACGGAAGACCAATGCTGAAAATTTGATTTTTTTCAGAAAAAACAATGACAAAATTCAAACATTAATGCTATATTTGCAAAATTTAAATTTAAAAATTCAAAGATATGACAATTTGGCAAATATGGCTGATAGCGGCATTGGTCTTCGTTATCATTGAGATTTTCACGAGCGGCTTTGCAGTAGCTTGTTTTTCAGTAGGTTGCGTCTTCGGTTCAATCCTCGACGCTTGTCACCTTTCAACGACATGGCAGTTCCTCGGCTTCGCTGTAGGAACTTTCCTTGCATTTGTATTTGTGCGTCCTTTTGTCATTAAATATTTGGACAAAAAGACCAACAGCAACAACATCAAGACTAACGTTGATGAAATCATCGGCAGAAACGCCGTTGTCACCGAACGCATTGAAAGTGAAGGTTTTGGCCGTGTTAAGATTGACGGCGATGACTGGAAGGCACAGATGGAAGACGGCACATCAGCCGAAGTAGGCGAAAAGCTGAAAGTCGTCGCCCAAGAAAGCGTCATTCTGACAATGAAAAGATAAGAATAACATTTACAAATTAATAACTAAAATTTCAGAATTATGTTTTTGGTAGTATTGGTAACCGCCGCGATAGTGGCGATTTTTGCATTGGCCGGACTTAAAGTCGTCCCGCAGTCAGAAACAAGAGTAATTGAACGCCTCGGCAAGTTTCACAAGGTGCTTCCGGCCGGACTTAACATCATCTGGCCTATCATTGACCGTCCTAAGATAATCACGACGAGAAGGGTTGAGAACGGCTATCAAGGCCGTCAGATTGTGCGAATGAGCGAGACGTCGAAGATCGACCTCAGGGAGCAGGTGTATGACTTCCCGAAACAGAATGTCATCACCAAAGATAATGTCACGACAGAAATCAACGCATTGCTGTATTTCCAGATCGTTGACCCGATAAAGTCGGTGTATGAGATTGACAATCTGCCGAATGCCATAGAGAAACTGACACAGACCACGCTGCGTAACGTCATCGGCGAGCTCGAGCTTGACGAGACGCTGACATCGCGTGACACCATCAACGCCAAGCTCCGTGCTGTCCTCGACGACGCGACAAACAAATGGGGCGTGAAAGTCAACCGTGTTGAACTTCAGGATATTACGCCTCCAGAGACGGTGCGTCAGGCCATGGAGAAACAGATGCAGGCCGAACGCAACCGCCGTGCTGAAATTTTGAAAGCCGAAGGTGAGAAGGCGTCAGCGATCCTTAATTCAGAAGGTGAAAAGACATCGGCCATCAACAAAGCTGAAGCAGAGAAACAGTCAACACTGCTGAAGGCGGAAGGTGTCGCCAAGGCGAAAATCATGCAGGCGGAGGCGGAAGCACAGGCCATCAGCCTCGTGGCGGAAGCCATCAAAGCCACAAAGACCGACCCCGCATCATATCTGCTCGCAACAAAATACATCGAGACACTGAAGGAAATGACAAGCGGCAAAGACAACAAGACCGTATATCTGCCATACGAAGCCACGAACCTGCTCGGTTCAATAGGCGGCATCAAAGAGATTTTCAAATAGTGTTCATCATATTGCAAGACGGCTCATTCAATTGAATGGGTCGTCTTGATTTTTATCAAGCCACAATGACAACAGTAAACCACGAATTATCAGAACGCCAGCGCAAGGTCGTTGACAAACTCAATGAGTTGGACATCCCTTTTGACATTCATTTTCATCCGCCAATCCCGACGATAGAGGAAGCAATAAACTACTGGAAGGAATTCGACTCCACACATTGCAAGAACCTGTTTTTCCGCAATCACAAAGGCGACCGGCATTACCTCGTCATTTTCGAGTGCATGCAGCAGATGGCGATTCACGATTTGGAACATCGGCTTCATCAAGGCAAACTGAGCTTCGCGTCAGAGGCGAGGATGGACAAATACCTCGGTCTGAAGCCAGGCAGCGTCTCCCCTTTCGGCATCATCAACGACGTGGAACATCATGTGTATCTGTACATTGACAAAAACCTGCTCAATGCCGAACGGTTGAGTTTCCACCCAAATGACAACACGGCGACGTGTGTCATCAAGAAAGACGACTTCATAAAATTCCTCGATGCGATGGGAAACGGCTACGAGTTCATTGAACTTTATTAGTATTTTGTTTCCAGTTCAAACAAACAAAGAAAAAGTTTGTTTTTTGATTGAAATCAAACCAATTTTTTGTAATTTTGCAACTTGAAATTTCGGGGATGAGAGTCCCCTATTGTTGAACGAAAAAAGATTTTATGGATTATTTCCGATGTGTTAAGCCTTGCGTTGAATCAGAGATAGGAAAATTAGAATATGTCATATTGCACGCGCCAGGTCGTGAGATTGAAAATATGACGCCTGAGAATGCACACAAATTCCTCTTCAGTGACATTTTGAATTATCAGGAAGCCCAAGAGAATTACAAGAACTTTGAAGAAACCTTGAACAAGGTTACTAATGTGTTGTATTTCAAGAATTTGCTTGTTGATATTTTAAAGAAAAAAGAAGTAAAGGAAGACCTCATCAAGAGAATCTGTGAGAGAGAAAACCTTCAATATTTCGTTGATTTATTTAATGAATTCAGTGCCGAAGAACTCGCCCGCGTGCTTATCGAAGGATACGACAACAGCAATTTGTCGGAACGTTTCCTCTTCCCTCCCATCCCGAATCTGTTTTTCATGAGAGATGCTTCGTTCACGATGTATAACAACGTGATGATCAGCAGAATGGCCACAACTGTCCGTGACCGCGAGACGTTGATACTTGATGCTATTTTCAAAAATTCATCAATCATCGACACAAAGGTTACACATCCGATAGAATGCTACAGCATGAACGGCATCGGCTCTGTTGAAGGCGGCGATGTGGAGATAGCCCGTCACGATATCATATTGAGCGGCTGCGGCGCACGTACGAGCCGTGAGGGCATCGACGCCATGGTGGAGCATCTCAGATGCCTCGGCGGAGTACGTCATCTCATCATGCAGCAACTGCCGCTTGAGCCTGATTCATTCATCCATTTAGACATGGTGTTCACGTTGCTTGACAAAGACCGTTGCATGGCATTCAAGCCTGTGATAATGAGCGGCAAATTCAAGACAGTACATATTGAAGTGAAGGATCACGAATATACAAAGATTACCGAAGAGACGAATCTCATTGATGCCCTGCGCAAACTCGGCATGAACCTTGAACCGGTCTTCTGCGGCGGTGACAACGAATATGCCGGGGCACGCGAGCAATGGCACAGCGGAGCCAACTTCTTCGCCTTCGCGCCTGGCAAAGTCTTGGGTTACGCACGCAACTACAACACGATTAACGCATTAGGTCAGAACGGGTTCACGATTCTTGACGCGGCTGATGTCGCATCAGGAAAGAAAAACGTTGACGACTATCAGCGTTGCGTTGTGGCGTTCCAAGGCAATGAACTGTCACGTGGCGGCGGCGGTGCGAGATGTATGACGATGCCGCTGAAACGACAGAAGGTCGATTGGTAAGGAACTGAAATTCAATTTGTTGTGAGTTTGGAAACAGAACGTATCGTGTATGAAGTACGTTCTGTTTCTATTTGTGCAAGTCGGTGATTTAAGATAATCATGGAGCATACATGAAAAAAACTGCAAAATGACCTGTACACAAAAATTATTTGTAACTTTGCGGCAAAAATATAAGACGATGGATGTAAGATACCAATTCTCCAAGCACCTGTTTTGGGACACAAAAATCGAAGACATTGACATGGAAAAACATGCGCCTTACGTTGTCCAGCGTGTTCTGGAATATGGACTGATGGACGATTGGAAACTGCTTCGTTCTTATTATGGAATTAAGAAAATAGCCGAAACAGCGATGAAGCTGCGCGAACTTGAGCCAAGAGCTTTGTCTTTCATAGCCGCTATTTCAAAAACCAAGATGGAGGATTACAGATGTTACACTACGAGACTATCGAACCGGCAACACTGGAACTTTTAAAAGAGCTGCAGCAGCTACCGGAATTAAAAGATACAAGATTAGCGGGTTGCACGGCACTTGCACTGCAGATTGGGCATCGCAAATCCATCGACCTTGACCTATTTGGAACCGTTGAATGCGATTCATCCGAACTCCAAGATGCGTTGGCCTCCATCAGAAAAGTTACTCCTCTGAAGTTGACCCCAAACATCAATATTTTTGATGTTGCGAATGTGAAGGTTGATATTGTAAACTACAAATATCCGTGGATTGGCGATTGCATTGAGGAAGACTCGTTGAGATTGGCGTCAGCCGAAGATATTGCTGCCATGAAAGTTACAGCCGTCATAGGGCGCGGCAGCATTAAAGATTTCACCGACATAGCACATCTGCTTGATTATTACACCATAAATGACATTCTTGACTTCTACCAGCAGAAATATAACGGTGGTTCGTTGTTCATGGCTTTAAAAAGTCTGACATATTTTGCCGATGCCGAAGGTTCTCCAATGCCATATATGTTTTCAAACATGTCGTGGGATGATGTAAAAAACAAAATTATAACGGCTTTACAGTAGCATTGTGTCCGTCTAAGCATTAATATGTGATAAAAAACCGGCGCACAAGATCCAAGACCTTACGCACCGGCTTTTTTATCTTTATTAAACTCTAATCTCTAATAGTTCGTCTTATCCGGATATTCCGGTATCGCGGGCTGCTGCGGCCAGCCTTTCATCTGCTCCATGATGACCTCGATGGCCTTGTCGAGCTGCGCGTCGATGCCGTTGAACTCATCGTAAGGGTTGTTGTCGATGACGATGTCGGGGTCAACGCCGTGGCCTTCGATGATCCAGTTGCCGTCGGCGTCGAACGGGGCGAACTCCGGGCGGTTCAGCGTGCCGCCGTCGATGAACGGCAGGCTGCCCCTGATGCCTACCACGCCGCCCCACGAACGCGTGCCGATGGTCGTCCCGAGCTTGTAATGCTTGAACTGCCACGGGAACAGGTCGCCGTCGGATGCCGAGTATTTGTTGAATATCAACACCTTCGGGCCGTTCATCATCTGGAATGGCTTTATCTCCGCGCCGCTGTTGCGCGTCATCGTGTACATCGCCACCTCACGGCGCAGACGCTCTATGATCATCGGGGAGACGTTGCCGCCGCCGTTGCCGCGGTCGTCGATAATCAACGCCTTCTTGGTGAGTTGCGGATAGAAATACTTCACGAACTCGTTAAGGCCGTCAACGCCCATGTCGGGGATGTGGATGTAACCGACCTGTCCGTCGGTCGCCTCGCTGACCTTGCGGATGTTCTCCTGCACCATGTTGTAATAGTACAAGGAGTTCTCGCTGCCTATCGGCTTCACCACCACGTCGCGTGCGCCGCTCTCCGACGCGCTGCTGTTCAACGAGAGCATCACCGCCTTGCCGGCCTTACCCACCAACGCCTCATAGATGTTCGTCATCTCTTTTGTCGAAACGCCGTCGATTGCCACGATGTAGTCGCCTTCTTTTGCGTTGACGCCGATCTCCGCCAGCGGCGATGTCGTCGCCTTGTTCCAGCTCTCGCCTTTCAAAATCCTGACAATCTGATAGTAACCGCTGCCGTCGCGTTTGAGTTGTGCGCCGAGCAGCCCCTGTTTGATGCGGTCGGCCTCCACCCTGTCGCCACCGCCGGTGTAAGCGTGCCCGATGTTGAGCTCGCCGATCATCTCGCCGATGAGATAGTTGACGTCGTTGCGGTCGCCGCAGTACGGGATCAAAACCGCGTATTTCTCGTATATCGCCGGCCAGTCGTTGCCGTGCATGTTCGGCGCATAGAAAAAGTCGCGCATCTGACGCCACGCCTCACGGTAGATCTGCGCCCATTCCTCGTGGAGATTCACCCATTTCTTCATGCCGGAGAGGTCAGCACCTTCTTCTGGAAGTTTAGTCTCACCCTTCGGAGCATTTATCAATGAATACTTCCCGCGGTTCATGACAACCATCTTCGAGCCGTCAGGCAACAGGTCGTAGGCGACGCCTTTGCATATCTTCTTGGCCTCCCTCCCGCTCATGTCGAAATAATACAGGCCGTTGTTGTCGCCCCAAGCGCAGAAATAAACGCCGTTCTCAACCGCCTTCACATTGTAATAATAAGCGGTCTTAAGTCCCGGAAGCGGAATGATTCTGTCGATAATTCCCTCAAAATCAATGCTTATAGGCTTGGTATCTTCGGCTTTAGATTCTTCTTTCTTGCTTGATTTCTTCTTTGAGTCTTTCGTTTCCTTCGCTTCGGCGTTCTCGACTTTCACCTCGTCGTTTTCCGTAAGGAACGGCGACGGCGTGTCTTTCTGCAAGGTGACGAAATAGACGCGTGCCATCTCCTGGTATGCGTGGTTCCATTCGGTGTTGCTGTAAATCGGGTCAAAGTCGCGTTCCGAAACGAAATACAGATACTTGCCGTTCTTGTCGAAAGAAGGATTCAGAGAGTTGAACCATGTGTCGGTGACGGCCTCAGTCTTTTGAGTTTCAATGTTATAGACGAAAATCTGGCTATACTCCGAGATTTTCCTGTCGGAATAAGCGACCCATCTGCTATCGGGTGAGATTGTGTAATCGCCGATTTCGCCGGCCTCGCTTCTCGCAATCTCGGTGATTTTCTTTGAAACGATGTCAATCATCATGAGGCGGTTCTCCTTGTCGTACCAGAAGATTTTCTTGCTGTCGGGCGACCATTTTGGAGCGTATTTATAAGTCAGGGAAACGGTTTCCGGTGACGTGAGTTGTATCGCCTCTTCCCTGCCGTCTTGGTTTTGGATGAAAAGCTCGTCGTTGCCTGTCCTGTCGGAGATGTAAGCGATGTATTTCCCGTCGGGTGACCAGACCGCGCCTCGGTCGTGTGCGCCGTCCGACTTGGTGAGGTTGCGTGTGACACCCGACTCGAACGGCACCGTCCAGATGTCGCCGCGGCCGCTGACAACCAAGCGTTTGCCGTCGGGTGAGACGTTAACGGAAGTGATGTTCTTTGACGCATCGATGTATTTTGTCCTTGAAGTGATTCCGTCGTTGTTGATTTGCACAGGGATGGCGTGTATCGAGTTGTCTTTCAAGCTCATGCGGAACAGCTCGCCGCCGTTTTCAAAGATGATGTCTTTGTCGCCGAGCGACGGGAACTTCACATCGTAATACGTGTAGTTCGTCACTTTTTCGGTCTTCTCCGTCGCGATGTCGTAGCAGAAGATGTTCATTGTGCGGTCGCGGTCGGAGCAGAAATAGATCTTGTCGCCGACCCACATCGGGAAGATGTCCTGCGAGTCGTTGTTTGTGATGTTTTTGAGTTCTTTTGTGTTGAAATCGAAGATCCAGATGTCGTCGGCCATTCCGCCTTTGTAATATTTCCATGTGCGGAACTCGCGCATGACGCGGTTGAACGCAATTTTCGTGCCATCTGGCGAAAAGCTTATCCAACCGCCTTCATTGAAAGGCAGTTGCTCGCTCAAACCGCCGTTGACATTCGCCACAAAAAGCTGGCCAACGAAGTCGTCCCACGTTATCGAGCGTGTGCGAAAGACGATGTTTTCGTTGTCTTTCCAGGTCATGACGATGTTGTTCGGCCCCATGCGGTCCGACAGGTCGTCACGGTCAAGTGTCGAGGTGAAGGTGAGACGCTGCGGCACGCCGCCTTGCGACGGCATGACATAGACCTCGGTGTTTCCGTCGTACTGACCGGTGAACGCGATGTTCTTCCCGTCGGGCGAGAAACGCGCGAAGATCTCGAAGCCGTCGGCATCGTTTGTAAGTTGCTGTGCCACACCGCCTTTCGCATCGACGGTATAGATGTCACCGGCATAGCTGAACACGACCTGATTGCCGTGAATCGCCGGGAAACGAAGCATCTTGGCCTCGTCCTGCGCCTGCATCGACAATGTGCCGAATGCAAGCAACATGCTGATAATCAAAGTTTTTGTTTTCATATTATTAAATTTAGAATAATCTGTCCAATCTTACTTCTTCAACGTCAATCTCATCGCCAAGATAAACGAGATACGCCTTAATGTCTTGATTTCCATTCATTTCACGAAGTGCAATCATGTAATCCTGAAGCTGCTGATGATATTTCTCGTTGTGTTTTCCGGTTTTGTAATCAATAAGAATGGTGCCTTTGTCGGTTATCGCGTACCTGTCGGGGCGCATCACATGCCCTGACGACGTGTGTATGTCCATCTCGTTCATTATCACTGCGTCGGCTGAATATGCCGGCTTAAGACATTCAATCTCAATGACTTTGTTGAATTTTTGTTTGAGTGCTTCGGCTTGTTTCTCATCAATGGTGCCGTCGTTGACATATTGTCTCAATGCCCTGTCAACATCATTTTTCGTCTTGATTTTAGAGAAAATTTCGTGCACCAACGAGCCCCATTCGTCGGGCATGAAGGTCTCCTTCGACGCCCAGACCATCGTCGGGTCAGGCTCGACGGAAAGTCTCTCGAACCACTGCAACGCCCTCGGTGTCTTTGAATTTTCGTTAAGTTCAAGAATATCAACGTCTTCCTTACTTTCCGCATTTGACTTTCCATAATTGTCTTTTGCAATTCCGTAAGTGAAAACATTGCTGTTTTCCTTCTCTTCCTTTGTTATTTCTTTCCGTTCAAGGAAAAAATCATCGAATCGCACATCTTCATTTTCTTTCTTATAATGTTGAATATCAGCATAATTTGCATTTTCGTTCAAGAAATCGTTGAAGATATTATAGCTTGTTTGGGAACATTTTGAGTTGGTATAAACGAAAAGCATTTCCTTTGCACGCGTCATCGAAACATACATCGTGTTGAGATTATCGAGCCTCGTTTTCTGTTCTTCGCGGCACAGAATGTATTCAAAATCAGTATCTTTGAGCTTCTCCTTGCTTATCGGCAGCAGAAAAGCGTCGAGATACGGGATGTCTTTTGTCATCTCACAATCAGAACACTGGATCCAGATTTCCTTTTGCGTAAACCCGGCACTCGTGTCAAGTTTCGTTTCGGCAAACGGATACATCACGACCCTGAACTCAAGGCCTTTCGACTTGTGTATCGTCATGATATTCACACAGTTGAGTTCACCGGTAATCTGAACGCTAAGTAGATTTTTCTTTTTCTCCCAATATTCAACGAAAGCGTCAATGCCGGCACTGTGCGCCGATTGCCATTCATAAAGCATGTTCATGAAATATTGGACAAAGACATCTTCAAGAATGTTGAAATCATAAAACCTGCAAAGTTGCACGCACAAATCGTACAAGCTATATGCTTGGTTATGAATCGACTGCAAAGCATTTTTAAATGTTTCATCGAATCTGACAATGCTGTTGTCTCTGTGCAAAGCCAACGCCTTCCCCTGATGCGTCTTTTCATAAAAATAAGAAACCGTCTTAAGAATTACAGGATTCTCACCGTTGACAAAATAATGTAACGTATTGACAATCAGCTGTACTTTGTCCGATGACTGAAGTTGCACCGACTCGGCGGAAATCACCTCAATGCCATTAGCCACAAGATAATTCGCAATTTCCGTTCCTTCACGATTTGAGCGCACTTGAATTGTAATGTCTTTATATTCAATTCCTTCAGAATGCAACTCGTTGATTTTATTGAGCATTGACTCAAGAACTTTCTCGTGATATGTTTTGGTGTCAAGTGCATCGGAGAAAACCTCAAGCGAAACCAAGCCACCGTCTTTTGAATTGTAAATCTGTTCGGTATCATCGAAAACACGACTGAGTCCCATCGCATCTCCGTCTTCAAGATATTTCTGTGCAAAACGGAAAAACGTGTTGTTGAACTTGATGATATTCTTGCAGGAACGAAAATTGGTGTCAAGCGACCTCTTCTCCGCCGAGGCCACGAAATTCTGCTGGCAACTCGCTGAAAACGCATTGTCCGGACGATTGTAAATCTCAGGAAGATTGATAATCTGTTCAACCTCGCCGCCTCTGAACCTATAGATCGACTGTTTCGCATCGCCGACAATCATGTTCATGTTGCCCTGCGACAAACTGTTGTCAACCAACGGCAGGAAATTCTGCCATTGCAGCACCGAGGTGTCCTGAAACTCATCGATGAAATAATGCTTGTACCTCTCGCCTATCCTCTCATAAATGAACGGCACCGAACAGTCGCCGAGAACATCGGAAATGCGCTTGTTGAACTCAGAAATATGAACCTGCGAACTGTCTTCAATAAACTCGTTTATCAACTCAAAGATATGATTTCTAAGCACATACAGATACATATCTTTTTCAACAACTGACAAGATAAAAAATTTCCTGATCAATTTGGGATAGTTCTCAAGCGCATTCCCATAGCATTCAAGAATATCGTCGTTATCAACACGACAGGTCTTCGACTTCCATTTAACGTTTCCACAAATCATGTCACGCGACCTGTTCGAGGCGATGCAGTTCTTGCGGGCTTTCATGCTCCTCACGACCGTAGGAAGTCCTTTTTCCTTGTATGAATAGTCGCTGACATCGATGCCAAGTTCAATTTCTTTGTCAGTTATGTCATTGATTAACTTATCAATAGCTTTATCGCAAGTCTTGATTTCACTTCCGAGGTATTTCCTGATCTCATCAAATTTCGCCTCGTCAATCTCGACTATTTCTTTCTTCTCACCTTTCTTGTAAGCATCTTCCCTGAGCAGTTTTTTTATGAAATCACCGATGAGAGTCTTCACATTCCATGAGGTCTCCTCCGTCAGATTATACTCCACATAATTCGACAACATCTTGGTAATGAATTTGTTATTACCTATTTCATCTGAAAGAAGCCAGATTATCTCATCAATGAGATCGTCATTGTCGAGGATGACACTGTATTGGCTTGGCAGGTTTAATTCCCTTGCGAAACTGCGCGACAGTTGCTGCACGAATTTGTCGATTGTGGTGACGGCCATGTCGCTGTAATTGTGTATAATCTTGGTGTATAATGCTTTACAACGTTCAACGATTACATTTTCGCCAACGCCGGTTTTCTCCATGATGTAATTTCTCATCAATTGGATGTCGTTCTCAGATGAGTTGTCGGCGATGCCAAGCAGAAAACGCAATATCTTGGCTTTCATCTCGTTGGCGGCCTTATTGGTGAAAGTGACGGCAAGAATCTCACGGAACGCATCAGCATTGTCGCCGAGACATAGCGTAAGATATTCTTTTACAATGGTGAACGTTTTACCTGAACCCGCCGATGCCGTGTAAATCTTAAAAGGCTTGTCACTTTTTTTCATCATTTTTTTCGGTCTTTCTTTGTTTTTTCTCTTTTTTATCGTTTTTTCTGTCCTTATGCTTGTCTTTGTTGTGTTTTAAGAAAATCTCACTGAATTTGTCGAAACTCTGTGAAAGCGAAATGCCCAACCCCTGCGTGTAGTCCGACATGCTCTCAAACAAATTGTACGTCGCATAGTTGTTGTTCACATTTGTATGGTTGTACGCTTTGACACTCAATCTGTTAGTCAGTTTAAACGATACATCGACATCGCCAACGATATTATTCGCGTTGTTAGTGACATTGTTGTTTCCGCGTACCATGCCGAAGTCACCCTCAATGGTAAGACGGTCGTCGAATAGTTGTGTTGACATGGCGACTTCAATCTCCTCGTTTGTCATTTTGCTGTTAGGTTTATAATTGACGCCGATGTCAAAGTTCTTGGAAAGTGATGACAACCAGTTGTTTAGCTGACTTGTTATCACACCATAATAAGCGGTGGAGCCGATTTCAGCAATGTCTGTGTTGCCTGTGTTCGCAAACATTCCGATGACCATCAGCGAAAGCACTTGTTGAGCCATAACCGCTTGGTTTGTCGTGTCGATCACTGAAAAAACCGCCGACTTGATGTCGTCTTTTGAATTCGGCAATTCCAATCCGAACGTGATTGTTGGGTTCATCAGCTTGTCGCGAAGATGCAGGATGCAGTCAACGTTAATCGTATTGTTTATCGTGGTGTCAACCGCGATGCTGCTGCCGAGCGACTTTAGCGAAACCTTTGTCCTGTAAGTACTTACAATGTCAATATCGGCATCCGTCGGGTCGCCGTTGAAGTGAATTGTCCCGCCGTTGCGAATGTTGAAATTTCGGCTTACGACTTGCAGCCTGAAAGCAAACTGTCCGCTGTTTATCACATAGTTGCCGTTCAATGTCAAATCGCCCTGCTTCATCCCGAGATTCACATTGCCGGTGCCTGTAGCTTGAATCAACCCCATGTTCGACGGAAGAAATATCTGCAATGTGGCGTCAGGATTGACCTCGGCATTCAGATCTAATGTCAGGCTGCTCGTCTCCTTGACCGGTGGGACGAAATTCCCTGTTGTATCAACATCAGCGTTTTTCTGCACGAATACGATGAAATTATCGTCCACTGTGCTTGTTGACGAAAGCGGGATGTTTATTTCAGTGCCTTTGCGCGTCCTCACGTCAATGTCCAAAAGAATGTCATTTATCGGGCCTTTGATGACCACATCGCCATTTGCAACGGCAGAGCCATAAAAACCATCCGCTTTCTCGGCAGGTATGTTCATTGCGGCGAAGTCATCGCATCTTAATTTTATGTCGAAATCAAAATCACGCAGGTAGTTGTGACTGATAACACCATTGGCGTATGCGATATTTCCGGTCGTATCGGTAAGTTGCAGATTATCAACATTTATCCTGTTCTCGCTAAAAGCAACGGTGTTATTGATTTTGTAATATGTGTTCAAGAAATCAATCTTGCAACCGGCATCTTTAAACGTCACATCTCCTTCAAGAACAGGTTTTTTCAAAGAACCGACTACATTGATGTCCCCGAAGATCTCCCCGTCCAGCCTGCTGATCACCGACGAGACAAACGGCGTGACGGAATTCAGCTTGAAGCCACTCACGGCAAGTTTAAAGTCCAAATTATCGTCCTCAAAATCCGGATAATATTTCCCGTTCAAATCAAATGTCTTATTGTCATTATTTCCAACAATATTGCTGTAAATAGCTGATTCTATGTTAATTGACTTATCCGAATCAAGCCAGTCAGCGTTAATGACCACATCGCCGACATCGTTGTTATTGATTGAGAAATCGGTGATTTTCAGATCAGAATCAAACATCGGCTGCCCTCTCAATCCGCAGATGCGCAAGTCACCGTCAATGTCTCCGGCAAAACTCAAATCATTGTCTATCAACAGGAAATTGATGTCCGACATATCAAGATTTACAAATGAAACACTGAGGGTGTCATCATTATGTTTAGGATATAAACCGTTGATTGTCAGCGTTTGTGACTTTGTATGAAACCCGAGATTATGCACCAAAGTCTCGTCACCTTTGAAAATAACGTAAGTGTTCCCATTCAGTTCGAGCAATGTGTCACGCATGATAATCGTGTCAGCATCAATTGTGAACAGTCCGCCGCCATTCTCATTCGGCACATATCTCGATTTGACATCAGCTTTGTTATGATTGATCGGTCCGTCATCGTCCCATTTCAGGTTGAAATCAACAGTATCATTGCTTGCGTTTGCGGTAAGCACAAAATTCTCAATGCCGGTAACGTGCGGGTTGGTTTCTGTAGAATCCTTGAGTATGACATCACCGACAGACACGTTACACAAGATACCTCTTTGGTCAATGGTATTTCTCACATCTATATCTCTGAAAATCATATTGTTAAACCTAACTTCAGGACATTCCAACGTCTGTCCGTGATTCGAATCACCTGTGGTATATGTCGCCGCGAACGAAGAGCCTGAAGCCACATGCAGCTGTGGCATGAAAAATCGCGTCAGCATATCGGTATCCTTCAAATCTATCTTAACAGCAAACTCTTGTTTATCAACGTTATACAGGCCTCTCGACTTCTTTATCTCAGGAATGTGCACATGCTTCAGCAGAGAGTTTTTCATCGCGTTGACGAAACTTCTGTGGTTTATGATTCCATCCGCTTGAAAATCAAAGAAATCGCAGGAAACGCTGGCTGATTTCACGCCATGGTTTTCCGACAACGAAGCGACGAAATAATCCATGTAATAGTCATCTGTGCCTTTCCTGACAGTCGTGCTATCGAGTTTGAGATTGGCCGTCAAATCATCAATATTGAAGCCGGAGAAACTGCCATTAAGATCTGTGCTCACAATCACAATGCTATCATTGTCAATAAGATGCAGGTTATTAAGATTAGCCTCGCTGATATTCGCCACCGCACTGATCAGCGGCTTGCTGTATTTAAAATTTGAACTTGCTGCCAATTTAAGGCCAACATCATTGTTTGCAATGTCGGTTTCCAATTTCAGGATTTCATTTTTCATTGAAACATCGACGATGAAATCATCAAACTCGTTTTTATTGTATTTCAACGATTTAAACCTCAACTTGCTCATGAAATCCGCTGTTTTTCCATCAAATCCTTCACCATTGATGTCAGCCGACATAGTGACCTTGAAAGGTGTTGATGAAGCCAACAACCTTGCAACATCAACATTATCAGCCACAACTGCAGCGGCATACTGTGGTGATTCGTAGTTATAAGCCCTCATCAGCAAGTTGGCCTTAACATTGCCGACTTCGGTACTGGCGTTGGTCTTAAAGTCAAAATTCTTCGGAGTACCTTTGTAATCAACTGATAACGTGACATTTCCCATCGGTTCAAGCATTTCCGGCAAGGGAATCGTAATTGAACTCGAAGGGATGTAAAAGTCAATGAGGTCGTCGTAAGAGGTCTTAACCGTCGGGAAATCCATGACCCAATAAGAGTCGCCGGTATCATGGCAAATCCCCTGCATTGACATAAAGCCCCTGATGTTGGAGCATTCGCCAAAGCTTATGTCTAAGTTGTTGAGTTTGAAATCATTGACAGGTCCATAGAAATCAGTGTTCAAGACTACATCATTGGGCATTTTCCGCATAACGTAAGCCCAATATTTTATGTCATCAAGTCGGAGTCTGGTATTCCGTATATTACTGATAATCAAGACAGAATCCTCAAAAGTGTCAAAATCGGCGAGGTCATTGATCTTGAACTCAAGGTTCATGTCAAGATACGAATTGTTGAGATTGGAACGCATATTGCCGATATTGATGTCAGTCGGGCAGAACAACACGCTGGCAGTGAATGACTTAAGATCCGCGCCACAACGTTCCTTGCCTTTGAGGTCTTTGATGAAACCCGTTATGGTGTCACTTCTGTATTCAAAATTATGAAGATCCAAATTTATGCTGTCAAAGTCCAAATGCCTGTAATCCATGCTTTTACGTTCAGGCTGGTCTCTGTTTTGGTTCCACAGGACGAAATGCGCATTTTCAACTGATATTTTTTCGATGACAAGATTGAAGTCATAAGGAGTGTCAGTGTTTTTTTTCTCTTGATTTTCAGGCACTTGTGAAAGCATCTCGGCGAGGTTCGACATCTCGTTGCCCTCGTAAGTGACGAGCTTGCACAAGGCATTTTTCAAATAGACCTCTTCGAGCCTGATTTGGTCAAAGGGGAATTTCATCGCGAGACTGGTCTTAAACTCATCAATCTTAAGCATTGGATATTGTTCCAAATCGTTGATTTGCAATCCATTGAGATGAAGTTCAAGATCAGGTGTTATATAGAACGTGTTGATTTTAACGTCAGTTTTCAGTGATTTTGAAACGAAACCGGCTACAGAACGCGCCATGATGCTTTGTACCGAGACATCACGGATTGCTGCGTACAAACTCGCTATCAAAGCGAAAATTACCGTGAAGATAATTAATACGCCATGAAATGCTTTCGTTAGTTTATTTTTTGTACTTTTGCGCATTCTTTTTCAGTTATGAACGAATATATTTTAGCCATCGAATCATCGTGCGACGACACTTCTGCAGCAGTCCTCAGAGGTACGACAGTATTGTCGAATGTCATTGCTAATCAAGAGGTTCACCGCCAATACGGAGGTGTCATCCCCGAACTTGCATCACGTGCCCACCAGCAGAATATCATACCTGTTGTTGACGCTGCGATAAAACAAGCAAAAATACAAAAAAATCAAATAAGTGCGATAGCTTTTACACGCGGACCGGGACTTTTAGGTTCGTTGCTTGTAGGTACTTCATTTTCAAAGGCTTACGCTCTCGCAATGAACATCCCTCTGATTGAGGTGAACCACACGAACGGCCACGTCCTGGCGCTTTTCGCCCAAGATCCGGAAGCCCCTTCGCCCGTCCCGCAGTTCCCGTTCCTGTGCCTGACAGTTTCCGGCGGCCACACGCAGATCATGAAAGTCAACGATTACTTTGACCTTGAAATACTCGGAAAGACAATCGACGACGCCGCCGGCGAGGCTTTCGACAAGACCGCCAAAATCATGGGACTCGGCTACCCGGGCGGCCCGATTATCAATCGGCTCGCGAAAGAAGGCAACCCCGACGCATTTCAGTTCAGCAAACCGCACATCCCCGGCTACGACTACAGCTTCAGCGGGCTGAAAACCAGCTTCTTATATTTCCTGCGCGACAAACTCAAAGAAAACGAGAACTTCATAGAAGAAAACAAGGCCGACCTCTGCGCCTCCATCCAGAAAGACATCATCGACACCTTGATGAAAAAGCTGATAAAGGCGGCGAAAGACACTGGCATCAAGCAGGTTGCGATTGCAGGAGGCGTCTCCGCCAACACAGGTCTGCAGGACGCGATGATCGCCGCGGGAAAGAAATACCACTGGGATGTCTTCATCCCGAAATTCAAGTTCAGCACCGACAACGCGGCGATGATCGGCGTCGCCGGCTACCTGAAATACCAACGCGGCGAGTTCGCCACCCAAGACCTCACACCCTACGCGAGGACGGTATATAGGTGATTAGGTTAAAAGGTAAAAAGTTAAAAGGTTAAAGGTTAAAAGGTTGAAGGGTAAAAGGATACGATACAAAAAACTTGTGCAACTTGTGTTTAAAAACTTGTGTAACTTGTGTTAAAAATTTTGCAAAATGAATTGGAAATCATTACTTTCAGCGGAGCGTGACGCCCGGGCGCAGAGTGTCGCCGACATCCGCAACGAGTTCCAGCGCGACTACGACAGGATCATTTTCTCGAACGTGTTCCGCCGCTTGCAGAACAAGACGCAGGTCTTCCCTCTCCCAGGAAGCCAGATGGTGCACAACCGGTTGACGCACAGCCTTGAAGTGGCCAGCGTGGGGCGTTCCATAGCGCGTAAGGTTTACAAACATCTCGCCGAGAGATTCGGCAATGACATCCTGAACGACATTTACGACATCGACACAATCGTCACCACCGCCTGCCTCGCCCACGACCTCGGCAACCCGCCGTTCGGACATTCCGGCGAGGAGACGATAAGCAGCTACTTCAAACACGGAGAAGGCAAGTCGCTCAAAGGTTTGATCCCTGAATATCAATGGACTGACCTCATCTCCTTCGAGGGAAACGCGAACGCTTTCCGCCAACTGACACATCAGTTCAGAGGCCGTCGCGAAGGCGGACTGTCATTGACATACGCATCGTTGGCGACACTGATAAAATATCCGTACCCGTCGTTCGACAAAGGCGACCGCAAGAAATACAACGTCTTCAACTCCGAAATCGGGATGTTTGAGAAAGTGATGAACGGCTGCGGCATACCGCGTCTCGACGAGACGATGCCCGTCTATGCCCGACATCCGCTTTCGTATATGATGGAGGCCGCCGACGACATCTGCTACCTCATCTTGGACATGGAAGACGCACACAAACGCGGCATAATCCAAACAGAATCAATAGAAGAGCATTTCATCGCCTTCATGAATGAGGACACCGACAAGTGGTTCTTCGAGAGAAAGGAACAAGTCTATAAGACGGTCACCGACGCCAACGAGCGCATGGCGTTTTTGAGGGCGACCGTCATCAACAAGTTGGTCGATTGCGTCTCGAAAGTGTTCATCGACCATTATGATGAGATAATGGAAGGCGCATTCAGCAAGAGCCTGATCTCACACCTTCCGGAGTACGAAAACAAAGCATTGGAGAATTGCAGAAACTTCTCAATCTCAAATATTTACAAGCATCCGTCTGTAGTGAAGATTGAAGTCACAGGTTTCAACATCATCGGCAATCTGCTGAACGAATTTGTCCAGGCCATGCTCCATCAGGAGAGCGCGTACAGCAGGAAACTTCTCTCCCTGATACCGGAGCAGTTCATGACCGACAAGACCGATCTGTACTCAAAGATCCAGGTCGTCTTGGACTACATCTCGAACATGACAGATTTGTATGCTGTGCAGCTGTACAAGGACTTGAGGGGGATAGAGTGAAGGGCATTTCTAAATAAAACTCTTTGGTATTCAGATAAATATTTGTATATTTGCAACGCTAACCCGCAAACGAAAACCACCTTAATCTCACCTATTAGTGGTTCAAACTTCGGGACGCATTATAGTTTAGGTTGATGAATAAATATTGTACATTTGCAATGCGAATTTGTTGAGAGAGCGAAATGAACAAGTGCTTGAATGTCATAGGTATAGTATTGGCGCTGCTGCTTTTTCCCTATTGTGGGGGAAGGGAATCGCAACCAAGCGAAGTGAAGGACAATAATGCCCATGCGGCATTGGCTGAGATAGACTCGCTGATGTGGAGGCAGCCTGATAGTGCTTTTGTGTTGCTGCAAGGGTTCGTTGTTAGCCCTGAAGCGAAAGAACTTGATACATACGACGAACATTATTGCCAGGTGCTGATTTCAGAATTGTTGTATAAGAATTACAAACAACAAAGCAACAGGAATGATTTGCTACGAGCAGTGGATTTTTTTGATTCGCTGACGAGTGGTAACACTGGTGCATATTCGCGCAGTGTTACTTTACGGAAGAGCTATGTTTTTTTGGATGCACGGGCACATTATATGAATGGTGTAGGGTTTTATGAGCAGGGAAATGTAGTACAGGCGTGTTCAGAATATCTGAAAGCCTTGGAGGTAATGGAAGGATATTTTGAAGAAAAGTCATTGACTGGCAAAAAGGCTCAATTTATGGCGAATATATATAATCGTATGGGAGATCTGTTTTCGGAGCAGTTTATGATGGAATCTGCCATCACTTGTTATGAGAACGCACTTGTCTATTGTAAAATAGAACCCACATCGCCGATTGGCGTTTCCAACATTCTATATCGAATAGGTAAGCAATACGACAAAAAAAATGAAATTGAAAATGCGAGATTGTATTATGGTCAGGCTTTAGAAAATATGACAGTGAAAGATAATTTAGTCTATAGGGATATTGTTGCAAGTAAGGCACTCTGTGACTATAAGGTGGAAGGAGTAGCAGAATATGTTTTAGATGAACTTAGCACTATTCTCATGCAGGCAAATACTGAAAATGAACGTTTGAACCGATATTTGACCATTGGCAGTGTTTTTTTCTTCGATGGTAATTACGATTCCGCATTATTCTATTTGAAGCCGGTGTATGAGAATGATGAGATTAGGTTACAATCCAAAGCAGCAAGTTATTTACGTATTATTTATGACAGCATAGGAAACAGAGAACAATCTAATGTATATTCGAGGTTTTTGACACATCAGAATAAATCTGAGGGAGAAAACAAAGCTTTGGTCTCGGAACTTGAAGCTGTGTATAAGGCATATATGAACCAAAAACAAAAGAAAGAAGCTGAAGAAGCACGAAAAAAGTCCATCAGAGAAACAATTGAAATTGTCGTGTTCATCACTGTCTTTTTTATATTTGCCATCCTTGTGGTGGCGAAACAAAAAAGCAAGCAACTGCTAAAGAAACAGCAAGAAGAAACTGACAGGGTACTTGAAGAAACGGAGCAAGAACATGAAAAGGAATTGAGACTATGGCAAGCCGAGGCTGACAAGACTATGGAAGAAACTGAGAAGAAGCACGAGAAGGAATTGGAAAACGAGCGTTTGGCCTATCAGAAGAAACAGGAGGCTTTGCAGCAGAACCTACAGGAAAAAGAAGCGCATGTGATTGTGTTGGAAAAAGCCTTGATTCAGCAACGCGAAGAGGCGGAGCAGCGGCGTATGGCTTTCTTGAAAGAACCAATATGCGAGGCTATTCTCAACAAAGCGAAAAGCAAACAAATCACTACACGTGATGTTGCACACGAGCTTGGTATTGCCCTTAAAGACGAGGATTTGGAACGGCTCGGAGAGGCCGTAGCAAAGTATTATGACGGTTTTGACCATGTGCTATTGAGCCAATGCCCGAATTTAAAACATGGATATTTGACACTGTGCCATCTGTATCTATTGGGATTGAGCGAGAGTGAAATCGCGGCACTTAAAAACGTATCATATTCGGCCATCAGGAAGCAGAACGAGAGCCTACAGGAGAAGTTGGGGGTGGACGAAAATATATCTGCGTATGTTTTGAGGATAGCTGAGGGATTGTGTGGAACCCCAAATGTTGAACAAGATAAACAGCCGGATATGGATTTACAGCGAACAACGGAAGAAAACTCAGGCCAACCCATGGAAATGGAGCAAGAAAGTTCGTTGAAAAGTTCGTTGAAAAGTTCGCAGAAGATTCTGGAGCTCATTTCCGCATCACCCAGTATCACGATTTCAGAAATTGCCGACCGTCTCGGCATGACAACAAGAGGTGTTGACAAAAACATCAAAAGGCTGAAAGAACAAGGGGCTATCCGTCGTGTTGGACCTGATAAGGGTGGACATTGGGAAGTGATTGAATAGTTGTCAATTATTCAATTTGGAGTGTCAATTGGCTCTTCCCGTTCTTTGCTTTTCGTCACTATTGATAGTCTCTCTATGCTGGAAAAAAAAGTAAATGATGGACAAAAGTTGGAAAATCTTAACGCCTGGCTTTTTGCTCAAATTCGTAACTTGTTGATTATCAGCTACCCCCCCCCTTCGATATTAAATTATTCCAACTTTTCTCCAGCACTGGCTTGTATATATCATTAGATTTTACTATACTTTTGCCATCGTAACCGTTAAACAACGATACGATGAAAAAAGTAACAACATTGGTTCTGATGCTCTGCTTCATTCTTTCAGGAGCATTGTGCTACGCCAACGGCGCTGCCAGAGCAGGAAATGAAAAGGATTGGGTACCGATACCTATTGATTTAACAGAAAGTACAGGAGCAAGTGGTTCGGATAGGAGCAGCTCTATCCTTCCTACTCTTGATGGTCATGTTCTTACCGTGGTATTTAATGAGAATCTTGGGCAAGTCTCGGTGGAAGTTGCCACTGCTACTGGTGCCACAGTGGAGTGTCTCTCGGTGCTTACACCAAACGGCTTGCAGGTTTACATTCCTAATGCAGGGACTTACATTGTTACCTTCACGCTTCCCAATGGGGATGTGTACGCTGGTGAGTTTACCGTAACAGATTGATGAACGAAAACCTTATAAGTTATGAAGGAGAAAAACAAATTCATTGGGTATTGCCTCCTTGGTGAGGCCAAAAAAGAAGGTGCTTACAGAGACCATGCAGTTGTGGAAGATCGCTAATCTCAGAAGCACCCAGAGCAAAACGAGAAGACCTGAACGCATAGGGCATACACCCTCGACGTGTCGTTATACCCGTTTTTGCGTGGCAAACTTACATAAAAATTTTGGATTTTTAGGCCGGTTAATAAAAAAAATCAAGGCCGGTGTCTCAACATGGCTGATATTCACTATCTTAGCCGAA